>NZ_JBHUTX010000055.1:0-55863 GCF_042671245.1 Streptomyces sp. NPDC057099
GTCGTATGTTCTATTCTGCTGACAGGACCACACGGGGGTGGAGTGGGAATGTCCGAGCACGAACAAGACGGCCAGGAGCGCGAGTTCGACCTCAGATGGGCGGACGACGCCGAGCACAAGGAGCCCTCGGCCCGGGCCCGTATGCTCGCCGCACGCTGGAAGCACAACCCTCCCGGCCCCGTACCGTTCCGCCCCGACCCCGACCACCGGTCGCCCCGCCGCCGCTCACCCGCCCGCCGCTCCCGCTCGTCGTGGATCTCCACAGCCCTGGTGTTCGGCTGTGTGGCAGCGGTGATCGTGCTGCTCGGGTACATCAACTTCCGGGCGCCGTAGCGGGGCCTGCACCGAAAGGGCAGGCCAGGCGGCTGCTAGCGTCCCGGCGCGTGGACGACAGCGTGTATGTGGGCAACGCGGGTGCGGACGCCGTGCTGGACCGTGGGTGGATTCTCGGGCACTTCAAGGACGTCGGGGATCCTCGTCGGAGTGAGGCCGTCGAGGTCAAGTGGGGTGTGCATCCCGAGGGTGACGAGCGGGCGGAGTGGGTGCGGGGTGAGGAGCGGACCGCGTTGCTGGTGCTGATCAGCGGGCGGTTCCGGGTGGAGCTTCCCGGGCGCAGTGTGCTGCTGGAGCGGCAGGGGGACTACGTCGTGTGGGGGCGCGGGGTCGATCACTCCTGGGTGGCGGAGGAGGAGTCGGTGGTGCTGACCGTCCGGTGGCCGTCCGTGCCGGGGTACGCGGTGGGTGCGGAGGGCTGACGCCTTTGCCACTCCTGGGGTCGATCACGACCCGTTCATGGGAGAGGCCGGGTGCACACTGGCAGTGGGACGAGTGCCTGACTGCGGGGTGATGCAGATGCACAGTCGCTTCCGGAGCGACCGGCGGTTGACCACCCGTATGGGGATCACGCTGTTCCTGCTCGGGTTGTTGTACGTGGGGTTCGTCGCGGCGCTGATCGTGCTGCTCAAGTCCTGGGTGCTGGTCGTGGTGGTCGCGGCGGGGCTGCTGGGGGCTCAGTACTGGTTCTCGGACCGGATCGCGCTGTACGCCATGCGCGGGCGGGTCGTGGAGCGGGAGGAGTTTCCCGAGCTGCACGGGGTCGTGGACCGGCTGTGTGCGATCGCGGACATGCCCAAGCCGGTGGTGGCCGTGTCCGATATGGACATGCCGAACGCGTTCGCGACCGGGCGGAACCCCGACCACGCCGTGGTCTGTGTGACGACCGGGCTGCTGCGGCGGCTGGAGCCTGCCGAGCTGGAGGGCGTCCTCGCGCACGAGCTGTCGCATGTGGCGCACAAGGACGTCGCCGTGATCACGGTCGCGTCCTTTCTGGGGGTGATCGCGGGGTTGATCGTGCGATTCGCCTTCTACTCGCAGTTGTTCGGCGGGGCACGCAGGGACCAGAACACGGCGGTGATCTTCGCGGCGGTGATGGGGATCTCCGCGGCCGTGTACGCGCTGAGCTTCCTGCTGATCCGCGCCCTGTCCCGGTACCGGGAACTGGCCGCCGACCGGGCCGCCGCGCTGCTCACCGGCCGGCCCTCGGCGCTGGCCTCGGCCCTCACCAAGGTCTCCGGCGACATCGCCCGCATCCCGACGAAGGACCTGCGCACGGCCCAGGCCTTCAACGCCTTCTACTTCACCCCGGCGCTGGGCCGCGAGCCCGGTGTCGCGCGGCTCTTCTCGACCCACCCGAGCCTGGAGCAGCGTCTCGACCAACTGGGCCGGATCTCCGCCGAGCTGGGCGAGGCGGCGGCACCCGGAGGGGTGTGACATGGGGCTGCTGGACATCCTGCTCGGCCGGACCAAGCCGGTCGTGGCGGATCTCGACCGGCTCTTCGCGCTGCCGTCGGCGGCCGTGACCCTGGAGGCCGCGGCCGGCTTCACCCCGACCGGGCAGGGCGCGGTCTGCTTCGCCACGGTCGAGGGCGCGGCCTTCGAGCAGAGCCACCGCGAGGTGCAGGCCCTGCTGGACGCCGACACCGAGCGCGACGGCCCACCGGTGGAACTGCGGCAGGACGACTACGGCTACTCCTGGCTGGTCTCGCACCGCGCCCCCGACCAGCTGCACGCGCTCGTGAACGACCTGCACGCCGTGAACAGCCAGATGGAGGTCAACGGCTTTGGCCCGCAACTGCTGTGCTCCCTGGCCGGGTTCCGCGACCGGGCCGGCCGACGGCTCGCCCTGGTCTACCTCTACAAGCGCGGCACCTTCTATCCGTTCGCTCCCCTGTCGGGCGGCGGGGCGCAGCGGCGCGACAACGCGCTGGAGCTCCAGGTGCGGTCGGCGCTCGCCGGCGATCTGCGGATCGAGCAGGATCTCGGCCGCTGGTTCCCGGTGTGGGGAGCGCCCGGGCTGTGACCGCCCCTCACGGGCCTGCGCGGCGTGAGTGAATGGCCGTATGAGTGAGCTGGAGTTGACCCCTTTCACGCACACCATCGGCGATGAACGGCTCAGCGGGCTGTCCGGCGGTGCCGTCGCGTCGGCGAGAGCGACCGCCGTGGTCCTGCACGGCGCGGGCAACGGCAGCAAGGAGCGGCTGATACCGCTGCTGTCGGAGTTCGCCGCGCACGGCTGCCACACGCTCGCCTTCGACTTCTCGGGCCACGGGGAGAGCACCGGCCTGCTGCGGGAGCTGAGCCTGCGCCGACGCTTCGAGCAGGCCGTGTCCGTGATCGACGCGCACGCGCCCGGGGACGTACCGCTGGTCCTGGTCGGCTTCAGCATGAGCGGTCAGACGGTCGCCGATCTCGCCCGGCACTACGGGGACCGGGTGGCGGCCCTGGGGCTGTGCGCGCCCGCGGTGTACGCGGCCGAGGCGTGGGACGTGCCGTTCGGGGAGGGTGACGGACCGTTCAGCGAGATCATCCGCCGGCCCGGCAGTTGGCGTACGTCGTCCGCCCTCGACGTGCTGCGGGCGTACGAGGGACGGGCGGTGCTCGCGGTGCCGGGCACGGACGAGGTCATCCCGCCCGCCGTGACGGAGGCCGTCTCGGAGGCCCTGGCCCGGCGCGCCCAGTTCACCCACTGGGAACTTCCCGAGGCGGAGCACCGGTTGGGCCTGTGGTTCCGGGACCGTCCCGACGACCGGCGGGCGTTCGTCACCGCCGTGCTGACCGGGCTCGGCGAGCAGGGCTGGACGGCGACCCGGGCGTGGGTGGCCAAGCAGCTCCCGGAGGGCCGTACGGTCGACAAGTCGTCTTTCCTGAAGGGTGGTTGGAGCGCCCAGATGCGGCGGCTCACTCTCGACGACGGCACCTCCCTCGCCCTGCGGACCTTCGTGAAGCCCTTCTTCCGGCGGCACGCCCCCGGGCTGCTGGCCCGCGAGGCGGACGTGCTCACGCTGCTGGCCGGGCAGGAGGGCGTGCCCGCCCCGGAGCTGATCGGCGTGGACGCGACCGCCGAGCACTGTGACCATCCGTCCCTGTTGATGTCCGTGCTGCCGGGGCGGGTCCGGGTCGACGAGGAGGACCTCGACGCGCGCGTGGAGCTGCTCGCGGCTCAACTGGCCCGGATCCACCGGGTCGTTCCCGAGGAGCGTCCGCGCGCGTACCAGGCGTGGACGTCGCCGGAGGGCGTTCCCCCTGGCTGGGAGCGGGCCGTGGACGTCATCCGCCGCGATCCCCCGCCGTACGAGGGCTGTTTCCTGCACCGGGACTTCCACCCCGGGAACGTGCTGTTCACGGGCTCGGGGGCCGGTCTGCGGATCGGCGGTGTCGTCGACTGGGTGGAGACCTCGTGGGGTCCCGCCGACCTGGATGTCGCCCACTGCTCGACGGCGCTCGCGCTGCTGCACGGCCCGGAGTACGGCCTCGGGTTCCGTGAGCGCTACGAGGCACACGGCGGCCGGCGCCTGGCCGACGGCCCGGACCATCTGTACTGGCGGCTGCTCGACGCCCTGGCCTACGTCCCCGACGCGGCGAAACTGGCGGTCCCTTGGCGGGAGCTGGGGCGGACCGACCTGACGCCGGAGGTGTTGGGCGGGCGTCTGGAGGCGTATGTGACGGGGCTGATGGAACGGTACGTCTGAGGCCGGGGCCGCCTCGGGCTTCGGGGCCTCGGGGCCTCAGGGCCTCAGGGCCTCAGGGCCTCAGGGCCTCGGGGCCTCGGGGTCTCAGGCCCGTACGTACACGCCCGCGCGTGCCGCGGTCGCGGCGGCCTCGGCGGCCCGGTCGGCCGTGGCGCCGTCGAGCCGGCCGCCGCTGATCAGCAGGTGGTAGTAGAGCGGGGCGGAGACGGCGCGGATCACCTCATGCGTGTCGGTGCCCTCGGGCACCTCGCCCCGGTCGACGGCCTGCCGTACGCAGGGAGCCCATTCCCTGACGCGGATGTCGTAGAAGCGCCGCAGCGCCGCGGCCGTCTTGGGGTCGCCGGTGGCGGCGGCGATCAGCGCCTTGAACAGCGGCCCCTGCCGGGGGTCCGTCAGGGTGCGCTGCACCAGCCGGGCGTTGGCCGTGAGGTCGCCGAGGAGCGAGCCGGTCTCGGTGCGGGGGGCGGACTGCTCGGCCATGTCCAGCAGGAGGTCGGCCACCAGCCCGGTGACCGTCGCCCAGCGGCGGTAGACGGTCGTCTTGCCGACTCCGGCGCGGCGGGCGATGTCGGCCAGGTCCAGGCCGGTGAAGCCCTGCTCGGTCAGGGCGTCCTCGGCCGCCCGCAGCACCGCTTCCCGTACCCGCGCCGTGCGCCCTCCCGGCCGCAGGGTCCCCGGCTCGCCTCCGTCAGCCATAACGGCACTCCTGTTCCATTAACCGTCTCGCCCTGCTACCTTAGTGACCACTAACGGAACTACAGACCCGTTAGTGGAGATCGAAAGGGGCCGAGATGGAATACAGGCGACTGGGCGCGTCCGGACTCATGGTTCCCGCGCTGAGCTTCGGAGCCGGCACCTTCGGCGGGCGGGGCCCGCTGTTCGGCGCGTGGGGCACGACCGACGCACAGGAGGCGCGCCGCCTGGTGGACATCTGCCTGGACGCCGGGATCACGATGTTCGACACCGCCGACGTCTACTCCGCCGGCGCCTCCGAGGAGGTGCTGGGGCAGGCGATCAAGGGCCGCCGGGACCAGGTGATCGTCTCCACCAAGACCGGTCTGCCGATGGGGGACGGACCGGGCGACGCGGGTTCCTCCCGCTCCCGTCTGATCACCGCCTGCGAGGACGCCCTGCGCAGACTGGGCACCGACCACATCGACCTGTTCCAGCTCCACGCCTTCGACGCCGGAACGCCGGTCGAAGAAGTGCTGGCCGCGCTCGACACCCTCGTCCAGGCGGGCAAGGTGCGCTACACCGGCGTCTCCAACTTCTCCGGCTGGCAGGTGATGAAGTCCCTCGCGACCGCCGAGCGGCACGGCCGTCCGCGCCATGTCGCCCACCAGGTGTACTACTCCCTCATCGGCCGCGACTACGAGTGGGAGCTCATGCCGCTCGCCCTCGACCAGGGCCTCGGTGCGATCGTCTGGAGCCCGCTCGGCTGGGGGCGCCTCACCGGCAAGGTCCGCCGCGGAGCACCGCTCCCGGCCGGCAGCCGGCTGCACCGCACCGCCGACCAGGGCCCGCCCGTCGCCGACGAGCACCTCTACGCCGTGGTCGACGCGCTGGACGAGATCGCGGAGGAGACGGGCAAGGCCGTGCCGCAGATCGCCCTCAACTGGCTGCTCCAGCGGCCGACCGTGTCCTCCGTCCTCATCGGCGCCCGCGACGAGCGGCAACTGCGCCAGAACCTCGGCGCCGTCGGCTGGAGCCTGACCCCGGACCAGACGGCGAGGCTCGACGCGGCGAGCCACCGCCCGGCGCCGTACCCCTACTTCCCCTACGAACGTCAGGAGGGCTTCGCCCGGCTGAACCCACCGGTGCTCCCCGCGCCGGGAACACCGGTGGACCGGCTTCAGCGCGCGTAGCGCATGAACGCCCGCACCATGTGGCACGTCGTGTCCGACGGCGGGTGGACACCGATCTGCTCGGCCGCGCAGCGGATCGTCTCGTTACGGGCCTGGTTCGGCATGTAGACGCCGGAGTCGAGCAGGGCGATGGCGAGTCGCATCGCCTTGAGGCGACGGTTGTGCGTGACGTACCACTCGCGCGGCCGGCCCGGCGGCAGCGGCCGCTTCTCCACGGGCGCGTACGGCAGGTCGAGCAGGACGGGACGCTTCGCGGTGGACTGGGTGGGCAACGGCTTCGACTTCAGAGCGGCAGCGGGCACAGACATCCTCCTGTCGCGACAGGGCGGCCACCGGAAGTCCTCTGCGACCCCGGCGCCACCCTCGAACACTGCTTATATTCTACCGCCGGGCACTGACAACGGGGAGTCCGCCAAGCGCGGCAAAAGCCCAGGTAAGCAAGGAAATTGGCGCCACGTCACAGCAGGTCCGCGAGGGGCGCCTGAGGTCGGCTGAAAATCGAACAGCGACGGCAGCGCGTACCGTGGGCGCATGGAGATCTGGATCAATCCGGCCTGTTCGAAGTGCCGTAGCGCCGTGTCGCTGCTCGACGCCGAGGGGGCCGACTACACCGTCCGCCGCTACCTGGAGGACGTGCCGAGCGAGGACGAGATCCGTGGCGTTCTCGCGCGCCTCGGTCTCGAGCCGTGGGACATCACGCGCACCCAGGAGGCGGCCGCCAAGGAGCTCGGGCTCAAGGAGTGGCCGCGGGACGCCGGTTCGCGCGACCGGTGGGTCAAGGCGCTCGCCGAGCACCCGAAGCTGATCCAGCGCCCGATCATCACCGCGGACGACGGCACGGCCGTGGTGGGCCGGACGGACGAGGCCGTGCGGGACGCACTGTCGCGCTGACCACCTCTCTTTTCGCATGTGGCGCAGGTCACTTCATTGACTCCTGTAACTGCTGAGTAACCTCGTTCGGTATCTCGTACATAGCGGCGTACGCTCCCCTACCTCTTCAGGAGGCGCGCATGTCGCGTAGGAGAACTCTCGGCCCAACGAAGAAGATCGCGCTGCTGGTGAGCGCGGCGGCGGTGGCGGGAGGCGGGGCCTTCGTCATGGCGAGCACGTCGAACGCCTCGCCGCCGACCACCAGGTCGGCGGCGGAGTCGACGGCCTGCCTGGGACTCGCCACCGCCCTCGGCAACAACGAGAAGTTCATCGCCGACCAGCAGGCCAATCCCGACGCGCAGTCGGAAGCCCGGATCGCCAACCGCGAGGCGGTCATCGAGGAGATCAAGCGGAAGCAGGAGGCGTCGGGGTGCACGGTTGGGGAGTCGGCTCAGGACTCCCAGGCCGCGCAGCCGTCGCAGCCCGCACAGGGCGGTGAACAAGCCGGCGGTGAACAGGCCGGCGGCGAGCAGGCCGGCGGTGGCCAGGACGCGGCCGAGGGCGGCGCCGAGGCTTCGCAGCCCGCGGAGTCCGCACCGGCGGAAGACTCCGGCGGTGGCGCCGCGGCCTCCGGGCAGCAGGTGTGCAACGGCTCCACCGTCACGCTCTCCGGCGAGGGCGGCGCTCCTGCCGCGTCCAGCAACCAGTTCCCGGTCGGCACACAGCTGAAGGTCACCAACCTGGACAACAACAAGTCCACGACGGTGGAGGTCACTTCGGCCTCCGGCAGCTGTGCGCTGCTCAACAACGCGGCCTTCGAACAGGTCCGTGAGCCCGGCAAGTTCCTGATCCGCCGGGCCGTGATCGAGAAGGTGGGGTGATGCCGGACGGCCGAACGGGTCACTGAGGCGCCGGCCCACCCCTCGGCCGCCCCCTCGGTACGTGTCACCGGTCCTGCTGCTCCCGGCCAGGAGCAGCAGGACCGGCACGTCCGGGTCACGCGGGCGCCGGTCACCGGCTTGACGGAGGGAAGCCGGTGACCGCCCCCCTCCCCCGGGCGGAAACGCCCTCTCGGCGCGAAGAACGGCGCGGGCACACCAGGTAACACGGGGTTCACATTCGAGCAATGGCCGGGAAATCGCCTGTTGACAGGCTGCCGGGCAGTTGACGCGGCGCATCGGTGCCGCAGCGCCGCAGCACCCGCGATACGCGCCCAGACACACCCCCGAAGGATGTGGCCCGTGACCTTCAAGGCTGAGTACATCTGGATCGACGGCACCGAGCCGACGGCCAAACTGCGTTCCAAGACCAAGATCATCACGGGCTCGCCCGCCGGTCTCGACGCGCTGCCGATCTGGGGCTTCGACGGGTCGTCCACCAACCAGGCCGAGGGCCACGCCTCGGACTGTGTCCTCAAGCCTGTCTTCACCTGCCCGGACCCGATCCGCGGCGGCGACGACATCCTGGTGCTGTGCGAGGTCCTGAACATCGACCTCACCCCGCACGCCAGCAACACCCGTGCCGCGCTGGCCGAGGTCGCCGAGAAGTTCGCCGCCCAGGAGCCGATCTTCGGCATCGAGCAGGAGTACACGTTCTTCCAGGACGGCTACCCGCTCGGCTTCCCCAAGGGCGGCTTCCCGGCCCCGCAGGGCGGCTACTACTGCGGTGTCGGCGCGGACGAGATCTTCGGCCGTGAGGTCGTCGAGGCGCACCTGGACAACTGCCTGGAGGCGGGTCTCGCCATCTCCGGCATCAACGCCGAGGTCATGCCCGGCCAGTGGGAGTTCCAGGTCGGCCCGGTCTCCCCGCTGGAGGTCTCCGACCACCTGTGGGTGGCCCGCTGGCTGCTCTACCGCACCGCCGAGGACTTCGACGTCGCCGCCACCCTCGACCCGAAGCCGGTCAAGGGCGACTGGAACGGCGCCGGCGCGCACACCAACTTCTCCACCAAGGCGATGCGCGAGACGTACGAGGCGATCATCACCGCCGCCGAGTCCCTCGGCGAGGGCTCCAAGCCGCTCGACCACGTCAAGAACTACGGCGCCGGCATCGACGACCGCCTGACCGGTCTGCACGAGACCGCCCCGTGGAACGAGTACTCCTACGGCGTCTCCAACCGCGGCGCCTCGGTCCGTATCCCCTGGCAGGTCGAGAAGGACGGCAAGGGCTACATCGAGGACCGCCGTCCGAACGCCAACGTCGACCCGTACGTGGTGACCCGCCTGCTCGTCGACACCTGCTGCTCGGCCCTGGAGAAGGCCGGCCAGGTCTGACCGGCACCACCCGGCTCCCGAGGGGGCGCTCACCGCTCGCGGTGGGCGCCCCCTCGCGTTGTCAGTGGGGCATGCCATGGTGGGGCGCATGGAGATCGACGGGGGCCTCGAGGTCAAGGTGAAGACGGAGAGCGGGCGGGCGCACACGCGGATCGCCGCGCGGGAGCTGCGGGAGTCGGTGGAGCGGATCGGCGGGGACGACGACCACTTCCTCATCGTGCAGCGGATACCGGACCGGCCGATGGTCTTCATCCAGACGGCACGCGACGGGGACGGGGCCTACGACCTCCAGCACCGCACGGGGTCCGTTCCGCACCTGTGGGTGACCCGGCTGACCGATCCAGGCCTCGTCGCCGAGGTGATGGTCCGCTGGGCGCGCCAGGAGGACGGCTGGGACACCGGAGTGACCTGGGAGCGCGAGGAGTTCGGGCTGCCCGCCCCTCCGCCCCCGCTCGCCCCCGAGGTCTCGGCGCGGGCCGAGGGGTACGTCCACGAGATGCTCCGGGACGGCTACCTGGACATCGAGACGATGATCCGCGAGACGGTGTACCTGACGCAGGGCAAGGAGGACTCCTCCCCCGTCTCCCCGGCGCAGGCCCGCGAGATCGTCGAGCGGCTGTGGCTGGAGCGCGTCGACGAGCAGGAGTCGTGGAGCGAACCGACCGACCCGGACCGGCTGGAGCGTGCTTTCGCTGCCCTGGACCGCGCCGGCATCGTCGCCCGCGAGGACTTCACCTGCTGCCGCGGCTGCGGCATGGCGGAGATCGGCGCGGAGGCCGACGGCAAGCCGGAGGTGCGGGGATTCGTGTTCTTCCACCACCAGTCCACACGCGGCGCGGCGGAGGGACACGGTCTGTCGCTCTACTACGGCGGATTCGACGGCTCCGAGGAGACGACGAGAGCCGTCGGGCATGAGGTCGTGGCGGCGCTGGCCGCGGCCGGGCTGTCCGCGGAGTGGGACGGTGACCCGGGCAAGGCGATCGATGTCGGGCCCCTGGAGTGGCGGAAGCGCCTGGTGGGATGAGGTTTCGGCATGCCGGCCGGATGTCCGGCATGTGTCCAAGGTGTGAGAGGAGGGTCCCGGCGCGGGGGCCTCTCTGCTTCAATGGGGCCATGGCCAGCTACCAGAAGTACACCGCGACGGGTCGTCATGACCTCGAGCCCTTCTGGCCGTCCCGTCAGGACTACGACTTCGACCGGGTGTGTTGCCGCGCGACGAACGCGCCGGCCCTCTAACGCCGTACACCCCGGCCTTCGGCCAGCGCGAACCGCGTACGTCCTCGGCGACCCCGACCACGAACTCGCGGCCGTCGACCTCTCCGACGAACTCCTCGCGCGAAAGAGCTGACCTCTCATGGCGACCACTCGTTCTCTGTCCACCGCCACCCTCAACACCCCTCCGACGAACAGCGCCCGGCATCGGCTGCGTGCCGTCGACCGGGACGAGGTGGTGACCGTCGCGGATCTGCTGCCGCCGGGTGCCACCTGGCTTCCGGCGCCGCAGCACACGCTGCCCACGCTGCCGGGCCGGCCGCCGATGGTCGGCTATCTGGTGCTCGTCCCGGCCGACCAGCAGCCGCCGTTCCCGGTGGCGGTGCCGGACCGCCCGGAGCCCGTCGCCCCGGAGTCGGGTCCCGAGCCGGGCGGCGAGCAGCTGATCCGCGTCGACACCGTGCAGCGCACCGCCCAGGTGGCCGGCCGGCCGCTCGACCTCACGTATCTGGAGTTCGAGCTGCTCGCCCACCTGGTGGCGCACCCGGGCCGGGTGCACACCAGGGACCAGCTGGTCGGCACGGTGTGGGGCTACGGGCACGTGGGGGACGGCCGTACGGTCGACGTCCATGTCGCCCGGCTGCGCCGCAAGCTGGGCGCGGAGCACCGCGACACCATCCGGACGGTACGCCGGGTCGGCTACAAGTACGTGCCTCCCGTGAGCCACTGAGCCACCGGCCCCATCCGTCTGCTGACGGCAGATCCCCGTTCCGTACCGCCGCCCCACCGGGCAGAGTCAGCGGCATGAGGCTTCTGATGCTGGGTGGTACGGAGTTCGCGGGGCGGGCCGTCGTGGAGGCGGCCCTGGGGCGGGGCTGGGACGTGACCGTCTTCCACCGGGGGCGGCACGAGGTGCTGGAGGGCGCGCGGTCGCTGCTCGGCGACCGCACCGCGCCCGGTGGTCTCGCCGCCCTCGCCGACGACCCGGGCGAGTGGGACGTCGTCGTCGACACCTGGTCGGCGGAGCCCCGCGCGGTGCGGGACACGGCGCGGCTGCTGCGGGGCCGCGCCGGCCGGTACGTGTACGTGTCGAGCTGCTCGGTGTACGCGTGGGCACCGCCCGCCGGGTACGCCGAGGACGCGCCCCTGGTGGAGGGCGCCTCGGCCGACGCGGAGCAGACCGCGTACCCGCAGGACAAGCGCGGCGGTGAACTGGCCGTGCTGGACGCGTTCGGCGAGGACCGGTCGGTGCTCGTCCGGGCCGGGCTGATCCTCGGCCCGTACGAGAACATCGGCCGGCTGCCCTGGTGGCTGGGCCGGATGGCGCGCGGTGGTCCGGTGCTCGCCCCGGGGCCGCGCGAGCTGCCCCTGCAGTACGTGGACGTCCGGGACCTGGCCGAGTGGATCCTGCACGCGGCCGAGCGGGAGCTGAGCGGGCCGTACAACCTGGCCGGTCCGCAGGGGCACGCCACGACGGGCACGCTGCTGGAGGCGTGTGCGCGGGTCACCGGCGGTGCGGCCGAACCGCGGTGGACGGCGCCGGAGGTGATCCTGGAGGCGGGCGTCGAGCCGTGGACCGAGCTGCCGGTGTGGGTGCCGCCGGGCAGCGACCTGCACGACGCGCTGCACAGCGCGGACGTCTCCCGGGCGGTGGAGGCGGGGCTGACCTGCCGGCCCGTGGCGGAGACCGTGGCCGACACCTGGAGCTGGCTCCAGGACATCGGCGGCACGGCGCCCCAGCGGCCGGACCGGCCGCCGGTGGGGCTCGACCCGGAGAAGGAGGCGAAGATGCTCGCAAACGGCGGAGGCGCATGAGGCAGATGAACCACCCCGTGAACCACCGCGCCGCGTCCCGAGGTGTACGTAGCACCACCCCCTGACCGGGTGTCCCGGCCCCGTGACCCCGCACCCCCGCTCGGCGAGACTGACGCCATGACCATCGACACGAAGAGCGGCTACAGGGCAGCGAAGGGGCGGGGCGTCGCGCTCGCCGCGCTACGGGGGCTGGGGGTGGCCCTCGTCTCGTTACCCGGGGCGGTGCTGTGCTTCACCCTGTCCCTGGTGTCCATGGCGCTCATCCCGATCGGCGTCGGGCTCGTCACCACGCCGTACGTGCTGAAGGGGGTGCGGGCGTTCGCGAACTGGCGGCGGGTGCTCGCGGCGGAGTGGGGCGGGGTGCGGATCCCGCCGGCGTACCGGCCGCTGCCGAAGGACGCCAACCCGTGGTCGGCCACGTTCGGGATGCTGCGCGACCCGGCGACCTGGCGGGACCTGATGTGGCTGCCGGTCGACATGACGGCCGGGTTCCTCACCGCGCTGCTGCCGGCCGCGCTGTGGCTGTACCCGCTGGAGGGCTTCGCGCTCGCGGCCGGGCTGTGGCGGGTCTTCCCCGAGGGGTACTGGTACGGGTTCGTCAAGGTCACCGGGCAGGTGTCCGCGTTCGGTGCCGCCGCCCTGGGCCTGGTCCTCCTCTTCTTCGCGCACTTCCTCACCCCGCGGCTGCTGGACGTCCACTTCCGGCTCACCCAGGCCGTCCTGGGCTCCGGCCAGCGCGAACTGGCCGAGCGGGTACGGGTCCTGACCGAGACGCGGCGCGACGCCGTCGACACCTCCGCCGCCGAGCTGCGGCGCATCGAGCGGGACCTGCACGACGGGGCCCAGGCCCGGCTGGTCGCGGTGGGCATGGACCTGGGCACCATCGAGGCGCTCCTCGACAAGGACCCGGCCAGGGCCAAGGAGCTGATCGCGCAGGCCCGCACGTCCTCGGTCGAGGCCCTCGCCGAACTGCGCGAACTGGTGCGCGGCATCCATCCCCCGGTCCTCGCCGAGCGCGGCCTCGGCGACGCGGTACGGGCGCTGGCGCTGCGGCTGCCGGTGACCACCGAGGTGAGCGTGGACCTGCCCGGGCGGGCGGAGGCGCCCGTGGAGTCCGCCGCGTACTTCGCCGTCAGCGAGGTGCTCACCAACGCGGTGAAGCACTCCGGAGCCGACCGGATCTGGGCCGACCTGCACCACGCCGACGGGATGCTGCGGGTGTCCGTCACCGACAACGGCAAGGGAGGTGCGGTGATCGGAGCCGGTTCCGGACTCTCCGGAGTCGAGCGGCGGCTCGGTACATTCGACGGCGTCCTGGCCGTCAGCAGCCCCGCGGGCGGTCCCACCATGGTCACCATGGAGATCCCTTGCGCGTTGTCCTAGCCGAAGACCTCTTCCTGCTGCGCGACGGGCTCGTCCGGCTGCTCGAGGCGCACGACTTCGAGATCGCGGCGGCCGTCGAGTCCGGCCCCGAACTGGCCGCCGCGCTGGCCGAGCTGGAACCGGACGTCGCCGTGGTCGACGTACGCCTGCCGCCCACGCACACCGACGAGGGGCTGCAGTGCGCGCTCGACGCCCGCCGCGAGCGGCCCGGTCTTCCGGTGCTGGTGCTCTCCCAGCACGTGGAGCAGCTCTACGCGCGTGAGTTGCTGGCCGACGGCAGCGGCGGGGTCGGGTATCTGCTGAAGGACCGGGTGTTCGACGCCGAGCAGTTCGTGGACGCCGTACGGCGGGTCGCCGCCGGGGGTACGGCGATGGATCCGCAGGTCATCCAGCAGCTGCTGGCGCGCCGGTCGGGTGACGACCGGCCGCTGGCGCGGCTGACGCCCCGGGAGCGGGAGGTGCTGGAGCTGATGGCGCAGGGCCGGACCAATGCGGCGATCGCCGGCCGGCTGGTGGTGACGGAACGGGCCATCGCCAAGCACACCGCGAACATCTTCGCCAAACTGGGACTGGAGGTCTCGGACGACGACAACCGCCGCGTGCTGGCGGTTCTGGCGTATCTCGACCACGGCCGGTGAAACCGGACTCGCTGGTTCACCGACCGTGGGGGATCAACAACTCCCGGTATGAAATGGGTTGTTGAGAACACAGAGCCCTCACGAATCTCGCATCAATTTCCGGGACCTCTGAACACCCGTGGGACCCCCTGCGTATGGATGGGAGCCGCTTCACTCCTGTCGGGCGCCTCATGCCCCCGAAAAAGGAAGTCAGAGGAGTTCCATGGGACGCAACACAAGAAAACGCCGGACGCCGATGGCCACCAAGGCCATAGCCGCATCGGCGGCCCTAGCGCTCGGTGGGGGCGGGCTGATCTGGGCAAACTTCTATGCCTCGGCGCATGAGGAGAACTCGGCGAACCAGACGAAGTCCGCGGGCGCTCAGGTCGCCACGATCCAGTGCCCGGACGTAGGCCAGAGTCTGACCGACGTGCCGGACGGCGCGCGCAAGGGCGTGGACAAGGAGCTGGCGAACCTCGACAAGCAGATCAGCGAGGCCTACACCCGGCTCGCCTCCACGCGTCAGGCACAGGCCGGTGACTCCGGCTTCGTCAACAACGCCATCCTCGGCCCGCTGAAGTCGAAGCGGACCGCCGCCATCGACCGGATCGGCATCAACATCAAGCGGGTGGGTGGCCAGGCGCCCGGCAACCTCGCCCAGATGGCCGAGTGCCAGGGCATGAACGCCGACGCGAACACCAATGACGGCCAGGCCGGGGGCGGTCAGAACCAGGACGGCCAGAACCAGGACGGTCAGGACCAGGGCCAGAACCAGGACGGCCAGGACCAGGGTCAGGGTCAGGACCAGGGCGGCCAGGACCAGGGCGGTCAGGACAACGGCCAGGACCAGGGCCAGGGCGGCAACGGCGGTCAGGACGGCAACGGCCCGGCGGCCGCGGACTTCGTCAACATCGAGGAAGTCCAGCCGAACTCCCGCAACCTGCCGAACGGTCTGGCGGCGAACGGTGACGGCGGCTCCACGGGCACCTTCACCACGCAGTGCGGCACCAACGAGAACGAGAACCGCAACTCGGACAACGTGATCGTGGCGCCGGGTGTCTCCAACGGTGCCCAGCACCAGCACGACTACGTCGGCAACCAGGCCAACAACGCCTTCGCGAGCGACGAGGACCTGGAGAACGGCGAGACGACCTGCCAGAACCAGGGCGACAAGTCGACGTACTTCTGGCCGGTCATCCGGATCCAGGACGGTTCGGACGACATCGACGCGGGTCAGCCGGGCGGTGGCCAGGACGGCAACGTCGGCAAGATCGTCGAGCCCGCGCAGGCGGAGCTGAAGTTCGTGGGCAACCGCACCAGCGACGTCGTCGCGATGCCGAAGGCCCTGCGGATCATCACCGGTGACGCCAAGTCCCTGACCAACGGCCTGAACAACGCCAACACGTCCTGGACGTGCACCGGCTTCGAGGACCGTCAGGTGACGGACAAGTACCCGATCTGCCCCGAGGGCAGCAGCATGGTCCGCTTGTCCAACTTCCAGAGCTGCTGGGACGGCCAGAACATCGACAGCGCCAACCACCGCACCCACGTGGACTTCGTGGAAGCGGACGGCAGCTGCTCGAACGGCTTCCAGGCCATCCCCCAGCTCCAGGTCCGTCTGGTCTACGACGTCCCGGCGCCGCAGATCAACAATGGACAGGTCCAGAACGCGTTCGCGGTGGACTCCTTCCCGGAGCAGCTGCACAAGCCGATCACGGACCACAACGACTTCATCAACTTCTTCGACGAGAACGTGATGAACGAGATGGTCCAGTGCATCAACAACGGCGAGAACTGCCAGTAGTAGTCGGCCGGTAGTACTCAGCCAGCGGAAAGCCGGCGGTGGGAATTCCCACCGCCGGCTTTCTCACGCTCGGAAGCCGTGCCGGATGTCCTCATGCCACCTTGATGACAACCTTGCCCGAGGCGTGACCGTTCTCGACGGTGGCGAGGGCGGCCGGGGCATCGGAGAGCGGATGGACCGCGGTGGTCACGGGTGCGAGGAGTCCGTCGAGGGCCAGCCGGGCGGACCGCTCCAGGTTCTCGCGGTCGATGCGACGCTCGACGAAACGCCCACCGAGGTCGGGCACGGACATGTCACCCACGGCGATGACCTCGCGGGGATCCCGGGCCAGCGGAGCGACCGCGCGCAGCGAGGTGCCTCCGACCAGGTCGACGATCCCGTCGAAGCCGTCCGGGACCAGCTCGCGTGCCGCGGCGGCGACGTCCTCGGCGGTGTAGTCGACGAACCGCACCCCGATGGCCTCGGCGTGCTCGCGTTTGGCGGTGCTCCCGGTGCCGATCACGCGCAGCTCGCGCCCGACGGCCAGCCGGGCGACGGCGAGGCCGACGCCGCCCCCGACCCCGTTGACCAGGACCGTGGCGCCGGCCGGGAGGCCGAGCTGGTCGAGCACGTCCACCGCGGTCGTCCCGGCCACCGGCAGCGTCGCCGCCATGGTCGCGGACAGACCCTCCGGGATGCGTGCGGTGTTCGGCGCGGACAGCACCGTCGTCTCGGCGTAGGTGCCGCCACCGGTGAGTGCGAAGCCGAAGACCGCGTCACCCACCTCGAGCCCGTCGACGTCCTCGCCCCGGGCGAGAACGGTTCCGGCTGCCTCCATGCCCAGCACGCGGGGAAACGGACGCCCGCCGTCGAACCCGTCGACCAGACCTGAGCGCACCACGTGGTCGAGGGGATTCACGCCGGCGACGTCGACCCGGATCAGCACCTCGCCGCGACCGGGCACCGGATCGGGACGATCGAAGAACTCCTGCACCTCGGGCCCGCCATACCTGCCGAAACCCCACGCCTGCCCCATCTTCCGCCGCCTCCCGTGCGACCGGCCCGGTGATTCCGGGCGTTGCCGCCATCCTCACCTCTGACATCGATGTGAGGGGCAACCGGCTGAGGCGCAGATCACAGCATCAGGCCGACCGCGCCACCGGTTCCGGGCCCGTGGACAGCTCCGCACGGTGTCGGCTGTTGGCACTGATCAGCACGTCGAGTGCATCCCGGGTCTCGATCAGGTGCGCGATGTCGGCGTCGATCCGGTCGCGCTCGCGCATCATCGCCGTGAACGTCTCCTCGGCGACCCCCAGGTCGTCCGGGACGTCCACACACGGCAGCACGGTCGCGATCACCCGGCTGGACATACCCGCGTCGAACAACTGCCGGATGAGCGACACGCGCTGGACCGCGGCACCGGAATAGTGACGCTGCCCCGCGCCGGAGCGTGAGCTGGTCAGCAGGCCCTGCTCTTCGTAGTACCGCAGTGAGCGCGGACTCACGCCCGTGCGCTTGGACAGCTCGCCTATCCGCATCCGGGAGAGCCTACGCCCGCGCGTGCCCCAGGTTCAGCCGCTGTGGCCGCCACCGTCGTGACCGCCCTTGTTGTGGCTGCCGCCGGGGTTCATGTGCTCGGAGCCTTCCTCCATGGTCCCGCCGAGGGTGCTCTGCAGCGCCGTGACCGTCTTCTGCTGGCCCACGGCGACCCACTTGCGGCCGACGAGGTAGTAGCCGCCGTAGTCCTTCGCGCCGTTCAGCCACTCGCGCTGGCCGCGGTCGGTGGAGAAGGTCGCGAGGACGTACTTCTCCTTGCCCTTCTTGCAGAGGGCCTGGCGGATCGTGTCGGCGTCGGTCTGCATGTTCGGCTTGCACTTGGCCTCGGCCGCGATGTGCTCCAGGCTGCCGGTCACTTCCTTCGGCACGGCCGCCTCGTCCTTGCCGCCGGATCCGCAGCCGGCCAGCGCCAGTATCGCCACCGCGCCGCTCAGCGCGAGCATCGGTCGGGTCACCCTCATCTGTTCCTCCGGTCCTTGTCACGGCACGGTCCGGACGCATGCCGCACGGAGCCCCGGCAAGGGCTCTCGCCTTCGATACGGCTGCGGAGCCCCCAGCGCTCAAATTCCGCTGCCTCCGTAGGCACGCCTGTGCGAGGGTGGCACGGTGAACCAGGACTGGGAAGATCGCGTCACCGCGCTGTGGGCCCGCTTCGACGACTACGCCGAAGAGGAAGCGGACGAGGCGCGCTTCCGTGCCGAGGTCGACGCCCTCGTCGCCGAGCTGCCGGACGGCAGCCCGCTCGGGCCGTTCGAGCAGGCCTGCGCCTGGGACTCCACGGGCCGCTCGGACAAGGCGGTCCCGCTGTACCGGGAGGCGCTGCGGCGAGGACTCGCGGACGCCAGCCCCTACAAGGCCCGCCGGACGAAGATCCAGCTGGCCAGCTCGCTGCGGAACATCGGCCGGGCCGAGGAGGGCGTCGCCCTGCTGTCGCCCGAGCTGGTCGCCCCGTCCGACGAGCTGGACGACCCGGTGCGTGCCTGTCTCGCTCTGTGCCTGTCCAGCCTGGGCCGGGACCGTGAGGCGTTGTCCTTGGCCCTGGGCGCGCTGGCCCCGCACCTGCCCCGCTACCAGCGGTCGATGGCGAACTACGCCCGGCTGCTCGTGGAGCCGCAGGAGCAGCCGGGAGTGTGACGCTCCACGGTCAGGTGACCATCCGACCATTCGCTCGTTCTGCTGAACGTGCAGTCACAGGATGTCGCCCAGCGCCCCGCACCCTCCTCCCCCACCGGCCCGGTCGTCGACGTCGAGCAGGCCGAGGCCGCGCTCGTCGAGCACTACCCGCGGCTCGTGCGGCTGGCCTACCTGGTGCTGCCGCCGGGCCTGGGCCGCAGCAGGCGCGTCGTGACCGCACACGCCCTCACCCAGCGCGCACTCCCCCGCAACCGCACACCGGCACCGGTGATCCCGGCCCAGTCGACCGGCCGTGACGGCGACCCCGGCTACGCCCTGGTCCGCCTCCAGGTGCTGCGCACGGCGCTGGAGGCGGGACTGCCGCTCCGGCGCAAGGCATGGCCCAAGCGGTCCCAGCTGCCGCCGCTGCTGCCCCAGGTGTGGGGCCTGAAGCTGTTCCCCCGGTCCGGCGGCGCCGACGAACTCGCCCTGGACCAGCGGCTGTCCACCCTGTCGGGACCGGCCCGGGCCGCCTACGCGCTGCGCGGCCTGGAGCGGCTCGCGGACGACGAGACGCGCGACGTGCTCACGGCGGCGGGTGTCGCCGACCCGGACGGCGCGCTGCTGGAGGCCGGCGGGATTCCCGCGCAGTACGGGCTGCTCGACTCCCCCGAGTTCGACCCCTGCTCGCTCCAGGCCCGGCCCACGGACCTGATGCGGCGCCGCCAGCATCTGAAGGCCGCGCTGGCGGCCGGGGCGGCGCTGCTGGTGTGCGGGGCACTGCTCGGTCTGCCCGGCGAGGGCTGGGGTCCCGACGGCGCCGCCGCACCCCCGTACGCGCGGAACCCGGCCGCCCAGGCCGCCCTGGACCCGGCGAAGCTGACCCGGGTCCCCCCAGCCGCGTGGCAGAGCTCGGCACGCACCGACTTCTCCGTGTGGCCGGCCCGCGGCGACCTCACCGGCGACTCGGCCCTGCTGCGCCGCGCCCTGGCCGTGTGGGCCCGCCCCGGCGAGGCGGTCCAGGTGTCGGCGACGCCCGGCACCCTGTCCGGCGGCCCGGCCGGACCGCCCCAGCTGCTGTACGCGGGGACGGTCGACGCCGCGCGCGTGGTGATCCTCTACGACGGTCTGCGCCTCGCCCGGTACGCAGAGCCCAAGGACGGCACACAGGGCGCCGCCCTCGACTTCGCCCGGGTCGACGGCGCCGGCCGGGCCGAGGCGGGCGCGGTGGTCCTGGGCCGGACCGACGGCAACGTCCGCTATCTGACGGCCCCCTGGGTGTCGAAGGCGGGCGAGCGGGATCTGCTGAAGCCGGGCTCCGGGGCGATGGACCTCGCCCTCACCGACGGGGTGACCGCGCCGCTGGCCAGCCCGGCCCTCAGGTCCGGTCCGTGCACGTCGTGGAATGTGCTGCAACTGGCCGACGGCAAGCGGACCCGGCTGCTGAGCGACCTCGGCGAACTGGTCCCGGCCCGGCTCACCGGCGGCCGGCCCGGCTCGCCGTCGGAGGCGTCCGGCGCGGCGGCGCTGCGCACCTGGCAGCCGTACGCCTGCTCGCTGGGCGCGGTGCGCTCGGCGGGTGTGCGCAGTGTCAACGCCTGGGCGTTCAACGAGCAGCCGCTGCCGGACGCGAGCGGCTCGGCGGCGTGGGTGTGCACCCGGGCCGAGACGTGGCGGGGCGGCGGGGCGCGGGTGCTGGCGCAGTTCCACACGCCGGGCGGGCGGTACGGGGCGGTGGCGGCGAAGGCCGAGAACGTCCCGGCGTGCGGGGCGCGTGATCCGCATGTGCTGGCCGGGGTGCTGTGGAAGTCGGAGGCGGGCACCTGGTACCTGCTGGCCGCGGGCAGCCGCCGGACCGCGTCGATCCGGGCGACGGGCGGGATCAGCGGGTCGGCGCGGGGCAGTCTGCTGACCCTGCGGGGCGAGCAGGGGGCCCGGGCCGAGCTGAAGGGGACGCTGCGGGACGGGCGTTCGCTGGGCGGGCTGCGCTGACCGGGCCGTTCTCGTGCCCGCCCGGTGCACCCGGCTGAACGTCCGCGATCGATCCGGTCCGTTCGAGGCTGGAATCGATCGGTAAGGTGTTCGTATGACTACCGGGGTTCGCCGCAGATTGGGAGTCGAAGAGCGGCGGCAGCAGTTGATCGGCGTCGCCCTCGAACTGTTCAGCCGCCGCTCGCCCGACCAGGTCTCCATCGACGAGATAGCGTCGGCCGCGGGCATTTCGCGGCCGTTGGTCTATCACTACTTTCCCGGCAAACTCAGCCTGTACGAGGCGGCGTTGCAGCGGGCGGCGGACGAACTCGCGGCCCGCTTCGTGGAGCCGCACGAGGGTCCGCTGGGAGCGCGGCTGCATCGCGTGATGGGCCGCTACTTCGACTTCGTGGACGAGCACGGGCCGGGTTTCTCCGCCCTCATGCGGGGCGGACCCGCGGTCGGCTCCTCGACGACCAACGCGCTCGTCGACTCCGTACGGCAGGCCGCGTATGTCCAGATCCTTTCGCACCTGGGCGTGACCGATCCGCCCGCGCGGCTGGAGCTGGTCGTCCGTTCCTGGATCTCGCTCGCCGAGTCGACGGCGCTGATCTGGCTGGACGGCCGGCGCATCCCGCGGGAGGAGCTGGAGAGCCAGCTCGTGCACGACTTCGCCGCGCTGGCCTCCGTGAGCGCCGCCTACGACCAGGAGATGGGCGCCCTGCTGCGCCGCATCTTCAAGGAGGAGCCGGCCGACGGCCCGTTCGCCGATCTGGCCGGCCGGCTCCTGACGCTGGCGACCTGAGGCCGCTCAGCCCTCGAACTTCCGGTAGGAGGCGTCCAGGTCGCGCACCTCGGCGGAGGCGTGCAGCACGATCCCGTCGGCGGTCTTCACATGGGTGCGCAGCAACTCCAGCGCGGCTTCGGTGAGCCGGGCCTTGGTCTCCTCGGTCCGGCCGGCGAGCAGCGCGATGTGGACGTGCACATGCGCGTGTCCCTCGGTGTCGGGCCCGACCACGACGTCCTCGGTCGGGCGGAACCGGCTCTTGCACGCCGGCGGCTTGGCGGCCGCGATGTCGACGGTCGCCTCGTGCAGCGCCTTGGCGAATCCGGTCCGGTCGAAGCCGTCCGCGAGGTCGGCGGAATAGTCGACGGTGATCTGCGGCATCGGTGACTCCTGGTCTGGGCGGGCAACGGGGTCACCCTAACCGCAGGGCCAGCAGGGCGATGTCGTCCTCCGGGTCGTGGCCGAAGCAGCCCAGGAGCACGTCGCAGAGGGTGTCCAGGCCGGTGGGGGCGTCGGCGGCGGCTGTGCGGAGTTGCTCCAGGGAGGTGTCCAGGGGGATGCCGCGGGTTTCGATGAGGCCGTCGGTGACCATGAGCAGGCGGTCGGCGGGGGTCAGGTGGTGCTCGGTCGGCGGAGGGCGTTCCAGGCCCAGGCCGAGCAGCGGACCGCACGCGTCGACGTACTCCGCGCCGCCCCCGTCGCGCAGGATCAGCGGCGGGATGTGACCGGCGTTGGCGATCCGCACCCGGCCGCTGCCGGGGTCGACCAGGGCCAGGCACACGGTGGCCGTGATGTCGGGGTGGTAGCGCTGGAGCATCCGGTCGAGCCGCCCGGCCAGCACGACCGGGTCGCTCTCGTCCACACAGTAGGCGCGCAACGCGTGCCGTATCTCGACCATGACGGTGGCGGCGTCCAGCGAGTGCCCGACGACGTCGCCGACCGCGGTGAGGACGCCGTCGCCGGTGCGCAGGGCGGCGTAGAAGTCGCCGCCGATCTCGGCCTGCCGGGAGGCGGGCACGTAGCGGACCTCGATGTCGACGCCGGGCAGGTGGGGCAGCTTGTGCGGCCGGGGCAGGAAGCTGTGCTGGAGGGTGAGGGCGACGTGCCGCTCCACCTGGTACAGCAGCAGCGGTTCGGCGGCGAGCGCGGCGGCCTGGGCGAGCCGGGCGAGCAGCCCGTCGTCCGCCGGGCCGCTGATCGCCGTACGCCGTACGGGCGTGGCCAGGCACACGGCCGTACGACCGTCCTGGGCGGTCGCCACGGTCAGCAGGGCGTCCTCCTCGACGCCCGGCCGGAAGATCCCGGCCGGCCACAGCGGCGCGGGGACGACGGCGCTGTGCACACCCGTACGGCCCTCCGCGAGCCGGGCGGCCAGCCGGGCCGCCGCCTGGTGCGCGCCGCTGTCCGCCGGTGCGGGGCGGCTGCGGGCCGTGCCCTCGTAGGGCTCGCCGTCCGGGGCGATCACGAACACCACGGCGGGCGAGCCGGTGAGGCGTGCGGCGCCGTCGGCGGCCGCGGTGGCGAGTTCCCGGGGGCAGCGCGCCGTCTGCACCGTGATGACGGCCTCGGACAGCAGGGTCAGCCGGTGGACGACGGTCTCGGCGCCCGCGGTGCGGCGCGCTCCGCGCACCGCGGCCCGGACGACGGCCTGGATCTCCAGGGGTTCGGCGGGCACGGTCAGATAGGCGTCGCCGCCCGCGTCAAGACCCCGGCAGCGGTCGCCGGGCGCGGTCCGGGCTGCCGAGAAGTGCACGACGGGCAGGGCGGCCATGGGCGGCAGGGCCCGGAGCCGACGGCACAGTTCGAAGCCGCTCATGTCCGGCAACCCCACGTCGACGAGGGCCACGTCGGGCAGGGTGCCGTCGCGCAGCCGGACGTCGAGTTCGACCAGCGCCTCGCCGCCGCTGGCGACGGGCACCACCCGGTGGCCGGCCCGGCTCAGCACCGCGCCCATGGCGTACCGGCTGGCCGCGACGTCGTCCACGACCAGCACGGTGGTGCCGGGGATGTGCTGCGTGCCGTTGCCGTCCATCTCGAGGAGCACCTCGGGGCCTGCGTGGGGGTGCGGACCGTCGGTCGCGGCCCGCACCGTCCAACGTAGTGCGCTATTCCGCGGCCCGGGTGAAGACGGCGACCGTGCGCCCCGGAACGGCGAACGTGCCCGATTCAGCCGCGTAGGAGGACGACTTGACGGTAGGGTCCGCCCCCGCCGCCTGCATCGGGTGCAGCCGGTAGCCGGTTCCGGCGAGCGTGGTGACCTGCTGTTCCTGCCGCTCGGGTGTGGCGTTGAAGACGACGACGAGATCGCCGAGCCGCAGGGTGATCACGCCGGGCGTCTCCTCCTTGCCGGACAGCGGGAAGGAGAGCTTCGACTGCACCTGGCCGGCCGTGGCGAGGGAGAACGCCGGCTCCGTGGAACGGATCCTCAGCAGGTCCCGGTACGCGGCCGAGGTGCCCTCGATCTGCTCGCAGCCGACCTTGACCGCGCTCAACAGGGGCTTGCCGTAAGGCCACTTGTCCTTGTTGTCGGCCGCCATGGGCAGGCCGCGGCCGAAGCCGTTGCCGTCGGCGCAGTTCCAGTGGACGGCGTTGAACCAGTCGCCGCTGTCGTAGGAGTTGCGGTCCAGGGACTTGGAGCGCAGCAGGTCGGTGCCCGCCTGGGAGAGGGCCGGGCCCTGGGAGAGGGTGGCCGTCGCCATGGCGAGGACCTGCATCCGGGCCCGGTCGGACGCGCTCGTCGTGGCGGGCAGTTTGAAGGCGAGGGCGTCGAAGAGCGACTCGTTGTCGTGCGCGTCGGCGTAGGCGAGGGCGTCTCCGGGGGCGGCGGCGTATCCGGCGGGCTGGCCGTTGTAGTCGACGTCGGCGCCGGTGACTTCCTTGCCGTCGGTGTCGGTGAACCGGTAGCCGGCGAGGTTGCCGGAGAGACCGACCTTGATGAGGTCCTGGTAGTGCAGCAGTCGGGCCTTCTGCTCGGCCGGGGTGCCGTTGTGCTGCGAGGAGTTGGGGTCGGTGTACAGGCCGGACGCGAAGCCCTGGACTCCGGGGTCCTCGTCGAAGGGGCCGCCGCCGCGCACGGCGTCACGGGCGCGGTCGGAGAAGGTGGCGATGCCGGTGCCGGCCATGTTCTTCTGCGTGGCCTGCTCGAACCGGGCGTCGTCGGCGATCTCGCCGAAGTTCCAGCCCTCGCCGTAGAGGATGATCTTCTTGCCGTCGACGCCGTCCTTGGCGAGGGTGAGCGCGTCGAGGGCCTTGCGGACCGCGAGGATGTTGGCCTTCGGGTGGTGGCCCATGAGGTCGAATCTGAAGCCGTCGACCTTGTACTGCTTGGCCCAGGTGACGATCGAGTCGACGACGAGCTTGCCCATCATGGCGTTCTCGGTGGCGGTGTTGGCGCAGCAGGTGCTGTTCGCGACCGAGCCGTCGGCGAGGAGCCGCTGGTAGTAGCCGGGCACGATCCGGTCGAGGACGCTCGTCCGCTCCTGGCCGCTCGCCGCGGTGTGGTTGTAGACGACGTCCATGACGACCCGCAGGCCGTCGTCGTTCAGCGCCTTCACCATCTCGCGGAACTGGACCGTGCGGGCCGTGCCGTCCGGGTCGGTGGCGTAGGAGCCCTCGGGGACGGTGTAGTGGTACGGGTCGTAGCCCCAGTTGTAGGCGTCCTTCGCGGCGATCTTCCCGACGCACTCCTGCTGCCGGTCGGAGTCGGCCGGGTAGGAGGCGAGGTCGCAGTCGACGCGCGCCTGGTCGGCCTTCTTCTCCGGGATGGTGGCGATGTCGAACGCGGGCAGCAGATGCACGTACGAGGTGCCCGCCTTCGCCAGCTCGCGCAGATGCTTCGAGCCGTCGCTGTTCTGGTCGGTGAAGGCGAGGTAGCTGCCGGGGTGCTTCGCCGTGCGGTCCTCGACGGAGAAGTCCCGGATGTGCAGCTCCTGGATCTGGGCGTCCCTCAGCGGTACGGCCTTGGGCTTCTTCAGGGACTTCCAGCCACTCGGGGCGAGTGATCCGTCGCCCAGGTCGACGACGAGGCTGCGCTCCGAGTCGGCGGTGAGGGCCAGGGAGTAGGGGTCGGTGACCTTGTTGGTGACGACCTTGCGGACGCTGGGGGCCCAGACCTTCACGACGTACCGGTAGGGCTTGCCCTTCCAGGACTTCGGGCCGGTGACGGACCAGACGCCGGTGGTGGCGTCGCGCCGCATCGGGACGGTGGAGTCGCCGATCTCCAGGGACACCCGCCGCGCGGTCGGTGCCCAGACGGACAGCGTGGGGCGGCCCCGGGAGAACGTCGGTCCCAGGTCTGCCTTGGTCGCACCGGAGTACAGGTCGTCGAGGACACCGGCGATCTGGACGCCCGTCGCCGCGAGTACGGCCCCGTTCCCGGCGTGCTGTGTGGCGACGACCTGGCCGCGCAGGGCGTCGCGGACCCGGTCGCGGTCGCGCGGGTCGACGGTCCAGGCGTCGTACTCCTTCAGATGCGGGAACTTGGCCTTCTGGGCGTCGGTGAGCTCGGTCTTCGCCAGGCGCAGCCACTTCGCGTCACCGGTCAGGGCGCCGTCCTTCACCGCGATCGAGCCGTCGCGGGCGTAGAGGAGCTGGGTGGAGGCGGCCGCGTCGGAGCCGTTCCAGGCGAGGGTGTCCCGGTCGATCCAGACCGCCTTGGACGTGGTCAGGTCGAGCGCGGCGGCGGCACCCACCGGCTGCGGGAGCAGGTACTTCTCCTGGCCGCTCAACAGCCACACCTCGTGGCCGTTCGCCTTGAGGTCGAGCGACTGGTCGGAGGGCAGGTCCTTCTCGTCGCCCTTGTGGAGGATGTAGCTGAGGCTGGTGGCACCGTCGGTGAGCGGTACCTCGAAGACCGCACCATAGGTATCAGTCTTGACCGGCTCGAGGGGGTTCGACCAGTCGGTGGGGTTCGCGGCGCCGGTCCAGACGTGCAGGCCCCAGCCGTCGTACTTCCCGTCGGCCCGGTGGTAGTGCAGGACGGCCTTGGTCTTGTCCGGGGCCGGGTAGTCGGCGGCCGGCTTCTCCGTGCGGACGGTCTCCTTGCCCTGCTCGATCCAGACCTCGCCGGTCTTGGTGACGTCGATGGTGCGGTCGGCGGAGACGTCCTTGTCGCCGTCCTTGTCGATGACCAGGAAGTTGACGTTCGAGGCGCCGGGCTTGAGCTTGACGTAGGCGAAGGCTCCGTAGGCGTCCCGGCCGGTGAAGGGGTGGCTCTCGGGCCATGGCGTGGCCTCGCCGTCGGCGAGGTCGCCCCAGGCGTACAGGCCCCAGTCGGCGTAGTTTCCGTCGGCGCGCTTGTAGTGGACGATCGCGTGGTCGCGGGAGGAGGCGCTGGGCGGCTCCTCGACGGGCGGGGTGCCGGTGGTGGAGGCGGCCAGGGCGCTCGCGGTGCGGCCGGCCGAGTCGACCACGACCGCCTTGTAGCGCAGGGCCGTGCCGGGCGGTACGTCCTTGGCGACCGTGTGCGTGACCTTGTACGGGGCGTGGTCGGCGGAGCCGAGGGTCTGCCACTTGCCGTTGCCGGTCTGGGCCGCGAAGACGACCCGGTTGAGCCGGCCACCGTCGACATCGGCGGAGAGCTCCACGGTGCCGGTGGCACCGGCCGCCGGGGCCTTCAGGGTGATCGTCGGCTTCGTGACCGGCTCGGCGAGCTTGCCGGCCGCCTTGAGGACGATCGCCGAGCCGGCCGGGACGGTGACGGTGAGCTTCTTGTCGCCGTCGCTCTTCAGGGCGGCGTCGCTGCCGTAGACGCCCTTGAAGGCCATGCCGGCCGAGCCGGTGGCGAAGGTCGCGGTCTTCTTCTCGGCGGCGTTGTTGAAGGCGACGACATACTCGGTGCCGCGCTTCGCGTCCGTACGGGAGAAGGCGTACACCCCCGGGCCGTCGGCCGCGTACCGCTCCTGCTGGACGCCGTCGGCGAGGGCGGGATGGGCCTTGCGGAGCTTGGCGAGAGCGCTGATCTGGCGGTAGAGCGGCGCCTTCGTGTCGTAGGCGTCCTCGGCATGGGTGCGGTCGGTGCCGATCCGGTCGTCGTCGAGGTAGTCGGCGGTGCGCGAGGCGAACATGCTCTGCCGGGCGTCCTTGTCGCCGCCCGCGCCCGTGAAGCCCTGCTCGTCGCCGTAGTAGACGACGGGGTTGCCGCGGCTGAGGAACATCAGCTCGTTGGCGAGCCGGTCCTTGGCGAGGATCTGGGCGTCGGTGGCCTTGGGGTCGTCCTGCTTGAGGAAGGTCCCGATCCGGCCCATGTCGTGGTTGCCGAGGAAGGTGACCTGCTCGTACGCGTTGGCCTTGCCGGTCGTGTACGTGTAGTCGTCGCCGAAGACGCCCGCGAGCTGCTGCGCGCTGCCGCTCTGGGAGGCGTACTGGCGGGCCGCCTCCTGGAAGGGGAAGTCCAGCGTGGCGTCGAGCCGCCCCTGGGTGACGTACGGGGAGGTGACGGCGGTGTCGGCCGAGTACACCTCGCCGAACATGAAGAAGTCGTCGCGCCCCTGCCGTGCCGCGTAGGCGTCGAGGGCGGTGGCCCACTGCGTCCAGAACTCCATGTTGACGTGCTTCACGGTGTCGATCCGGAAGCCGTCGACGTCGAAGTCCCGCACCCAGCGCTGGTAGATCCTCTCCATGCCCCGGACGACCTCGGGCCGCTCGGTCCACAGGTCGTCGAGGCCGCCGAAGTCGCCGTGCTCGGAGCTCTCACCGGCGAAGGTGGAGTCGCCGCGGTTGTGGTACATCGTCGGGTCGTTGAGCCAGGACGGGACCTTGGCGTTCTTCTTGGCGGCCGGGGCGGTCGGCGTGCGCGGGAAGGAGCCGGTGCCGACGGGCGGGAACTTCTTCGTGCCGTCCGCGTAGTCGGTGTCGTCGAAGGGCTTGCCGTCCTTGGTCAGGTACGGGAAGGCGCCCTTGGAGAGGTAGTCGTACGACTTCTCCTCATAGTCGACGACATCGGCCGTGTGGTTGGTGATGACGTCGAAGAAGACCTTCATGCCCTTGGCGTGGGCCTTGTCGATGAGGGTCTCGAGGTCCTTGTTGGTGCCGAAGTGCGGGTCGACCTGGGTGAAGTCGGTGATCCAGTAACCGTGGTAACCGGCGGAGGCGTTGGCCCCCGTACCCTGCACCGGCTGGTTCTTGAAGATCGGGGCCATCCACAGGGCGGTGGTGCCGAGGCCCTTGATGTAGTCGAGCCTCTTGGTCAGGCCCTTGAGGTCGCCGCCCTGGTAGAAGCCCTTGTCGGTGGGGTCGTAGCCGGTGGCGAGGCGGGAGCCGGTCAGGCCGCCCTTGTCGTTGCGCGGGTCGCCGTTGGCGAAACGGTCCGGCAGGACGAAGTAGAACTGCTCACGGGTGGCGTCGTGGCGGGCGGGCTCGGCGGCGAGCTTCGCGTCGGACGGAGGCGCCGGTGGGGTGGCCGCTCCGGCGGCGAGAGGCTGGACGAGTGCTGCGGCCAGCGCGGTGGCGGTGACCGCGGCGACCCGTCCGGCACGGGAGGTTCGGCGCCTTGAGGGCGCACGCCATCTCGGTATCACTGACGTGGACTCCTTGCGATTGCGGCTCTCACGGGTCCGACCCCGCGCGACCGTATCGCCGCCGAAACGCTTACAGCAAGAGTCCTGAAACCATCGGAAAGAACTTTCAACAAGTGGAGTTGGTCTGCGTCAGCAGCCCCAGCCGCCACGGGAGCGTGTTGTAGGGGCCGCTCGCCGAGGGGTTCAGGCCCTGGTAGAGGTACTGGAGCCGGCAGGGATTGACCGTGAGGGTCTGGTCGTTGGTGTGACGGACCATCTCGCCGTGGCTGATGTCCTGGCTCCAGGGCGTACCACTGAAGGTGACGTTGTTGGAGCGCGCGAAGGGGTTGGACTCGGTGTCGGCCAGCGGGGTCCAGCTCCCGGCGATGCTGTTCGACGTCCAGGAGCGGAAGTACCGCTTGCCGTTGCCGCCGATCGCCTCGTTGAGCAGCAGATACGTGTTGGAGTCCTTGAGCTTGTAGACGTTGGCGGCTTCCCAGAGGCGGTACTTGTTGGAGTCCTGGAGCGCGATGACGGTGTTGGTGAAGCCGTTCGGGAAGGCGGCCAGGCTGGTCTCCGAGCGGTACAGGTGGCCGTTGTCGTCGGAGGAGAACAGGTAGCACTTGGCGCTGTCGCAGACGTTCCAGAAGTCGACCCAGTAGCCGCTGCCGATGTTGTCCTTGATGATCTGCGGCATGCCGTTCGCGTAGAACTTCTTCGGCGCGGTCCACGACCTGGGGTTGGCGATGTCCGCCGTCGTCGAGTAGGCCGCGTTGTCGCCGGTCTGGTAGACGAGGTACCAGAGCTTCTGCGGCGCGAACCAGAACACCTGAGGCGCCGCCTTGTACCCGGCACCGATCGCCGTCTGGTCCAGGTAGTGGTGCTGCGCGGAGGCGGCCTCCTGCCAGCTGGCGAAGTTCAGGTACACCATGTTGTAGGCGCCGCTGGTGCTGGCGGTGCTGGCGAAGACATGCCAGCGGCCGTTGTGGTACACGACGGACGGGTCCTTGATGGCGCTGAGCTGGTGGGTCGCGTCCGACTTCGGGGAGATCAGCACATTGCTGGAACTCCACTTGAAGCTGCCGGGCAGGGCCGCCGCCCGCTGCTCCGAGGACGCGGCGGACGGCGCCACCAGGGCACCCATTAACAGGGCCAGGCCTCCGATCAGGACTCCCAGATGCCTTGTCAGGCGCATCGTGTCTCCTATCGCTTGAGGGTGTAGGTGACGAGCGAGCGGGCCGGAACCGTGGCCTTGAGCGACCCGCCGGTGACCGGCACGGCCGACTGCCGGGCGGTGCCCTGGGAGCCGTTGGTCAGGTACGGGGTCGCCGTTCCGGTGGTGAACCCGATGTTCTGGAGGCCGAAGGACACCGGGGTGGCACTGGAGGCCGCGTTGAGCGCCACGACCGTCACCGTGCCGTCGGTGTTGCGGAACGCCGACAGCCTGAGGTTGCCGTCGGACGTGGTGGCGCCGATGCGGGTCGCCCCGGGCCGGATGAAGCGGCTGTAGTTCGCCAGGGCCCACAGGCGCTTGGAGACGTGGTAGTTCGCGCCGTCCATCTGGATCAGCCCACGCGTGGCACCGGTCGAGGCGCCGTACCAGTACACATAGCCGCTGGTGTTGCCCTTGGTCAGGGCGTCGTGCACGGCGCCCGCGACCGTGAAGCCGTCGTAGCCGCTGCCGTCGTCCCAGGCCTCGTTCCAGGTGGTGCCGTCGGGCGACCACTCCGACATCCAGGTCCGCTTGCCGGTCGGCAGCGGCCCGTCGATCTTGCTGGCGTACGTGTGGCCGGCGTGCGTGTCGACGAAGCCCCGGGCCGTCGCATCGGCCTCGATGGCGCTGGTGTAGTTCTTCTGCTGGTTCCAGCCGAAGGAGTCACAGCAGACGACCTGGTAGCCACCGGCCCTCGCCACCGGGCCGAAGACCTTGGTGAACTCGACCGCCTGGGCGGGCGTGAGCCGCATGGAGTCGTAGGTGGCCGTCCAGTCGGGCTCGTTGGTGAACCCGAGGTCGTTGATCCGGATGCCCTCCTGGGCGTAGAACTTCGCGTACTGGACCAGGTAGTTCGCGTACGCCTTGCGCCAGTCGCCGCTCGCGCAGCTCGCACCCGCCAGGCCGCACAGGGTGCCGCCGTTCGCGTCGGTGCCGTTGGTCTTCATATAGCCGGGGGCCGTCCAGGCGTCGGCGTAGAAGCGGTTCACGCCGTACGCCTTGGCCTGCTGGGCGAGCCAGACCTGGCCCTTGTCGTTGCGGTCCCACACGTACTTGGGGGTCGCGTTCGGCCCGCCGGGGTCGGTCGGCTGAATCCCCGAGTCGATGCCGAGGCGCAGGATGCTCAGCCCGACACCGGTGCTCCGGCTGAACAGCAGGTCGAGGATCTCGCGTTGGCGCTCGGCGGGCAGGCCCTGCGAGCCGCGCATGATCGCGGCCCGGCCGAAGTGCTCGGAGATGCCGAAGCCGTCGATGGGCTGATGCCGGGTGGCCCCGTCGATGGTCGCGGAGACGTCCGCCCGGGCGTCCGTCGGCGAGGCCCCCGCGGTGACACCGGCGGTGGTCATCAGCACCGCCAGGGACGTCACCGTCCACCGTCTGAGACCTCTGAGTCCGCGCAGCGTGATCCGTCCCGTCATGGGAGCGCTCCCAGTGGTATGAGGTCGCCCCCCGGGGTTTCCGAGGGGCGAGTGTTCGAGATGCTGAACAACGTTCAGGGAGTTGCCACTGTGGAGGGAACGTAGGGCAGCGTTCCGGGAGCGTCAATCCCTCATGCGCCGCAACTGGAGCCCAGCGCTCAGCAGTTGGACCGGCCCGCGTGGATCGCGAGAGCCGTGTTCGCGCCGAGGGTGGCGGTGAACTGACCACCGGAGTTCACGGTCACGGTCGTGTTGTTCTGCACGTTGCAGTACGTCCCCGCCGGCAGCGAGGTCTGGTAGGTCCGGCTCAGCGCACCCGACTCGTGGTTGATCGCCACGAAGCCCTTGCTCCCCCGCCCGAACGCGATGGCGTCGCCCCCGTTGTCCCACCAGTTGGTGACGGCCTGCCCGCGCGTGGCATTGCGGAAGCCGACCATGGATTTGATCTCCGGCCAGTTGTGCTGACACTTCCAGCCATCCTGCCAGCAGGCGTTCACCTGGCCGCCGTTCGGCGGACCGGCGTCATGGTCGCTGAACTCGTAGCCGGAGTTGATGTCCGGGGCACCGTAGGGCCAGGCCAGCATGAAGACGTTGGCGAGGGTGTAGTTGGCGTTGTCCTTGTAGCTGAGGGTCGAGCCGTTGCGCTCGGTGTCGTGGTTGTCGACGAAGACCCCGGAGACACCGCTGCCCATATAGCCCCAGCCCTCGCCGTAGTTCTTCAGATAGGCGAGGTTCTCGTTGTTGAAGACCCGCTTGAGGTCGTAGGCGTAGCGGAACTCCTGGACATCGCCGTTACTCGTGTATTCGGTGGGCTGGACGGCCTCGCCGGAGCCGTGGATGACCTCCTGCTTCCAGTAGACCGACGGGTTGCTCAGCCGGGACTTGATGTTCGCCAGGTCGGCCGTGTCCATGTGCTTGGCCGCGTCGATGCGGAAGCCGTCGACACCGAGGGAGAGCAGGTCGTTCATGTACCCGGCGATGGCCCCGCGGACGTAGTCCTCACCGGTGTCGAGGTCGGAGAGGCCGACCAGCTCGCAGTGCTGGACGTTCCAGCGGTCCTGGTAGTTGCTGATCTGGGAGGTGCAGTCGTCGAAGTCGGGCGCGGAGTACAGGCCCGGATAGCTGTACTTGCCGTACGACGAGCCGCCGGTGCCGGTGCCGCTGCCGGCCGCCATGTGGTTGATGACCGTGTCCGCGACGACCTTCACACCGGCCGCGTGGCAGGTGTTCACCATGTTCCGGAAGGCCGTGCGGTCACCGAGCCGGCCGGCGATCTTGTAGCTGACCGGCTGGTACGACGTCCACCACTGGGAGCCCTGTATGTGCTCGGCGGGCGGGGAGACCTGGACGTAGCCGTAGCCGGCGGGCCCGAGGGTGTTGGTGCACTCACGGGCGACGGAGGCGAAGTTCCACTCGAAGAGGACGGCGGTGACGTCCTTGGTGCCAGGTGGGGAGGCCTGTGCACTGGTCGGGTTCATGACAACCGAAGCCGCGACGAGCGCGACGGCGGAGGCGAGGAATCTGCGCGCCATGTGGGGTTTCCTTCTTCGTTGAAGGTTCTTGCAGCAAGGTTCAGAAACCTTGCGGTGACGCAGATGATAGAGGCCCGCCACCCGAAAGGGCAGCGAGCCGTACGGAATTCAAAGGAACTCAGGCGGTGATCGCCGTGCTCCACCACACGGTGGCGTCGGCGGGCACCTTCGCCTCGTCGTCGACCAGGACGACCTCGCCGCTCGCGACCAGCACCCGGCCGTACGCCGGCATGGCCACCGACTCCCCCGTGGTGTTCGCGACGCACACGAACTCCCCGCGCCGGAAGGCGAGCACGCCCTCGGGCGCCCGCAGCCACTCCACGGACGTACCGGCCCCCAGGTCGGGCTGCTCACGGCGCACGGCGAGCGCGGCCCGGTACAGCTCCAGGGTGGAGCCGGGCTCCCCGGTCTGCGCCTCGACGCTCAGCTCGCCCCACCCGTCCGGCTGCGGCAGCCAGCTGCCCCCGTCGCCGAAGCCGTACGACGACCCGGTCCGGGTCCACGGGATCGGCACCCGGCACCCGTCGCGGAAGCCGTCCTGGCCGGCGCCCCGGAAGTACGCCGGGTCCTGGCGCACCTCGTCGGGCAGGTCGACGACGTCGGGCAGCCCGAGTTCCTCGCCCTGGTAGACGTAGGCCGAGCCGGGCAGCGCCAGCATGAGCAGGGACGCGGCCCGGGCCCTGCGCAGCCCCAGTTCCCGGTCGCCGGCCAGCCGGATCTGGGTGCCGAGCCCTGCCGGGTTGGCGAAGCGGGTGGCGTGCCGGGTCACGTCGTGGTTGGACAGGACCCACGTGGCGGGTGCGCCGACCGGGCGCATGGCGTCCAGGGTGCGGTCGATGACCTCGCGCATCTCCTCGGCGTCCCAGTGGGTGCTGAGGTACTGGAAGTTGAACGCCTGGTGCAGCTCGTCCGGGCGGACGTAGTGGGCGGTGCGCTCGATGGTCGGGGTCCAGGCCTCGGCGACGAAGATCCTCTCCCCCGCGTACTCGTCGAGGATGAGCCGCCACTGCCGGTAGATCTCGTGCACGCCCTCCTGGTCGAAGAACGGCATGACATCGTTGCCCAGCAGCTTCACCTGGTCGTGGGATCCAAGGTCGGGCAGCCCCTCCGCCTTCACCAGACCGTGGGCGACGTCGATACGGAAGCCGTCGACGCCCATGTCCAGCCAGAAGCGCAGGATGGAGCGGAACTCGTCGCCGACCGCCGGGTGCTCCCAGTTGAAGTCGGGCTGCTCGGGGGCGAAGAGGTGCAGGTACCACTCTCCGGGCGTGCCGTCGGGTTCGGTGACCCGGGTCCACGCCGGGCCGCCGAAGATCGACTCCCAGTCGTTGGGCGGCAGTTCGCCGTGCTTCCCCTTGCCGGGGCGGAAGTGGTAGCGCTCCCGCAGCGGCGAGCCCGGGCCCTCGGCGACGGCCCGCTTGAACCACTCGTGCTGGTCGGAGGAGTGGTTCGGGACCAGGTCGACGATGATCCTGAGGCTCAGCTCATGGGCGTCGCGGATCAGCGCGTCGGCGTCCAGGAGGTTGCCGAACATGGGGTCGACGGCCCGGTAGTCGGCGACGTCGTAGCCGGCGTCGGCCTGCGGCGAGGCGTAGAAGGGGCTGAGCCACACGGCGTCCACGCCGAGGTCGCGCAGATACGGCAAACGGGTGCGGACACCTTCCAGGTCGCCCATGCCGTCGCCGTTGCTGTCGGCGAAGCTGCGCGGGTACACCTGGTAGATCACCGCGTCCCGCCACCAGTCGCGGCGCTTGGCGACGGTGGGGGTCATGGCAGGGGCGGCAAAGGGCTGCTGGCTCATGTCGTCCTTGGTGCGTAACAGGATGTCGGTCATGGAAGGCGTGGACGGGGTGTTGGGGCGGCCGCGGCACAGCGGGGTCGGATGAGCACCACGGCCGCCACACCCGCGCCCCTCAGGGGCGCGGGGAACTGCGCGAGCAACCACGACGAAAGCCGCAGCCGAACGCCGAAACGGGGGTCACCCCTTCGTGCCACCGGCGGTAAGCCCGGTCACCAGGTTCTTCTGCACGAGGTAGAAGAAAATGGCAGCCGGTATCGCGATCAGCACAGCCGTCGCGGCCATCAGATTCCGCTGTGCGTCATGCTCACTCACAAAGGTCTGCAGACCGACGGCAAAGGTGTACTTGTCGTCGCTCAGCATGAACGTCGAGGCGAACGCGACCTCCCCGAAGGCCGTGAGGAAGCTGTAGAACGCCGCGACCGCGAGGCCGGGCTTCGCGAGCGGCAGGATGAGCCGCGCGAACGTGCCGAAGGGGGTCAGCCCGTCGACGCGCCCGGCCTCGTCGATCTCGAACGGGATGGTGTCGAAATAGCCCTTCATCAGCCAGGCGCAGTACGGCACGATCGTGGTGCAGTTGACAAGGATGAGACCAAGGTAGCTGTCGACGAGCTGGAGATCCGAGAGGATCTGGTACATCGGCACGATCAGTACCGCGATGGGGAACATCTGGGTGACCAGCAGCACCCACATCAGCTTCCGGTAGCCGGGGAAGCGCATGCGGGAGACGGCGTAGCCGGTGGACGCCGCGACGACGACGCCGATGAGCGTCGTGCCCAGCACCACGACCAGCGTGCTCGTCAGCCAGTCGAAGAAGCTCGTGTCCTTCAGGACGAACGCGTAGTTGTCGAGCGTCATCTTGCCCCAGATGCGCCCGGGGTGCAGGTAGTCGTCCTTGTCCGGGCCGAGGGACAGGAAGACCAGCCAGGCGATCGGGAAGAGCGCGGTCAGGCTCGCGCCGATCAGCACGGCGTGCGAGGCGAGGGAGCCCGCGCGGCTCTGCTCGCCGCGGCGGCGGACCTTGCGCGGGTCGCCCGCGGGGCGCCGCCCGGTCGCCGGGGCGGAGGTCTCGACGGTGGTCGTGCTCGTCGTACTCATGGGAACTCCTGCCTCAGATCGCGAGCTGCTGCTCGTTGCGGTTAAGCCAGCGGCGGTAGAACGAGGTGAAGACGATCAGGAGGGACAGGAGGAGGATTCCGTAGGCGGCGGACTGGGCGTAGTCGCGCGGCTGCTGCCCGAAGCCCAGCTGGTAGGCCCAGGTCACGAGGATCTGGGCGTCGGGGGCGGTGTTGCCGAACAGCAGGAAGATGATGGCGAACTGGTTGAAGGTCCAGATGACGCCGAGGAGGACGACCGTCGTACTGACGGACCTGAGGCCGGGCAGGGTGACGTAGCGGAACCGCTGCCAGGCGTTGGCGCCGTCCATCTCGGAGGCCTCGTACAGGCTCGCGTCGATCGACTGCAATCCGCCGAGCAGCGAGACCATCATGAACGGCACACCGCACCAGGTGTTGACCATGATCGCGGAGAACCGCTGCCAGAAGGTGTCCTCCAGCCACAGCGGCGTCGGCAGATGCAGGAACTCCAGGCCGCTGTTGATGATGCCGCCGTCGGCGAGCATGAACCGCCAGCCGAAGACGGTGACGAAGGTCGGCACCGCCCAGGGCAGCACGAGGATCATCCGGTAGAGGGTGCGGCCGCGCAGCTTCTGGTTGAGCAGCAGCGCGAGGCCGAGACCGATGCCGTAGTGCAGGGTGACACAGGCCGCGGTCCAGAAGACCGTCCACAGGAAGTGCGACCAGAAGCGGTCGTACGACGTCGGGCCCCACAGGATGTCGGCGTAGTTGTCCAGGCCGATGAACTTGTAGGTGGCGTCGATCTCGTTGACGCCGATCGTGCGGGCGGTGTTGAGGCTGGTGGCGTCGGTGAGCGTGAGGTACAGGCCGTACGCCAGCGGGTACAGCACGAGCACCCCGAGGACGATCGCCACCGGGGCGATCATCGCGTAGGCGTACCAGTGCTTGTGGAAGCCGTTCTTCAGCCGCTGGGCCGGCCCGGGGCGCGGTTCCCGCTCACCGCGCCGCTTGCCGGTCGCTCGGTCGATGACGACTGTCATGGTTCGACACCTTCTGGAAGTTCAAGGAGTTCTGGGGACTGCCCAGGCGCAGGCGCGGGCCGGGGCCGCCGGATCCCCGCCCCCGTGCCAGGGGGATCCGGCGGCCACGCGGCGGTCACTTGGAGAAGTCGGGCACCAGCTTGGTGATGGCGGTCTCGGCATCGCCGAGGCCCTTGTCCAGGGACTCCTTGCCGCTCGCGATCTCGAGCAGCTCGTCGTCGAGCGGGACCCACAGGGAGCTGTACTCGGGCAGCGCCGGGCGCGGCTGGGCGGCGGACAGCACGCCCTGGTAGCCGGCGATGCCGGGGTCGGCCTTGACCTCGGCGGTGTAGGCGTCCTCGCGGGTGGGGAGCGTGGAGTTCTTGAGCGCGATGGTCTCCTGGGTCTTCGCCGAGGTCATGAACTTCACGAACTTCAGCGAGGCCTCCTGGTGGGCCTTGTCCGAGCCCGCGTACACGGAGAGGTTGTGGCCGCCGGTCGGGGCGCCCGCCTTGCCGGTGGAGCCGGCCGGGACGGTGGCGATGCCGAGGTTGTTCTTGTCCTTGAAGGCGGAGCCCTTGTAGAAGTTGGTGATCTCCCACGGGCCCTGGACGATCGAGGCGACCTTGCCGCTGACGAACGCCTCCTGGATGTGGGCGTAGGCATCGGCGGTGGTGTCGGCCTTGTGCAGGCCCTTGCCCTTGAAGAGGCCCTGCCAGGTGCCGTAGCCCTTCTTGGCATCCGGCGAGGTCACGGTGATCTTCTTGGCGTCGACGTCGACGGTGTCGGCGCCCTCGCCGTAGAGGAAGCTCTGCGCGTAGTAGGCCTGGGTGGAGCCCCAGTAGCCGTCGACGCCGGTCTTGTCCTTGATCGTGGCGGCGGCCTTCTTCAGGTCGTCCCAGGTCTTGGGGGCCTCGACGCCGGCCTTCTCGAACAGGGCCTTGTTGTAGACGAGGGCGAGGGTGTCCGTGGTGAAGGGGACGCCGTAGGTCTTGCCCTCGTACTTGGCCTGCTCGATCAGGCTGGGCTGGAACTTGTCCTGCTCGGCGAGGGCCTCGGTGCCGTCGAGCGGCGCGAAGAAGCCCTTCTTGGCGAAGGCCGGGGTCCAGCCGACCTCGGAACGCAGCACGTCGGGGGCGCCCTTGGAACCGGCGGCGGTGTCGAACTTGTTCTGCGCCTGGTCGAAGGGGACGTTGACGTAGTTGACCTTGACGTCCTTGTTGGCCGCCTCGAACTCCTTGACCAGGGCCTTGTACGTCGGCGCCTCGTTGGTCGCGTTGGAGGTGTCCCACCAGGTGATGGTGACCGGGCCGCCGGCCTCGTCGCCGCTGTCGCTTCCGCCGCACGCCGTCGCCGCCAGGGCGAGGGACGCCACCAGCGCGGTGGCCGCTATGCCACGCCGCATGAGTTCTCCTTGAGGGTCAGCCCGTTCGTGCTGCCGACTGCGCCGTTGGCCGCCGGGCGTCGGTGAGATTAGCCGCGCTTCACGGACTTGCGAAAGACCTTGCAGCAAAAAGTTGCAAGCGGTGCGGATGGTTACCCCGCCGTGACCTCTCTCCTGCCCCTCCCGGACCCGGATTTGCGGCTGTTCGGCGGGGACTCGGACAGCTGTGCAAGACTCTGCAAGCACTTGCCATCCGCTTCCGTCGGGGGAATCATCCGTTGCGGATCGGACGCCGGCCACGACCTCTTCTCGACCATTTGGGGACCGCGATGACCCAGCAACCCGCCGCCGGCCGTGGGACGGCACGCACCAGGCGTCCCGTCGGTGCGCAAGGAGATCCCCGGCCGCTACAGTCCGGTCCTGTGACCACACGGCTTGCCGACATCGCCGCCCAGGCGGGGGTGAGCGAAGCGACCGTCAGCCGCGTCCTCAACGGGAAGCCGGGCGTCGCCGCCACCACCCGCCAGTCCGTCCTGGCCGCCCTCGACGTACTGGGCTACGAACGCCCGGTGCGGCTGCGCCAGCGCAGCGAGGGCCTGGTGGGCCTGATCACCCCGGAGCTGGAGAACCCGATCTTCCCGGCCCTGGCCCAGGTCATCGGCCAGGCGCTGACGAGGCAGGGCTACACGCCCGTCCTCGCCACCCAGACGCCGGGCGGCTCGACGGAGGACGAGCTCACGGAGATGCTCGTCGACCGCGGGGTCGCCGGCATCATCTACGTCTCCGGGCTGCACGCGGACACCACCGCCGACATGCAGCGCTACGACCGGCTGCGGGCGCAGGGCGTGCCGTACGTGCTGGTCGACGGGTTCTCGCCGAAGGTGCAGGCGCCGTTCATCTCCCCCGACGACCGCGCCGCGATGAGCCTGGCGGTCACGCACCTGGTGTCCCTGGGGCACCAGCGGATCGGGCTGGCGCTGGGGCCGAAGCGGTTCGTGCCGGTGCAACGCAAGATCGAGGGGTTCGTGCGCACCATGCAGGACCAGTTGGGTCTGGGCGCCGAGGCCGTCGAGTCGGAGCTGGTCCAGCACTCCCTGTACACCCTGGAGGGCGGCCAGGCCGCGACCACGGCGTTGATCGAGCGGAACTGCACGGCCGTGGTGTGCGCGAGCGACATGATGGCGCTGGGCGCGATCAGGGCGGCGCGGCAGCTGGGCCTGGACGTGCCGAAGGACATCTCGGTGGTCGGCTTCGACGACTCGCCGCTGATCGCCTTCACCGACCCGCCGCTGACCACGATCCGCAAGCCGGTCCCGGCGATGGGCCAGGCCGCCGTCCGCACGCTACTGGAGGAGATCGGCGGGACTCCGGCCCCCCACAGCGAGTTCGTGTTCATGCCGGAACTGGTGGTGCGCGGTTCGACCGCTTCGGCACCTGGGGATCGCGCTCGCTCCTGACGTCATGGCCTGATCTCGCCGTAGAGAGAACATGCGACCCCGGCCTCGCCGGGGGATGATCGGTGGGGAAGTCCTTTTCTGGCAGACTTTGTGCCTATGGGTGACACGACCGTGACGAAGCCGGAAGGCCGGGAATCGGCCCTTCCGCAGACCGTTACGGCCGAGAGCGGTCCGGGTGCGTCGCGCGGACTGCGCGCCCCGCGCCGGCCCCGGTTCTGGTTCGAGATCCTGCTGATCGCGGTGAGTTACTGGACGTACTCACTGATCCGCAACGCCGTGCCCGAGCAGCGGGGCGAGGCGCTGCGCAACGCCGACTGGATCTGGAAGGCCGAGCACCATCTGGGCATCGCCGTCGAGGAGCCGATCAATCACACCGTGAACGCGGTGACTTGGCTGATCATCGGCATGAACTACTACTACGCGACGCTCCACTTCGTGGTGACGCTGGGTGTGCTCGTGTGGCTGTTCCGTCGCCATCCCGGCCGGTACGCGGCGACCCGTCTGGTGCTGTTCGCGACCACCGCCGTCGCCCTGGTCGGCTACTACCTGTATCCGCTGGCGCCCCCGCGGCTGATGAACGGCAGCGATTTCATCGACACCGTCATGGTCCACCAGACCTGGGGATCGATGGCCTCCGGCGACCTGAAGCACATGTCCAACCAGTACGCCGCGATGCCGTCGATGCACATCGGCTGGTCCCTGTGGTGCGGCCTGACGATCTTCGCGCTGGCGTCGATCCCCTGGGTGCGGGTGCTGGGCCTGCTGTACCCCACGCTGACCCTGGTCGTCATCGTCGCCACCGCGAACCACTTCTGGCTCGACGCGGTGGGCGGCATGCTCTGCCTGGCCTTCGGCTTCACGGTGGCCAGGCTCTGGTACGGCACCCAGCCGTACGCACTGCCACGCCTGGTACCGACGCGATCCGCCTCGCCCAAACGCCGTCAGCGGGGTCGCGCCGGCCGCGGGCCGTCGGCCTAGCGCTCCGCCACCCCGTAGAACAGCTCCTCCACCACGCCCCGTGCCCTGCGGGCCGTGCGGCGGTACGCGTCGAGCATGTCGCCCGCGTGGCCGGGGCCGTAGCCCAGGTAGCGGCCGACGGCGGCCAGTTCTCGGGGCTCGGTGGGGAACGTGTCGCCGGCCCGGCCGCGGACCAGCATCACCGCGTTGCGCACGCGGGTCGCGAGGACCCAGGCCTCGTCCAGGGTCGCGGCGTCCTCCTCCGTGATGAGCCCGGCCGTGCGGGCGGCGGCCAGGGCCTCCCGGGTGCGGGTGGTGCGCAGGCCCGGCTCCGCCGAGCCGTGCCGCAGTTGCAGCAGCTGCACGGTCCACTCCACGTCGGACAGGCCGCCGGGACCCAGCTTGGCGTGCAGTTTGGGGTCGGCGCCGCGCGGCAGCCGCTCGGACTCCATCCGGGCCTTGAGCCGCCGGATCTCGCGTACGGCCTCGTCGTCGAGCCCGTCCGCCCGGTAGCGCAGCGGGTCGATCAGCTCGATGAACCGGCGGCCCAGGTCCTCGTCCCCGGCGACGGGCTCGGCCCGCAGCAGCGCGTGCGACTCCCACGTCAGGGACCACCGGCGGTAGTACGCCTCGTACGACTTGAGGGTCCGTACGAGCGGCCCGGACTTGCCCTCGGGGCGCAGATCGGCGTCGATGAGCAGGGGCGGGTCGGCGCTGGGGATCTGGAGCAGGCGGCGCATCTCGGAGACGACCTTGTTGGCGGCCTGCCCGGCCTCGTGCTCGTCGACACCGTCCCGCGGCTCGTGCACGAACAGCACGTCCGCGTCGGAGCCGTAGCCCAGCTCGTGCCCGCCGAAACGGCCCATGCCGATGATCGCGAACCGGGTGGGCAGGCTGTCGCCCCAGCCCTCCCGCACCACGGCCCTGAGCGTGCCGGCGAGCGTCGCCGCCGTCAGGTCCGACACCGCGCCGCCGACCCGGTCCACCAGCGCGCCCTGGTCGGCCTCGGCGGGCTGCTCCTCGGTGCCGTAGGAGCCGACGATGTCGACGGCGGCCGTACGGAACAGCTCGCGGCGGCGCACCCCACGTGCCGCGGTGACCGCCTGGGTGGCCCCGTCGGCCCGTTTCACCGCGGCGAGTATCTCCTGCTCCAGATGGGTGCGGGAGCGCGGTTCGAGACCGCCGCCGTCCCCGTCGCCGAGCAGCGCCACCGCCTCCGGGGCGCGCATCAGCAGGTCGGGCGCGAGCCGCCCGGCGGACAGCACACGGGCGAGGTTCTGCGCGGCGGCGCCCTCGTCCCGCAGCAGCCGCAGGTACCAGGGCGTCTTGCCGAGCGCGTCCGACACCTTGCGGAAGTTGAGCAGGCCCGCGTCCGGATCGGCGGAGTCGGCGAACCAGCCCAGCAGGACGGGCAGCAGGGTGCGCTGGATGGCGGCCTTGCGGGTGACGCCGGAGGCCAGCGCCTCCAGATGACGCAGGGCCGAGGCCGGGTCGCCGTAGCCGAGGGCGACCATGCGCTCCCGGGCCGCCTCGGGCCGGAGCCGGGCCTCTCCGGGAGCGAGCTGGGCGACCGCGTCGAGCAGCGGCCGGTAGAACAGCTTCTCGTGCAGCCGGCGTACGACGGTGGCGTGGCGCCGCCACTCGCGGTGCAGGTCGGCGACCGGGTCGGCGCGCAGGCCGAGGGAGCGGCCGATGCGGCGCAGCTCGGCCTCGTCCTCGGGGACGAGGTGGGTCCGCCGCAGCCGGAACAGCTGGATCCGGTGCTCCATGGAGCGCAGGAAGCGGTAGGCCTCGTCGAGCTTGGCGGCATCGGCGCGCCCGACGTAGCCACCGGCGGCGAGGGCCTTGAGCGCGTCGAGGGTGGTGCCGCTGCGCAGGGAGGTGTCGGTCCGGCCGTGCACCAGCTGGAGCAGCTGCACGGCGAACTCGACGTCCCTGAGGCCGCCCGGGCCCAGCTTCAGCTGGCGGTCGACCTCGGCGAGGGGGATGTTCTCCACGACCCGGCGGCGCATCTTCTGCACGTCGGGGACGAAGTTCTCGCGCTCGGCGGCCTTCCACACCAGGGGCTGGACGGCGGCGACGTACTCCGCGCCGAGGTCGAGGTCGCCGGCCACCGGGCGGGCCTTGAGCAGCGCCTGGAACTCCCAGGTCTTGGCCCAGCGCTGGTAGTAGGCGAGGTGGCTGGAGAGGGTCCGCACGAGCGGACCGTTTCTGCCCTCGGGCCGGAGGTTGGCGTCCACAGGCCAGATGGAGCCCTCGACCGTGGTCTCCGAGCAGATCCGCATCATGTGCGAGGCGAGCCGGGTCGCGGCCCGCACGGCCTTGGTCTCGTCGGCCCCCTCGATCCCCTCCCCCACGAAGATGACGTCCACGTCGGAGACGTAGTTCAGCTCGTGGCCGCCGCACTTGCCCATCGCGACGACGGCGAGCCGGCACAGGGCCGCGTCCTCGGGGGCCGCGGCCTCCGCGATGCCGAGGGCGGCGCGCAGGGTGGCGGTGGCGAGGTCGGCCAGCTCGGCCGCGGACTCGGCGACGCCGGTGGTGCCGCACACGTCCCGGGCGGCGATGGACAGCAGGCAGCGCCGGTAGGCGACGCGCAGGGAGACCGGGTCGGTGGCCTCCGCGAGACCGGCCTCGAACTCCTCCACCCCGGGGTGCAGGTCGTACGCCTCGTACATGACGAGCGCCTGCCAGTCGCCCGGGTGCCGGGTGAGGTGGTCGGCGAGGGCGGTGGAGGCGCCGAGCACGCCGAGCAGCCGGTCGCGCAGCGGCTTGGCCGCGATCAGCGTGTCGAGCAGTTCCCGGCGGGCGCCGGGGTTCGGCTGGGCCTCCAGCAGCCGGACGAGACCGAGCAGCGCGAGATCGGGGTCGGCGGTCCCGCCCAGCGCTTCCAGCAGCACCGGGTCGTCGCGCAGGAGCACGAGCTCGGCACTGTCCAGGAGCCGTTCGGCGGCGGTGGCGTCGGTGAAGCCGTGCCGCAGCAGCCGTGTGAAGGTACTGCTCCTGCGCCCCGGCGCCGCCGTCATCCCGGGCCTCCTTCGGACTCGCCTCGGTCTTCTTCGGTCTTCTTCGGATCAAGGTCGTACGGCTTTGAGCGTAACCGCAGAGCCCGGGTCGGGCTCCGATGAGTTCGGTGGACGGACAGGGTCTGCCCTGTGAAACGAGAGTCGGGAGGACACTCATGACCACCATGCACCCCGAGACCCGGCTGGACCGCCGCTACAGCGACGAGACGGCCACCGCGACCGACTGGCGGGAGGCCGAAGCGCGGCTCACGGCGGCGGAGCTGTTCTGGATCACGACGGTACGTCCGGACAGGCGCCCGCATGTCACCCCGCTGCCCGCGATCTGGTCGGACGGCGCCCTGCACTTCTGCACGGGCCCGGAGGAGCGCAAGGCGCGGAACCTCGCGGAGAACCCGCACGTCGTGCTCACCACCGGCACGCCCACGTGGGACCAGGGCTACGACCTGGTGGTGGAGGGCGAGGCGAGGCGCGTGACCGCCGACGCGCGGCTACGCGAACTGGCCACCGCGTGGGAGACGAAGTACGGCCGTTTCTGGCACTTCGAGGTACGGGAGGGCTATTTCCACCACGGTGCGGGACACGCGGCCGTCTACGCGGTGGCGCCGCGCACCGTTTTCGGCTTCGGTAAGGGGGAGCCGTTCAGCCAGACGAGGTGGCGGTTCGCCTGATGCCTGACGAAGGAGTCACGCCATGGACTTCACTCTCGAAGTGATCCCGCTGCCCGTCACCGACATCGACCGCGCCCGGGACTTCTACCGGGACAAGGTCGGCTTCCACGTCGACATCGACCAGGAGGTCATGCCCGGGATGCGGATCGTCCAGCTGACCCCTCCGGGCTCCGGCTGCTCGATCGCCCTCGGCGAGTCCATCTGGGAGATGACACCCGGCCCCACCCCGGCCCCCGGCTCGTACCAGGGCCTGCAACTGTGCGTCGCCGACATCAAGGCGGCCCACGCGGAGCTCGTCGAACGCGGCCTCGACGTCTCGGAGCCGGTCCAGTACGCGCCGGACGACGGCGCCACGTTCATGCACTTCACGGACCCGGACGGCAACGGCTGGGCGGTCCAGGAGTACCGCCGCCGGGCGACGGAGCCGCTGCACCAGCTGCTGGCGGACCTCAAGCGACAGGGGGCGTGACGCTGCCGGGCGCCACCGGAGCGAACGAGGGGCCGACGGTCCACGACCGTCGGCCCCATCTGCCGTATCAGCGGGAAAGCCCGCTCTGACCTGCCCCTACAGCGCCGGCAGGTTCTTCCGCAGCTCGAACGCCGTGACCTCGCTGCGGTACTCCTCCCACTCCTGCCGCTTGTTGCGCAGGAAGAAGTCGAAGACGTGCTCGCCGAGGGTCTCGGCGACCAGGTCGCTGCGTTCCATCAGGGTCAGGGCCTCGCCGAGGTTCTGCGGGAGGGGTTCGATGCCCATCGCGCGGCGTTCGGCGTCGGAGAGGGCCCAGACGTCGTCCTCGGCGCCCGGCGGGAGTTCGTAGCTCTCCTCGATGCCCTTGAGGCCGGCGGCGAGCAGGAGGGCGTAGGCCAGGTAGGGGTTCGCGCCCGAGTCGAGGGAGCGGACCTCCACCCGCGCCGAGCCGGTCTTGCCGGGCTTGTACATCGGGACGCGGACCAGCGCCGAGCGGTTGTTGTGGCCCCAGCAGATGTACGAGGGGGCCTCGCCGCCCGCGCCCGCCGTGCGCTCCGCGCCGCCCCAGATGCGCTTGTAGGAGTTGACCCACTGGTTGGTGACCGCGGAGATCTCCGCCGCGTGCCGCAGCAGGCCCGCGATGAAGGAGCGGCCCACCTTCGAGAGCTGGTACTCCGAGCCGGACTCGTAGAAGGCGTTGCGGTCGCCCTCGAAGAGCGACAGGTGCGTGTGCATGCCGCTGCCCGGGTGCTCGGAGAACGGCTTCGGCATGAAGGTCGCCTGGACGCCCTGCTCCAGCGCCACCTGCTTCATGACCAGGCGGAACGTCATGATGTTGTCGGCCGTGGAGAGCGCGTCGGCGTACCGCAGGTCGATCTCCTGCTGGCCCGGGGCGCCCTCGTGGTGGGAGAACTCGACCGAGATGCCCATCGACTCCAGCATGGTGATCGCCTGGCGGCGGAAGTCCATGCCGACGTTGGTCGGGGTGTGGTCGAAGTAGCCGGAGTTGTCCGCCGGCGTCGGACGGCTGCCGTCCAGCGGCCGGTCCTTCAGCAGGAAGAACTCGATCTCCGGGTGGGTGTAGAAGGTGAAGCCCAGGTCGGAGGTGCGGGCCAGGGCGCGCTTGAGGACGTAGCGCGGGTCGGCGAAGGACGGGGAGCCGTCCGGCATGAGGATGTCGCAGAACATGCGGGCCGTACCCGGGGCCTCCGCACGCCAGGGCAGGATCTGGAAGGTCGACGGGTCCGGCTTGGCGATCATGTCGGACTCGTAGACCCGGGCGAAGCCCTCGATCGCGGAGCCGTCGAAGCCGATGCCCTCGTCAAAAGCCTGTTCCAGCTCGGCCGGGGCCACGGCGACGGACTTGAGGAAGCCCAGCACGTCCGTGAACCACAGGCGTACGAACCGGATGTCGCGCTCCTCCAAGGTCCGGAGCACGAACTCCTGCTGCTTGTCCATCTTCCGCTTCCCCATCCTTGCTGGTCAGGCCGCCTTCTCTTCCGTACCACGGGAGGCGGTCGGGCACCTGAGCATCCCACCACACCACCATTTCGTACGCGTTGCGCACCATGATCGCCCGGCCGGCCCGGGGCCGAACGCCTCACGTACGGCAGGTGAACTGCTCTTCCGCCCATAGTGCCTGCTCGCGGCGACATCCGTAACGGCCGGTCCGCTTCGCTGCGCCACTCGCTTAATTTGCATCTCAGATGCAACTTTAAATACCGTGCTCGCAGTCGAGCACCGAGGAGCCCCGATGCTGTCCGAGCAGTCCGCCGCCACCGTCCGCGCCACACTCCCCGCCGTCGGCGGGGCCCTCGGCGCGATCACCGAGCGCTTCTACGCCGGCCTGTTCGCGGCCCGCCCCGAACTGCTGCGGGACCTGTTCAACCGGGGCAACCAGGCCGCCGGCACCCAGCGGCAGGCACTCGCCGGTTCCGTCGCCGCCTTCGCGACGCACCTGCTGGACCGTCCGGAGCAGCGGCCGGACGCGATGCTGCAGCGCATCGCCCACAAACACGCCTCGCTGGGCGTCACGCCCGAGCAGTACGGCCTCGTCCACGAGCACCTGTTCGCCGCCATCGCCGAGGTGCTCGGCGACGCCGTGACGCCCGAGGTCGCCGCCGCCTGGGACGAGGTCTACTGGCTGATGGCGAACGCCCTGATCGCCGTCGAGAAGCGGCTGCGCGAGGAGAGCGGCGGGCCCGGCTGGCGGACCTGGGAGGTCGTCGAGCGCGTCACCGAGACCGCGGACGTCGCCACCTTCCGCTTGCGGCCCGCCGACGGCTCTCCCGTGCGGGACTTCCGCGCGGGCCAGTACGTCTCCGTCCGCGTCGCCCTCCCGGACGGCGCCCGGCAGATACGGCAGTACAGCCTCTCCGGTGCGGCGGGACCGCTCCGCCAGATCAGCGTGAAGCGCGTGCACGGCGACGGCGCCCCCGACGGCGAGGTCTCGAACCACCTCCACGCGCGCGTGCACGAGGGCGACCTCCTGGAGCTGTCGGAGCCGTACGGAGACCTGGTCCTGGACGCCGGCCCCGACACACCGCTGCTGCTGGCCTCGGCGGGCATCGGCGTGACCCCGATGACCGCGATGCTGGCGCACCTCGCCGGCTCGGGGCACCGCGCCCCGGTCACCGTCGTCCACGGCGACCGCTCGCCCGCCGCCCACGCCCTGCGCGCCGATCACGAGGCCTACGCGGCCAAGCTGCCGGACTCGGCCGTCCATCTCTGGTATGAGCAGGACGCCCCCTCGGGCACGCACTCCGGGCGGGTCGACCTCACCGGCGTCCCGGTCGCGCCGGGCACGCGCGCGTACCTGTGCGGGCCCCTGCCGTTCATGCGGGCGGTACGGGCCCAGCTGATCGCCAAGGGCGTGGCCCCGGCCGACATCCACTACGAGGTGTTCGGGCCGGACCTGTGGCTGGCGGGGCAGGCCTGAGGCGCTGAGCGAACTAGCTTCCGCGCGAGATCTCCAGCAGCAGCGCCCCGGTCGGCTCCGCCACGATGTCCCGGACCGTGACCGGGTCCAGTGAGGCGAAGAACGCCTCCTGGGCCCGGCGCAGGGCTCCGCGCAGCCGGCAGGCGGAGTTCAGCGGGCAGGGGGTGGTGCCCTCGCAGTCGACGACGTCGCCGTCCCCCTCGAAGGCGCGCACCACGGCGCCCACCGACGCCGTACGGCCCTGCTCCGTCAGGGTGAGGCCGCCGCCGCGGCCGCGGCGGGCCTCGAGCAGCCCCATGTGCTGGAGCTCGGCGACGACCTTCGCCAGGTGCGTGTACGGCACGTCCATACCGTCCGCGACCTCCCGGGTCGTCGGACTCGACTCGCCCGCGACGGCGAGCCGCATGAGAACCCGCAGGGCGAGGTCGGTGGAGCGCAGCAGCCGCATGCACGCAGCGTATGTAATGGGAATCTGCGGCTCAAATTATCCGGCCCCGGGTTTCCGAAGCTGTCGGGCACCTGTCGGCGCCGTATCGATTCAGCCCATTCCCTCCGCCGCTCTACGAGGCGCCCTGTTCCCCGCATTACGATCAGCTGACCCGACCGTCCCACCTTTCCCACGAAGGGCACCTCATGGGCTCCGCCAACAAGAGCAGCACGGCACGCAAGGCGCGGATAGAGGAGATGCGGCGCGCCGAGCAGTCCCGTGAGCGGCGCAACCGGATCCTCGTCATCGCGGCCAGCGTGGTGGTCGTCTGCGGTCTCGTCGGCGGCGGTGTCGTGCTCGTGCGGTCCCAGTCCGGCGACGGCGGAAGTGACACCGCGGCGAGCGACTCCTCGGCCAAGGGGAAGTTCGTCACGGGCGAGGACGGCGTGAAGACCTGGCAGGGGAAGCTGGCCCGCAACCACGTCACCAAGGACGTGAAGTACGCCTCCGAGCCGCCGGTCGGCGGCGACCACAACCAGGCCTGGATGAACTGCAACGGGGACGTCTACACCAAGCAGCTCGACAACACCAACGCCGTGCACTCGCTGGAGCACGGCGCGGTGTGGGTGACGTACAACGCCGACGCGAAGAAGGCCGACATCGACGCGCTCGCGGCGAAGGTGAAGAAGACGCCGTACACGCTGATGAGCCCGATGGACGACCAGAAGGACCCGATCATGCTGTCGGCGTGGGGCCACCAGCGCACGGTGAAGAGCGCGAGCGACCCCGACGTCGACAAGTTCTTCGAGAAGTTCGTCCAGGGCGAGCAGACGCCCGAGCCGGGTGCCGCCTGCACGAACGGGCTGTCGCAGTGAGGCACGTCGGTCTGATCGCCGGGGCCGCCGTGACGGCGCTCGTCGCGGCCGGTGCGATCACCTACGCCGTCGCCGGGGACGACGGCAGCAGCCGTACCCCCTCCGCCGAGTCCGCGGACGCCGGGTTCGCGCGGGACATGGCGGTGCACCACCAGCAGGCCGTGGAGATGTCGTACATCGTGCGCGACCGCACGAAGGACGAGGACGTGCGGCGCCTCGCGTACGACATCGCGCAGACCCAGGCCAACCAGCGCGGCATGATGATCGGCTGGCTCGATCTGTGGGGGCTGCCCAAGGTGTCCTCCGAGCCGATGGCCTGGATGGACATGGGCGGCATGGCCTCCGGCAAGGACGGCGCGCTGATGCCGGGCATGGCGACCAACACCGAGATGAAGAAGCTCGGCACGCTGAACGGCAAGCAGGCGGAGATCTTCTACCTGCAGCTGATGACGGACCATCACAAGGGCGGCGTCCACATGGCCGAGGGCTGTGTGGAGAGGTGCACGGTCGGCGTCGAGAAGCGGCTCGCCCAGGGCATGGTGGAGGCGCAGCAGTCGGAGATCGGCCTGATGACGGACCTGCTGAAGGAGCGGGGCGCCGCGCCGCGCTCGTAGCGTACGGACCCCTTGGGGCGTAAGCCTCAAATCGCCCTGTCTTACGGCGCCTTGGGCACTTCTTGGCCTGCCCAGGGCGCTTCTTGGGCTTCGCATTCCCCTGACATGAACGGTTCGTCGCGAGAGTGGCCGGGCCGGTACCTACACACCGCTCGATCGAGTGACAATAGGCGACATCCCTTGATGGTCCGCCGAGTGGCTGACTACGTTCGACAAGCGACCTGCGACACAGGTGCGGCGCCAGCGCGCGGGGCCCCTGCTCCACCAGAGGATGGTTCAGGGCCTCTCCGCCGCCCCTGGCCACACCCGCCGGGTCAGGTCGTGAGGGACCCCGCCCTCTCGTGACGGACCGCGGACGCGATCCGCGTCGCCGCCCGAGTGAGAAAGCGGGCGACCAGTGCGCCCAACACCGTTCGGGGCGTGCCGGTGTGCGGCCCAGCTGTACGCCGCCCAGGAACGGTTCCATGAGATCCAGCCGCGAGCTGGATCACGGCAGCAGAGCTGCTGTCCCTGTCGGCATCAGCACCCGGCGTGCGCTCGGCCCCGGCCTCTCCAAGGGGTCGGGGCCGCACCATTGAATATCACCGGAACCTGAACGAAGCCGTGCTGACCGTCACCGGCCTGGACTCCTCCGGCGACGACGGCGACGAGGTCGCCAGCTCCGGGACGAAGCAGGTCGACTCGCCGGCCAACTCGGCGTGGGTCACCGCCGTCGGCGGCACCTCGCTGGCCGTCGGCAAGGGCGACCAGTACCTCTGGGAGACCGGCTGGGGCACCGAGAAGGCCACCCTGTCGGCCGACGGCAAGAGCTGGACGGACTTCCCCGGCGCCTTCACCTCCGGCGCGGGCGGCGGCACCAGCAAGACGGTGGCGGAGCCCGGCTACCAGCAGGGCGTCGTACCGGACGCGCTGGCCAAGGCCGACAACGCCACCGGCAACCGGGTCGTGCCCGACATCGCGGCGATCGCCGACCCGAACACCGGCTTCCTGGTCGGCCAGACGCAGACCCAGCCGGACGGGAAGACGCAGGCGTACGGCGAGTACCGCATCGGCGGCACCTCCCTCGCCGCGCCGACGATAGCGGCCATCCAGGCCCTGGCCCAGGAGGCCCGGGGCGGCAAGCCGATCGGCTTCGCCAACCCGGCGATCTACGCCAAGGCCGGCTCGAAGGCCTACCACGACGTCACCGACGACCCGACGGGCTCCGGCCTCGCCGTGGCCCGCGTGGACTTCGTGAACGGCTACGACGCCACGGACGGTCTGGCCACGTCCGTGCGCAGCCTGGGCAAGGACAGCTCGCTCGCGGCCGTGAAGGGCTACGACGACGTCACCGGCGTCGGCACCCCCGCGAGCGGCTACGTCGAGTCGTACCGCCGTCGCTGATCACCGACCGTGGACGGGGTGGTGTGGGGTCACTCACACCACCCCATTGCGTCGCTCTGACGATTACACTGGGCCCGTGCCTCAACTACGTCTCGCCCTGAACCAGATCGATTCGAGCGTCGGCGACCTCGCCGGGAACACCGAGTCGATCGTCCGCTGGACCCGGCACTCCGCCGAGCAGGGAGCGCATCTCGTGGCGTTCCCCGAGATGGTGCTGACCGGGTATCCCGTCGAGGACCTGGCCCTCAGGTCGTCCTTCGTGGAGGCCTCCCGGGCGGCGCTGCGCGCTCTGGCCACCCGCCTGGCCGACGAGGGCTTCGGGGAGTTGCCGGTGATCGTCGGCTATCTCGACCGCAGCGCGACCGCCCAGCCGAAGTACGGCCAGCCGGCCGGCGCGCCGCAGAACGCGGGGGCGGTGCTGTACGGCGGCGAGGTCGTCCTCAACTACGCCAAGCACCACCTGCCGAACTACGGCGTCTTCGACGAGTTCCGCTACTTCGTGCCCGGCGACAGCATGCCGGTGCTGCGCGTCCACGGTGTGGATGTCGCCCTGGCCATCTGCGAGGACCTCTGGCAGGACGGCGGCCGGGTCCCGGCGGCGCGCTCGGCGCGGGCGGGCCTGCTGGTGTCGATCAACGCGTCCCCCTACGAGCGCAACAAGGACGACACGCGCCTGGAGCTGGTCCGCAAGCGGGCCCAGGAGGCCGGCTGCACGACCGCGTACCTGGCCATGATCGGCGGCCAGGACGAGCTGGTGTTCGACGGCGACTCGATCGTCGTGGACAAGGACGGCGAGGTCGTGGCGCGGGCGCCGCAGTTCGACGAGGGCTGCGTGGTCCTGGACCTGGACCTGCCGGCGGCGTCGGAGGACGCGCCCACGGGTGGCGTCGACGACGGTCTGCGCATCGACCGCGTGATCCTCTCGGAGAAGCCGCTCGCTCCCTACGAGCGGGAACTCCCCGGTGGCTACGCGGACCGCCTGGACGACGACGAGGAGGTCTACTCGGCGCTGGTCGTGGGCCTGCGGGCGTACGTCGCGAAGAACGGCTTCAAGTCGGTCCTGATCGGCATGTCGGGCGGCATCGACTCGGCGCTGGTCGCGGCGATCGCGTGCGACGCGGTGGGCGCGCAGAACGTGTACGGCGTGTCGATGCCGTCCAAGTACTCCTCGGACCACTCCAAGGACGACGCGGCGGAGATGGCCCACCGCACGGGCCTGAACTACCGGACCGTGCCCATCGAGCCGATGTTCGACGCGTACATGGGTTCGCTGGGCCTGACGGGCCTGGCGGAGGAGAACCTCCAGTCGCGCCTGCGCGGCACGCTCCTCATGGCCATCTCCAACCAGGAGGGCCACATCGTCCTGGCCCCCGGCAACAAGTCGGAGCTAGCGGTCGGCTACTCGACGCTCTACGGCGACTCCGTCGGGGCGTACGGCCCCATCAAGGACGTGTACAAGACGTCGATCTTCCGCCTGGCCGAGTGGCGCAACAGGGCCGCCCGGGAACGCGGCCAGACCCCGCCGATCCCCGAGAACTCCATCACCAAGCCCCCGAGCGCGGAACTCCGCCCGGGCCAGGTCGACACGGACTCGCTCCCCGACTACCCGGTGCTGGACGCGATCCTCGACCTGTACGTCGACCACGACAAGGGCGCGGACGAGATCGTGGCGGCCGGTTTCGACCGGGAGCTGGTCACGAAGACCCTGCGCATGGTCGACACGGCGGAGTACAAGCGACGCCAGTACCCGCCGGGCACGAAGATCTCGGCGAAGGGCTTCGGGAAGGACCGACGGCTGCCGATCACGAATGGGTGGCGGGAGTCGGTCTGACCTGGTAGGGGTCCGGTTTCACAGCACGGACTCCCACAGCTCAGCCGAAGACGAGCCCGACGTCCTCGTCCAGGCAGAGTCTCATGACGACGATCAGTTGGCGGGTGTCATCGATGCGCCGCCGGAGGACCGGGTCGCTGCCGCCGTGCTGCCGCTTGCCGATGATCGCTTCCAGTCGGGGCAGCATGGCGGCGCACTGAGCGGGCGTGAGGTCGGGCCCGTCGTCGTCGGCATGGTCGAGCAGCGGTGAGCCACTCTTTCGCGCGGCCGCGTCGGTCAGACAGCGTCTCGTCTCCGAGCCCGATAAGCCGCCGCCTTGACCCGATTGCCGCACTCCTCCATTCCGCACCAAGCACGCCGCGCACCCCGTGACCGGTCGAGGTAGATGCGCGTACAGCCGGGGCGGCCGCACTCCTTGAGGCAGACGTGGGGGTCGGCCAGCAACGTGATGCCGTTTCGGGCCAGTTGGGACAGTGTCGCGGAGAGGCTCCCCGACACGTGCACGCCCCGGTCGCTGAGTTCGAGCGCGCACACCGGCCCGGCAGCCGTGCCGTTGACGATGTCGAGGCTGCGGGGGTCGAAGGGGCGGTCGAGCACGCGGTCGAGGGCCAGGCGGTAGAGCGCTTCTCGCAGGGCGAGTGCTGACGCGAAGGTCGTCGCGTCAGCTGTGACCCGGTCCGGGAGCCCGGCGCACGCGGCCACCCATCGTTCCAGGTCCGCGGGCGCCGACAGGAGGTCGACGGGCTTGTCTCGGCGGGACAGCACGGTGCCGGTCAGGTCGAGGGCCGGGTCGCCGCTCACGAAGGTGAAAGCCACGTCACCATCTTGACCGGTGACGGGAGCGGTGACAACATCGTCACCCCCTTGAGTGGTGACATCGACGCGAAACGGGAGGACGCGTGGACGAGATCCGCGATATCGAGGCCGTCGTCTTCGACGTCCTCGGCACGCTCGTCGACGAGTCCGGCGGGCTTCGAGCCGCGATCCGCGAAGCGACCCCCGCGTCCGACGAGGCGGCTGTCGGCGACCTGGTCACCCTGTGGCAGCAGTACTGCGAGCGCGAGCAGCAACGCATCCAGCAGGGGCACCGCCCCTACGCCAACACCCAGGTCATCGACGCGGAAGCCGCCCGGCGTGTCGCCGAGCGGGCCGGGATCGAGGAGCCGGCGGTCGTCGACCGGCTGGCCACGGCGGGGCAGCGCCTGCCTCCATGGGACGACTCCGTCGCCGGGCTGGAGCACCTCGCGCGGCGGTTTCCCGTGATCGGGCTCTCCAACGCCAGTCGCACCGCCCTGCCGCGGCTCAACGCGCATGCGGGGCTGCGCTGGCATCAGGCCCTGTCCGCCGAGACCGTACGCACCTACAAGCCGGCGCCGGAGGTCTACCGGCTCGCCGTCGACACCGCCGGATGCCCACCGGAGCGCGTCCTCATGGTGGCGGCCCACGCCTGGGACCTGCGCGGAGCGCGGGCGGTGGGTCTGCGGACCGCCTACGTCCGTCGGCCGGTCGGGGATCCGCCGACGAGCTCCGACGACTTCGACGGACGGTTCGACGGACTCGATCAACTGGTCGGCGCACTGACAGCGGGTCAGCCCGCGCCAGGGTCACCTTGACCATCAGCACCAGCCCGGACGCCTCACGCCTGCGGGACGCCGAGCCAGTCGCCTAGAGCGCGAGACACACGCGACGGCGTTTCGACAGGGGCGAGGTGCCCGACCTCGGCCAGCAGGGTCACGGGGGGATTTCCGGGGAGCAGGTCGCGCAGGCGGGCTGCCTGGTCGGCGGGAAGCCAGGGGTCCTGCTCGCCCCAGCCGATCGTCACCGGGCAGCGCACCTGCCCCAGGCGTTGCGCGACCGGGCGAGTGTGTTCGGGCCGGAGCGCCGCGATCTGCCGGTAGAACGCCGGCCGGCCCGACGCCCCCAGCCATGGCTGCGTCAAGGCGTCCACCCAATCGGCTGTCACCTGGTGGCGTGCCGCGCCGGCGATGTACTCCCTGACCAGGGCCGTGTGCAGCGCGGCCGGAAGCTGCGCGAACACGTCGGCGTGGTCGGCGACCAGACGGAAGAACGGCGATCCCCAGGGATCGAGTGTCAGCGCGTCCCAGAGAAACAGGCTCGCGTACTCGCCGCCGTGAAGCAGATGAGCCCCGAGCGCCACGGCTCCTCCGATGTCGTGCGCGACGACGTAGGGCCTGTCCAGGCCCCAGTGCGTGAGCAGCTGGGCGAACCGCGACATCTGGGAGGCGAGATCGACCGGTACCGCCGGATCCTGCGGCGACCGGCCGTAACCGGGCATGTCCCACAGGAACACCCGATGACTGCTGCTCAGGTGCCGTGCGGCCTCCGCCCAGACCTGTGACGACCACGGTGTGCCGTGGCAGAACACCACATCCCCCAGCGGAGCCCGCCCCTCGGGAGCCAGTACGTATGTCGCGACGCCGGTCCCGTCGACGGTGAGGTGGACAGGATCCGGCAGCCGCGCATCACTCGCATTCATACGGTGACGCTAGAACCTCAGGTCGACCTGAGGTCAAGCGGGGACAATGGCCTCATGAAGATCGGAGAGGTCGCCCACCGTCTTGGCGTGGCGGTGCATGTGCTGAGGCACTGGGACGACATGGGCGTCGTCGTGCCCGACCGCACACCGTCGGGCCATCGGGACTACAGCGAGGAACACCTGCATCGTTTGCGGGTCCTGCGGGCGTGCCAGGGCGTCGGCATGAGCCTGCCGGAGATCCGGCAGGTTCTGCACCGGGGTGAACCCGAGCGGCAGGGCGCGATCGAGCGGCAGCTCCACCGGATCCGGACGCAGCGAGCGCAGCTCGAGGATGCCGAACGCTTCCTCGTCCACGTGATCGACTGCGAGCACGGTCTGCTCACCAGATGCGCTTCGTGCACGAACTACGCCGAGAGCGTCCCGCTGCGCGGGAACGAGCACGTGACGCCGTCGACAACGTCCTGACAGCCCTGGACACACAGAGCGGCGGCCCGTGGGACCAACCCCACGG
>NZ_JBHUTX010000056.1:0-48663 GCF_042671245.1 Streptomyces sp. NPDC057099
GGGCTTTCCTCCGGGCGCTTCCCTTCGGTCTTGCGTTTCCGACTCTATCAGATCTTTCCGATCCGATTTCCTCGGTGCTTTCCAGGTTCTCGCTTTCGCGTTTCCCTTTCCGGCGGTTCCGACTTTATCAGAAGTTTCGGGCCGTACTGACCGGCCGCTCATTTCCGAATCATCGGGAGTGGCTTCAATGAAATCAGCGTTTCAAGGAGCCGACAGATGCTCACGGTCGCCGTTTGGGGGTGGAACCCCTCTGTAGGCAACTGTTCGAATCTACCTCCCCGCGCTTGCCATGTCAATGGCTCCTGTGGGGCGAAGAGGAGACTAGCAGCTGAACGGACGTGGTCGCACATCCGGCGGTCGAGGGGACGTTCAGGCGGCTGTCGGCACAGTTGCGCTGCGTTCTGCCGCCTCGACGTCGCCCGTGTCTCCGGCGCGGGCGGCGCGACCGCCCAGGACGTAGACGTAGGCGAGGAAGGCCAGTTCCGCGGCGACCCCGATGGTGATGCGGGCCCAGGTGGGGAGGCCGGACGGGGTGACGAAGCCTTCGATGGCGCCGGAGACGAAGAGGACCAGGGCGAGGCCGATGGCCATGCCGATGGCGGCTCGGCCCTCTTCCGCCAGAGCCGTGCGCCGCGTGCGGGGGCCCGGGTCGATGAGGGTCCAGCCGAGGCGCAGGCCGGTGCCCGCGGCCACGAAGACGGCGGTCAGTTCGAGCAGGCCGTGTGGGAGGACCAGTCCGAGGAAGGTGTCGAGTCGCCCGGCCGAGGACATCAGGCCGAAGCCGATGCCGAGGTTGAGCATGTTCTGGAAGAGGATCCAGATGACCGGGAGTCCAAGGAAGACCCCGAGGATCAGGCACAGGGCGGCGGCCCAGGCGTTGTTCGTCCAGACCTGGGCGGCGAAACTGGCGGCCGGGTGACTGGAGTAGTAGGTCTCGTACTGGCCGCCGGGTCGGGTGAGCTCGCGTAGTTCGCTGGGCGCCGCGATGGAGCCCTGTACTTCGGGGTGGGTGCCGATCCACCAGCCCAGGAGCGCCGCCACGGCCGTGGACAGGAGCGCGGTGGGTACCCACCAGTGGCGTGACTTGTAGACGGCGGCGGGGAATCCGTGGGCGAGGAAGCGTGTGACGTCGCGCCAGGAGGCGCGTCGGGTGCCTGTCACGGCACTACGCGCGCGTGCCACCAGTTGGCTGAGCCGGCCGGTCAGCTGGGGGTCGGGGGCGCTGGACTGGATCAGGGAGAGGTGTGTGGCGGTGCGCTGGTAGAGGGTGACGAGTTCGTCGGCTTCGGCGCCGTTGAGGCGGCGCTGGCGACGCAGCAGGGCTTCGAGGCGGTCCCACTCCGCGCGGTGGGCGGAGACGAAGACGTCGAGGTCCATCGGTGTGCCTGCTCCTCGGCTGTTCGTCGGAGACTCGTCGTGGATCAGCTTGTCGTACTGCGGCGCGATGCGCCCTCAGCTTGGCAGACTGGCTCTGTCCGGGGCAGGGCAGGGGAAGGACGGCGGGCGTGAGTGAGCTGGTGACGGGCGAGGCTGTGGCGTTGGAGCTGCGCCCCGCGAGGCTGCCCAGCAGGGCGCTGGCCGTGCTGCTCGATCTGGTGGCGGCGCTGGCCGTCTATGTGGCGGTGACCATCGTGCTGGTGACCTCCACGGCTTCGCTGGACGAGGCGGCGCAGACGGCCTTGTCGATCGCGACGTTCGTTCTCGTGCTGGTGGGTGCGCCGATCGCGGTGGAGACGCTCAGTCACGGGCGGTCGCTCGGGAAGATGGCGTGCGGGCTGCGGGTGGTGCGGGACGACGGAGGTCCGATCCGGTTCCGGCATGCGCTGGTGAGGGGCTTGATCGCGGTGATCGAGATCCTCATGACCTTCGGGGTCGTCGCCTGTATCGCCTCGTTCGTCTCGGCGCGTGGGCGGCGGCTGGGGGATGTGTTCGCGGGGACTCTCGTCGTGCGGGAGCGGATTCCGGTGGCGCGGACCGGCTTTGTGCCGCCTCCTCCGCCCTGGCTGGCGGGACGGTTCTCGGGGCTCGATCTGTCCGCCGTGCCCGATGGGTTGTGGCTCGCCGTTCGTCAGTACCTGACGCGTATGCAGCAATTGGATCCGCAGGTGGGCTCGTCGATGGCGGAGCGGCTGGCGTCGGATCTCGCGGAGCGTACGGGGGCTCCGGTGCCGCAGGGGGTTCCGCCGGCGGCGTATCTGGCGGCGGTCGTGCAGGAGCGGCAGGCGCGGGAGTCCCGGCGGGCTTTCGGGGGCGGTTCGGCCTCGTCTCCCGCTCCGGCTGGGGATAGGCCTCCGGCGGTGTACGGAGCTCCGGCCGCGTACGGACCGCCGGTCGCTGACGTACCGCCCGTTGTGGCGCCTGGGGCGGCGTCCGGGTCGTCCGGCGGGGGCCGGCCTGTGGAGGAGCCGGAGGTGCCGGCGGGTGACCGGCCCGGCACCGGGTTCGTGCCGCCGGCTTAGTGGGAGCGGGGCTGTCCGATCCGCTGCGGCTGCCCGGTCAGGTGAAGGTCGACGGCGGTGACTCGAGGTCCTCGAGCTCGATGCCGGGGGCCGCGAGCACCACGTCGCCCGCGATGTGCACGGCGTGCTGCTCGCCCGTGTCCAGGGCTGTGACCTGGTATTCGTCCACGGTCAACGGGCCGTTGTCAGTGGCGTGTGCTTCTCTCTTCAGCAAGGACCACGACTGGTCCACGGTGCGCGGGGCGAGGACCGGGTCCGTGAGGGCGACGAGGCGTACGCGGGTGGCAGCAGCGGAGGGGGTGAGGCGCAGGAGACGGGCGGTGGCGACGAGGAACGCCGGAGAGGTGCCGGTGAAGGCGTGGGCGCGCACGTTGCCTTCGGTGGCCTCGGTCCCGGTGGGGTCGGTGCGGACCCAGGTGACGCCGTCGAGGGCGGCGCCGCGGACTTGCCAGGCGGCGGCGTGGAGTTCGAGGCGGATGGGGCGGCCGAGTTCGTCGAGGGTGAGGTCGACGGAGCCGTGGTGATCGCCCGAGGGGGTGGTCAGCTGGGAGACGTAGCGCCAGCCGGAGGGGCCGGTGGCGCAGTGGAAGTGTTCTTCTGCGAGGGGGGTGTGATCGTGCGGATCGTGGAGCGAATAACGGCCGCGGGGCATGGGGGTCGTCCTGGGGCTTGACGGGCCGGTCCGGGCGCTGGTCCGGGAAAAGGGGCAGGCCCCCGGCACGGGGGTGCGGGGGCCTGCCTCGAAGGACCTGCTGCCGAGCGGCGCGGCTCAGTAGCGGTAGTGGTCCGGCTTGAACGGGCCCTCGACCTGGACGCCGATGTAGTCGGCCTGCTCGGGGCGGAGCGTGGTCAGCTTCACGCCGAGCGAGTCGAGGTGGAGGCGGGCGACCTTCTCGTCGAGGTGCTTGGGCAGCACGTAGACGCCGGTCGGGTACTCGTCGGGCTTGGTGAACAGCTCGATCTGGGCCAGGGTCTGGTCCGCGAAGGAGTTGGACATCACGAACGACGGGTGGCCGGTGGCGTTGCCCAGGTTCAGCAGGCGGCCCTCGGAGAGGACGATGAGCACCTTGCCGTCGGGGAACGTCCAGGTGTGGACCTGCGGCTTGACCTCGTCCTTGACGATGCCGGGGATCTTGGCGAGGCCGGCCATGTCGATCTCGTTGTCGAAGTGGCCGATGTTGCCGACGATCGCCTGGTGCTTCATCTTGGCCATGTCCGAGGCCATGATGATGTCCTTGTTGCCGGTCGTGGTGACGAAGATGTCGGCCTTGTCGACGACCTCGTCGAGGGTCGTGACCTGGTAGCCGTCCATCGCCGCCTGGAGCGCGCAGATCGGGTCGATCTCGGTGATGATCACGCGGGCGCCCTGGCCGCGCAGGGACTCCGCGCAGCCCTTGCCCACGTCGCCGTAGCCGAAGACGACCGCGGTCTTGCCGCCGATGAGGACGTCGGTGGCGCGGTTGATGCCGTCGATGAGCGAGTGGCGGCAGCCGTACTTGTTGTCGAACTTCGACTTGGTGACGGCGTCGTTGACGTTGATCGCCGGGAACAGGAGGTTGCCGTCGCGCTGCATCTCGTACAGGCGGTGGACGCCGGTCGTGGTCTCCTCGGTGACACCGCGGATCTCCGAGGCGAGCTGGGTCCACTTCTGGGAGCCGTCGGTGATGGTGCGGTTGAGGAGTTCGAGGATGACGCGGTGCTCGTCGTTCTCGGCGGTGTCGACGGCGGGGACCTTGCCGTCCTTCTCGTACTCGACGCCCTTGTGGACGAGGAGGGTGGCGTCACCACCGTCGTCGAGGATCATGTTCGGGCCGCCGGTGGGGGTGTCCGGCCAGGTCAGCGCCTGCTCCGTGCACCACCAGTACTCCTCCAGGGTCTCGCCCTTCCAGGCGAAGACCGGGACGCCCTGCGGGTTGTCGGGCGTGCCGTTGGGGCCGACGGCGATGGCGGCCGCGGCGTGGTCCTGGGTGGAGAAGATGTTGCAGGAGGCCCAGCGGACCCGCGCGCCCAGGGCGACCAGGGTCTCGATGAGTACGGCGGTCTGCACGGTCATGTGCAGGGAGCCGGTGACGCGGGCGCCGGCGAGGGGCTGGGCCTCGGCGTATTCCTTGCGGATCGCCATCAGGCCCGGCATCTCGTGCTCGGCGAGGGTGATCTCCTTGCGGCCGAAGTCGGCCAGGGAGAGGTCGGCGACCTTGAAGTCCTGTCGGTTGTCGACAGTCGTCATTGCGAGCTGCTCCTCGGGGTTGGGTCGAGGTGGGTACGGCTGGTCTGCGCGGCGGCGGACACAGGGGTGCCCGAGGAGGACACTGGCATGCCCGCGTACACGCAGCGCAGTCCGTCGGAGGCCCTCTCTCCCTCGGCCGGTCCGCGGTGGGACCGCCCGACCGCCATCAGCAGCGACGTCTGGCTCCGTCCCAAGCTACACCGCGAGGCCGGGCCGTCCCCAGTCCGTGTCCGAACAGATCGCGCCATCGAGAGGGTCGAGCCGGACGGTGGGTGTGCGGGCGAGGGGCGGGCGCGATAACAGGACACCAACGAACGGTCGACAGGAGGTGATGAAGCGGACCTTCAGGGATCTATTGGCCTTTGAGTCTGCGGCGGCGTGGTGCAGGATGCCCGGGATATCTGAACAACTGATCGATCTTGCGGGGCGTCCGGGACGGCGACTCCGCATGACAAAGGCGTTAGGAGATCGACGTGACCAGTCCGGCCGGCCCTCCCCCCACGGGCGGCGGCGATGGTGAGCGGCAGCGGTTGAAGCTGCTCGCGGTGACCGCATGCCCGACCGGCATCGCCCACACGTACATGGCGGCTGAGAAGCTCGCGCAGGCCGCCGAGAGCCGCGGCATCGAGATGAAGGTGGAGACGCAGGGATCCATCGGGGCTGAAAACGTCCTCGAAGACAACGATGTCAAGCACGCCGACGGCATCATCGTCGCCGCGGACAAGGACGTGGACCTGAGCCGTTTCGCGGGGAAGCGGGTCCTGACCGTCGGGGTGGCGGAGGGCATTCGTCACCCGGAGCAGCTGATCGAGCGAGTGCTGTCGGCGCCCGTGCACGCGGAAGGGGGCGCCCCCACGGCTCCCGCGACCGGTGGCGGCAAGGAGCGGAGCCTCGGGTACAAGGCGCTGATGAACGGGGTCAGTTACATGATCCCGTTCGTCGTGGTCGGCGGGCTGCTGATCGCGATCTCGCTCTCGCTCGGCGGGCACGCCGACCCGTCGGGCGGTCTCGTCATCCCGAAGGACTCCTTCTGGATGGACGTGAACAACATCGGCGTCATCGGCTTCACGCTGATGGTGCCGATCCTGTCCGGCTATATCGCGTATGCCATCGGGGACCGGCCCGCGCTCGTGCCCGGCATGATCGGCGGCTGGATAGCCAACACCGGTGAGCTGTACGACTCCAAGGCGGGGGCCGGGTTCATCGGGGCGATCGTGACCGGGTTCCTCGCCGGGTATCTGGTGTTGTGGATCAAGAAGGTCAAGGTCCCGAAGTTCGCGCAGCCGATCATGCCGATCATCGTGATCCCGATCGTGGCGACCACGGCCCTGGGGCTGTTCTTCATCTACGTCATCGGCAAGCCGATCTCCTGGGTGTTCGAGCACCTGACCGACTGGCTCAGCGGGATGACCGGGACCAGCGCGATCCTGCTCGGCGCGATTCTGGGGCTCATGATCGCGTTCGACATGGGCGGGCCGGTCAACAAGACGGCGTTCCTGTTCGGAGCCGGCCTCATCGCGACCGGCAACCAGACGGTCATGGGCATGTGCGCGGCCGCGATCCCGGTCATGCCGCTGGGGCAGGGGCTGGCCACGCTGATACGGAAGCGGCTGTACACCGAGCAGGAGCGGGAGACGGGGCTCGCCTCGCTGTTCATGGGCTGCTTCGGCATCTCGGAGGGTGCGATCCCGTTCGCGGCCGCGCGGCCGGCGCAGGTCATCCCCGCCAACATGCTGGGCGGCGCGGTCGCCGGTGCGATCGCCGGGGTCGCCGGGGTCGAGGACGCGGTGCCGCACGGCGGGCCGATCGTGGCCGTGCTGGGTGCGGTGAGCGGCGTGCCGATGTTCTTCGTGGCCGTGGCGATCGGCTCGGTCGTCACCGCGTTGACGACGGTGGCCCTCGTCGACCTGGGTGAGCGCAAGCGGCGCGGGGAGGCGGGCTTCGGTGCGGGTGCTGCCGGGCTTGAGCCCGTGCCGGCCGGAGTGCCCAGTGGCGGTGGCAGTAGCGGTGGCGGTGGCGGTGCTGTCGTGGACCAGGCGACCGTACGTGCGCCGGTGACGGCCACCGTTGCCGTGGCCGATGGAGCGGCAGTGGCCGAGCCGTCCGGCGCCGGTGACACCTCCGTCGAGGTTCTCTCCGGTTACCTCACCGACCGGACCGTCAAGGTCAGCCTCGAAGCCGGTGACAAGGAGGCCGCCATCCGGGAGATGGCGGAGCTGCTGGCCCGTACCGGCAAGGTCGCTGACCTGGACGAACTGGTGGCGACCGCGCTGCGGCGGGAGGCGCAGGGCACCACCGGGCTCGGTGAGGAGATCGCGATTCCGCACGCCAAGACGGATGCGGTGACGGAGCCGGTCGTGGGTTTCGCGCGGTCCGCGCAGGGCGTCGAGTGGGACTCGCTGGACGGTACGAAGGCGAGGCTCGTGTTCATGATCGCCGTGCCGGAGGCCGCGGCGGGTGACGAGCATCTGAGGATTCTGGCGCTGCTGTCGCGGAAGTTGATGGATGCCGGGTTCCGGGAGCGGTTGTTGGCCGCGTCGGACGAAGCGGCCCTCCTCGGGGTGCTGCGCGAGGTCGGGTAGCAGGAAGCGCGGAGGGCCCGCCGATCGGTTCGGCGGGCCCTCTGTGCGTTCGGGCAGTGTCGCGGGGCGTCAGTGTCCGGCTTCGCTCGCCGTCGGTCCCCCGGGCGAGGCCTCGGGGTCGGGGCCCTTGGCGGCTTCGGTCTCGCTGTAGATGTCCGGCTCGAGGTAGATCACGCGGGCGATCGGGACGGCCTCGCGGATGCGGGACTCGGCGGCGTTGATCGCGGCGGCGATCTCGGTGGCCGTGTCGTCGTGCTGGACGGTGATCTTGGCGGCGACGAGCAGTTCCTCGGGGCCGAGGTGGAGCGTGCGCATGTGGATGATGCCGGTGACGGTGTCGCCGTCGACGAGCGCCTTCTCGATCTTCTGCGTCTCCTCGGCGCCGGCGGACTCGCCGAGCAGCAGGGACTTGGTCTCGGCGGCGAGGACCAGGGCGATCAGGATGAGCAGGATGCCGATGCAGAGGGTGCCGATGCCGTCCCAGACGCTCTCGCCGGTGAGCAGGGCGAGGCCGACGCCGCCGAGGGCGAGGACCAGGCCGACGAGGGCGCCGAGGTCCTCCAGGAGGACGACCGGGAGCTCGGGGGCCTTGGCGTGGCGGACGAACTCCTTCCAGGACTTGCGCCCGCGCAGGACGTTGGACTCCTTGATGGCGGTGCGGAAGGAGAAGGTCTCGGCGATGATCGCGAAGACCAGGACGCCGACCGGCCAGTACCAGTTCGTCAGCTCGTGCGGGTGCTTGATCTTCTCGTAGCCCTCGTAGAGGGCGAACATGCCGCCGACCGAGAAGAGGACGATCGAGACGAGGAAGGCGTAGATGTAGCGCTCACGGCCGTAGCCGAAGGGGTGTTGCGGGGTGGCCTCGCGCTTCGCCTTCTTGCCGCCGAGGAGGAGGAGTGCCTGGTTGCCGGAGTCGGCGAGCGAGTGCACGGACTCGGCGAGCATCGAGGACGAGCCGCTGAAGAGGAACGCCACGAACTTCGCTACCGCGATCGCGAGGTTGGCGGCCAGTGCTGCCACGATCGCTTTGGTTCCGCCTGACGCGCTCATATGTTCGCGTTGTCCCTTCGTACGCCGTTTCAGGGCCCGGGTGCTCGCCTTGGTGCGTCGCCCGTGGCTTTGCCCGTGCTTGACGGTGGGCCATTGTTGCAGCCCGCTGCGGCAGCGGTGCGCCAGGTCACCGTCGCAGGGAGGTCAGGCGATGACCGTGGCCCGGAAGAGCGTGCCGGTTCCGGACACTTCGGCCTTTTCGTCGGCCGGGACGAAGACGGACCGGCCCGGGGTCAGGTCGTGCTCGCCCGCCCGGAGGGAGCCGGCCGTGCAGAGCAGGATCTGCGGGGTGGGACGGGTGAGGTCGTGGGTGGTGCCGGCCTCGGGCAGGACGTAGCGGGAGAGGCGGAACTCGTCGATGGGGGTCTCGTAGACCTCCTCGCCGTCCGGGGAGGCCTCGGGGCGCAGGACGCCGGGGTCGCCGGCGTGGAAGTGGACGATGCGCAGCAGTTCGGGGACGTCGACGTGCTTGGGGGTGAGGCCGCAGCGCAGGACGTTGTCGGAGTTGGCCATGATCTCCACGCCGAGGCCCTGGAGGTAGGCGTGCGGGACCCCGGCGCCGAGGTAGAGGGCCTCGCCGGGCTGGAGCCGGACGTGGTTGAGCAGCATCGCGGCGATGACGCCGGGGTCGCCCGGGTAGTGGTGGGCGATGTCGGCGTAGGGGGCATAGGCGCCGCCGAGGCGGTCGCAGGCGGCGGCCGCTTCCTCGACCGTGCGGGACATCTCGTCGGGGTCGGCGGTGAGGATCGCCGTGAGGACCTCGCGCAGGGCCGCGTCCTCGGGGTGGGCGTGCAGCAGGTCGACGTACGGCTTGAGGGAGTCGACGCCGAGGTCGTCGAGCAGGCCGGCGGCCTCGATCGGGTCGCGGAAGCCGCACAGGCCGTCGAACTCGGTGAGCGCGCAGATCAGTTCGGGCTTGTGGTTGGCGTCCTTGTAGTTGCGGTGCGGGGCGTCCACGGGGATGCCGCGGCGCTCCTCGTCCGCGTAGCCCTCCTTCGCCTGCGCCAGGTCGGGGTGGACCTGGAGGGAGAGCGGGGCTCCGGCGGCGAGGATCTTGAGGAGGAAGGGCAGACGGGGGCCGAACTTGGCGACGGCGTCCGGTCCGAGTTCCTTCTCGGGGGCGGCGTCGACGACCTCGACGAGCGTGCCCCGGCCGGTGCGCGAGGGGGCGCCCGGGTGGGCCCCCATCCACATCTCCGCCTGCGGCTCGCCGGTCGGTTCGACGCCGAGCAGGTTCGGGATGGCGGTCGGGGAACCCCAGGCGTAGGGGCGGATGGTGTTGTCGAGGCGGTCCATGGGGATCTCTCTGGTCCTGTGAGTGCGTACGTGCGCCTGCTGCTCCCGGGCGGCTGCCGCGTGGGCGTCAGGGTGTCCCGGGCATGATCAGGCCCTCGAAGCGAGCGCCAGGTAAACGGCGGCGAAATCCGTGATGGCGATCAGTTCGGCGAGGGTCTCCAGCTCGTCGCCCGCCTCGGGTTCCAGTTCGCTGATCGGGGTGTCATGGCTGAGGGCCAGGTCGCGGGCGCCGGGGGCGGCGGTGAGGCCGCCGATGGGACGGTCGCGGAGCAGCACCACGCGCGCGTGGAGGGCGGGGGCTTCCTCGACGCGGTCGCGGAAGAAATCGTCGGGGTCGGCGCTGGCGGCCAGCGGGCCCGCGAGCAGGGCGCTGTGTGCGGCGAGGGCCTCGGGGAGTTCGGCGACGACCGCGGGGGTGCCGGACAGTTCGGCGAGGGCGGCGGCGAAGCGGCGGCCCGCCGGTCCGGCCGAGACGCCCTCGGTCCAGACGATGGGGAGCGCGTCGGCGAGTTCGGCGGCCAGGGTCTTGGCGGCGTTGCTGTACGTCGCGATGGCGGGGCCGCAGCGTTCGGCGATGCGGTCGAGGCGGTCGGCGACCTTGCCGAGGGCGTCCGGCGGGGCCGTCAGCACGCCCGCGCGGTCCAGGAGCGCGAGGAGCGGGGTGAGCAGGGCCCACAGGACGCCGGGGGCGGACGCGGCGAAGGGTTCGTCCTGGTCGTACGGGGCGGTCGCCATGGGGACGAACAGGCCGTGCGAGCCGTGTACGGCGTCGGCGAGCGGGGACCTGCCGGGGGCGACGGCGACGACGGTGCAGCCGCGGCGGTAGGCCTGCTCGGCGAGGAGGGACAGGCCCGGTTCGCTCCCGTCCGGGGTGGTGATCAGGAGGAGGTCGACGGAGCCGACCCAGCCGGGCAGTTCCCAGCGCAGGGCGCCCGCTGCGGGGGCGACGCCGGTGGGTGCCAGGCGGGTGACCGGGCTGCCGGCGCCGGCGAGCGCGCCGAGGAGGTCGGCCGCGTGGGTGGCGGCGGCGCCCGGGCCGGCGATGAGGACGCCGCGGGGGCGGCCGTCGGGCTTGAGGTCGTTGATGCCTGCCTCGGCGGCGTGGCGGGCGGCCGTGCGGACGCGCGCGCCGGCTTCGGCGGCGCCGCGGAGCAGGTTGCGGTGGTCGGCCTCCGCGAGGCGCTCCGGGGAGTCGAGCAGCGATTCGTCGAGCATGGGGCGGCAGCCTCCGATCGCCGGGGTCCGTTATTGGGGGTGTCGTCCTACCTCGGTGCCCGTTGTGCCGGGAGCTATGTGCACCGGGGCTCACGCGGGGGTCCGCCCGCGTGTCCTACGCGGGGCGGCGGGCCTCGTCGACGAGGAGGACGGGGATGCCGTCGCGGACGGGGTAGGCCAGGGCGCAGCTCTGATCGGTGCAGACCAGTTCGGTGTCCTGCTCCTTGAGCGGGCTGTGGCAGGCCGGGCAGGCGAGGATGTCCAGGAGGCCGGATTCGAGCGGCATATGGCTTCTCTTCCAGGGGTCGGAGTGCTGCGGATGTGCCTGGTCAGGGTACCGCCGGTGAGGGTGGGGCGGAGGGGCCGGAAGCCGAGCGGGCGGCCCGGTCAGCCCCTGATGATCGCCAGCGCCTCGTCCCTGACCCTGGCCATGGTCTCCGGGTCCCTCGCCTCCGCGTTCAGGCGCAGCAGCGGCTCGGTGTTGGAGGGGCGGACGTTGAACCACCAGTCGGCGGCGGAGACCGTGAGGCCGTCGAGCTCGTCCAGTTCGACGCCCTCGCGGGTCTCGTACGCGGAGCGGATCGCGGCGAGGCGGGCCGCCTGGTCGGTGACGGTGGAGTTGATCTCGCCGGAGCCCGCGTAGCGGTCGTACTGGGCGACGAGGGCGGAGAGGGGGCCCGCCTGGCCGCCCAGGGCCGCCAGGACGTGGAGGGCGGCCAGCATGCCCGTGTCGGCGTTCCAGAAGTCGCGGAAGTAGTAGTGCGCGGAGTGCTCGCCGCCGAAGATCGCGCCCGACCGGGCCATCTCCGCCTTGATGAAGGAGTGGCCGACGCGGGTGCGAACCGGGTCGCCGCCGTTCTCCTTGACGACCTCGGGGACCGACCAGGACGTGATCAGGTTGTGGATGATCGTGCCCTTGCCGCCGTGCCTGGCCAGTTCGCGGGAGGCGACCAGCGCGGTGATCGCGGACGGGGAGACCGGCTCGCCGCGCTCGTCGACGACGAAGCAGCGGTCGGCGTCGCCGTCGAAGGCGAGGCCCAGGTCGGCGCCCTCCTCGCGGACGCGCTTCTGCAGGTCGACGAGGTTGGCCGGGTCGAGGGGGTTGGCCTCGTGGTTGGGGAAGGTGCCGTCGAGCTCGAAGTACATCGGGACCAGGGTCACCGGCAGGCCGGCGAAGACCTCGGGGACCGTGTGGCCGCCCATGCCGTTGCCCGCGTCGACGACGGCCTTCAGGGGGCGGACGGAGGCCAGGTCGACCAGCGAGAGCAGGTGCGCCGCGTAGTCCGACAACGTGTCGCGGCCGGTGATCGTGCCCGTCTTCGCGGCCGGCTCCGGGGCGCCCGACTCGCTCCAGCCCTCGACGAGTTCGCGGATCTCCGCGAGGCCGGTGTCCTGGCCGACCGGGGCGGCGCCCGCGCGGCACAGCTTGATGCCGTTGTACCGCGCCGGGTTGTGGGAGGCGGTGAACATGGCGCCGGGCAGGTTCAGCGCGCCCGAGGCGTAGTACAGCTGGTCCGTCGAGCACAGGCCGATCTCCGTGACGTCGGCGCCCTGCGCGGCGGCCCCGCGCGCGAAGGCACGCGACAGGCCCGGCGAGGAGGGCCGCATGTCGTGCCCGGTCGCGATGGCGCTCGCACCGGTGACCCGGACGAAGGCCGCCCCGAAGAGCTCGGCCAGGGACTCGTCCCACTGGTCCGGGACGACCCCGCGTACGTCGTACGCCTTCACGACCTGCGACAGATCAGCAGCCACGGCCAACCTTCCCTGAAAAAGTACTGTCGGTCGGCCCAAACTACCCGGCCCCGCTGACAGCGCGCTGTGCGGACGCCGTGCGGGTGCCCGGACGCCGCCCCGGCGTCAGGGCAGCATCCAGCCGAGGACCGGTGTGCTCTGGCCGACGACGATCAGGCACATGACCAGCAACAGGCCCAGGCTCCAGGGCAGTACCTTGCGCAGCAGGTCGCCCTCCCGGCCCGCGAGTCCGACGGCCGCGCAGGCGATGGTGAGGTTCTGCGGGGAGATCATCTTGCCGAGGACACCGCCGGAGCTGTTGGCGGCGGCCAGCAGGTCGGGGGAGAGTCCCGATTCGCGGGCGGCGGTCACCTGGAGGGCGCCGAAGAGGGCGTTGGCCGAGGTGTCGGATCCGGTCACGGCGACTCCGAACCAGCCGAGGACGGGTGAGAGGAACGCGAGTCCGGCTCCGGCCGCCGCGACGAAGTGGCCGATCGTCGCCGCCTGGCCGGAGAGGTTCATGACGTAGGCGAGCGCCAGTACGGAGGTCACGGTCAGGATCGCGAAGCGCAGCTCGTGCACGGTCGCGAGCCACTCCTTGACCGCCACGCGCGCGTGCACCCCGATGACGGCGGCCGTGCAGATGCCGGCGAGGAGCACCAGCGTGCCGCCGGTCGACACGATCGGCCAGGTGAAGACGTTGCCGCTGACCGGGTCGCCGTCCGGCCCGGCCACGTTCAGGAAGGGCCAGTCGTAGGTCTGGGTGGTCTTGGCCAGCCAGTCCTTGACGGCCGGTATCTGCGCGACGGAGAAGATCACGACGATCAGCGCGTAGGGGGCGTAGGCGCGCAGGACTTCGCGGGGCGGGTCCTCCTGGTCGAGTTCCTCGCTGCGGGCGCCGGTCAGCACGGAGGCGCGTACCGACTCGGCGGCGGGCACGCGCGCGTGCGGTACGGCGACCAGGGCGCCCGCGCCGGCCAGGGCGGCGCCGATGTCGGCGAGTTGGGCGGAGACGTAGTTGGAGGCGGCGAACTGGGCGACGGCGAAGGCGACTCCGCACGCCAGGGCGGGAACCCAGGTCTCGCGCAGCCCGCGTCGGCCGTCCACGAGCCAGACGAGCACCAGGGGCACCACGAGGGCCAGCAGCGGTGTCTGACGGCCCACCACGGACGCCACGGAGTCCAGGGGCAGTCCGGTGACCTGGGCGAGGGTGACGACCGGTGTGCCCATCGCGCCGAAGGCCACGGGCGCGGTGTTGGCTACCAGGGCGACGACGGCGGCGCGCACCGGTTCGAAGCCGAGGGCGACCAGCATGACCGCGCTGATCGCGACGGGTGCCCCGAAGCCGGCGAGTGCCTCCAGCAGCGCCCCGAAGCAGAAGGCGATGACGAGCGCCTGGATGCGCGGGTCGTCGGACAGCCGCCCGAAGGACCGGCGCAGGATGTCGAAGTGCCGGGTGCGGACGGTCATCCGGTACACCCACAGGGCGTTGACGACGATCCACAGGATGGGGAAGAGGCCGAAGACGGCGCCCTGGGCGGCGCTGGAGAGGGTCTGGCCGAGGGGCATGCCGTACGCGAGCCAGGCGACGAGCACGGCGGCGAGGAGGCCGGTCAGGCCTGCCAGGTGCGCCTTCAGGCGGACGCCGCCGAGCAGGACCAGGACGATCACGAGGGGCAGGGCGGCCACGAGGGCGGACACGCCCAGCGAGCCGGCGACGGGTTCCAGTTCCTGGACGTACAACGGGCGCCTCCCCGGTTTCCGTCATGCGAAAGCGATTTCTCGCATCCTCAAACGGAATGGTCATGTCCGCGCCAAGCTCGCGTCAATGGGTGTGCGCGAGACAGCAGCCGAACGGGGCGCTCAGTTGTCGGGGGACCGCAGGACCCGCAGATGACCCCGCCGCGCGACCTCCATCGGGTCGGCCGCACGCCCTCCGCCACCGGCCCCGGCCGCCCGCTCCTGGGGGCGGGCCGCCTCGCGCACGGCGTTGGCAAGGGCTTCCAGGTCGTCGCCGCTGGGGCGGGCCGGGGCCGAGCCGTCGAGGAGCCGGACGACCTCCCAGCCACGCGGGGCGGTGAGGCGCTCGGAGTGCTCGGCGCACAGGTCGTAGCAGTGGGGTTCGGCGTAGGTGGCGAGCGGGCCGAGGACCGCGGTCGAGTCGGCGTAGACGTACGTCAGCGTCGCGACGGCGGGACGGCCGCAGGCGGTGCGCGAACAGCGACGTACAGGGCTCACGATGTTGGACGGTACCGCACTCTTGAGCGGGCCGCGACGACTCTCCATCAGGTCACTCCACCGTGTCGCGTTGTGAAACGCCCCACAGGCCCCTGTGGGCACACCCGGCTGACCTGCCCGGACACCGTCGGCCGGGGCATCGAACGAGCCCGCAAGCGGTCAAGAGTCATCACAAAATCCTCAATTGCCGTGACGTCGCCGGTCTCGGCGGGATACGGAATCAAGCCCAACCTTGGCTGGAATGGTCATGTAACGACATGCCGTGCGGGTCGGCCGGAAGCCGTCCGTGGCGCCGCGCGGTGCCGGGCACGCGCGCGTGGCGGGGACTACCCTTCAGCAGTGATGGACAAGCCCGTAACGCCCCGTGCCGCCGCCCCCGGGCCCCGCCGTCGTGATCGCCACGGCCGGGGCATGCGCGGCCCGATCGCACCGCCGCAGGTGCCGCTCGCCGCGAGCCGCGCGGAGGCGTTCGCGGATCTGGTGCAGGACTCCGTGGAGCGTCTGGAGCGGCGCTGGCCGCAGCTCGCCGACATCGATTTCCTGGTCCTGGAGGTACCGCGGCTCGACGGGCCCGGCGAGGCCTGGAACGACGAGGCGGTTCCGCTCGGCGGCACGATCAGCGCGCGCGAGGGGCGCCCCGCCCGCGTGGTGGTCTACCGACGGCCGGTCGAGATCCGCACCAAGGGACGCGACGAGCGGGCGGCGCTGGTGCACGAGGTCGTCGTCGAGCAGGTCGCCGAGCTGCTGGGGCTGACGCCGGAGACGGTGGATCCGCGGTACGGCGAGGAGCAGGGCTGAAACGAGGGGGCCGCCGTACGTCCCCCTCCCTCTCCCCTCCCTCTCCCCCGCTCCTGCTGCTTCTGCTACTTCTGCAGCACCGACAGGTCCTCGTCCGCCTCCGGTACCGCCACCGTGCCCCGGTCGTCGGGGAGTGTCTGGACCGTGAAGGCGGGGACGCCGTTCTCGTTCGCCGTCAGGGTGCGGGCGCCGTAGACCGGGCCGCCGGAGACCGGCTCGACCGTGAGGGCGTAGGTGCCCTTGAGGCCGCCGGGGGCCGGGGGCTCGATGTCCTGGGTGGTGCCGGCCTTGATCGTGTACGTCTTCGATGCCGGGGTGCCGCCCTCGCTGCCCGCCGAGGCGGTGACCTTGACCGTGGCGGCGCGGCCGGGGGCGGTCAGGGACAGGGTGCTGCCCTTGGCGCTGTTGTCCGCGGACGTCGCGCGCGTGCCGACCGGGCGGGTGGCCGGGATGAACGCCGTCTCCTGCTTGTCGCCCTTGCCCCTTACGACCCGCAGGGCCGCCACGACCGGCACGGACCGGTCCGTCGGCGTCAGCACCAGGGAGCCCGCCTCGCCGCGTGTGACGTCGCCGAGGTCGACGGCGGTCGTCATGCCGCCCTTGACGTGCACCGTCTCGTGCCCGGCCGGGGTGATCAGCCCGGAGGGGGAGGCCAGGCGCACCTTCAGGTCCGCGTCCTCGTCGCCGGGGGTGAAGGCGACCAGGCGCACGGAGGTGGCGTCCTTGGGGATGCCGGGCAGGACCAGGCTGCCCGACGGGTCCGTGGACGCGGCCAGCCAGTCGCCGCCGAGCTTGTCGTCCAGGGCCTGCACGGAGGCGCCGACGCGTCCGCTGCGGACGTTGACGTGCACGGTGAGGTTGGTCTGCTCCTCGTCCGTGAGCGTGGACAGCAGCACCGGCTCGCTGGAGTGCGGCTGGACGGTGATGCCCTCCCCCACCGGGGACTGCAGGGTGCCGTCCTTGCCGTAGAGCTCGATGTCGACCACGGCGGCCGAGTCGTCGGGGTTCGTCAGGTGGACGTAGTCGGTGCGGTCCGCCTCCGTGCTGACGCCCGGGAACCAGAAACTCGTGTCCGGAGCCGTGCAGTTGACGCCCTGAAGGCCGCGCCCGGTCCCCGCGGCGACCTCCGTGGTCTCCTGGACGGTCCAGCCGGGCGCGAACCTGCCGTCGGCGGTCCCGACCAGCGCGGGCGCGTCGGAACCCGAACTGTCCCCGGTGACCGGCTTGCCGGGCTCCTTGGGAGTGAGCGCGGGCTTCTCGGACTTGCCCTTGGCCGAAGCCCGGAGTTCGGCCTTGCCGCCGCTGTCCGTGCCCTTCGTGACGGGCGTGAAGGACGTGTAGGACGTCTCGGCGAGGTCGGACGTGCTGGGTGCCGGGCACAGCAGGCTCGTGCGCTCCACGGGCAGTTGGGCGGCCGCCTTGGCGGAGGCGTCCGCGCCCGGGGTGTCCGGGGCGGACAGCGCGGCGAATCCGGTGACGGCGGCGAGCGCGGTCACACCGGCGATGAGGGACAGGGTGGTGCGGTTCACTGCTGGCTCCCGTCGGGACGCTCACTGCCCGTGCCGTGGGGGTGGTGCTGCTCCTGCGCCGGGTCGTACGGCGGGTTGTAGCCCTGGGGGTAGGTCTGGTCGTAGCCCGCCTGGTCGTAGGGCGGTGCCTGGGGCGAGCCGCCGTACGCGTACGGGTCGTACTGGCCGCCCTGGTACGGATCCGCCTGGTACGGCCCGCCGTACGCGTCCGCCGGGTACGCGGCGCCCTGGTACTGGTCGCCGTAGCCCGCGTACTCGCCGCCCGGGTAGCCCGCCCCGTCCCACTGACCGTAGTTCTGCTGCTGCGGCACCGCCGCCGGTGGCTGCTCGGGCGGCGGGGGCGGGAACTCCCCGGGGCCGGGGGTTCCTTCGGTCGGGGGCTCGGCCTCGGCCTGGGCACGCAGGCGGCGGGCGCGGCGGCCCTCACCGGCGACGGCCTGGGCCGGGACGACCGGCTCCTCGGGCATGTCGTCGTCGACGTCGCGGCGCCGGCCGGGCAGGGCGAGCACCACGAGGACGACGGCGAGCAGGCCCTGCGTCCACAGCCACACGGTGTGGCCGATCGGGTCGTCGTAGGTGACGTCCAGCGTGCCGCCGGTGGCGGGGAGTTCGAAGCCCTGGGCCCAGCCGTCGACCGTGGTGCGGGTCAGCGGCTTGCCGTCCAGCGTGGCGGTCCAGCCCTCGGCGGCGGTGTCGGCGAGGCGCAGCACGCGCCCGTCGGCGCCGGTCGGGATCCTGGTGTGGATGTCGACAGGCCCGGCGGCGACGGGCTGCGGGGTGCCGGATCCGGAGGCGGGGACGATGGCGGCGCGCGCGACCTCCCGGTCGATGCGCCACAGCGCGCCGCCGCTCTGCTGGCTGAGCCGGGTCAGGCCGGGTGTGGCGTCCAGGACGCGGGTGACCTCGCGGGGCGCGCCCTGGTGGACGAGGACGTAGCGCACGGCGAAGCCGCCGAGCTGGTCGGCCTGGTCGGCGCCGGAGCCGGCGACGAGGTTGGCGACGACCTTGTCGAGCCTGCCGTTCTCGCCGTCGGCCGCGGCGACCTCGCCGTCGCCGAGGCGGGCGCCGGAGCCGCGCACGAGCATGTAGCCGACGTGGGCGCCGGAGTCGCTGTCGAGGACGAGGGTGCGGGCCTGGTCGCGGCTGCCGCTCTCCTCGGCGACGAACGCGGGGACCTGGGTCGGGTCGCGCCGCTCCAGGGGACCGTCGGCGCCGCGGATCATCCAGCCGGCGGCGACGAGCAGCGGGCCCGCGGCCGAGGCGAAGGCGATCAGCACCGCGACGGGCTGGCGCCAGCCGAAGCTCTGCTCGGCCACGCGCGCGCGTGCCCCGTCGGCGCCGAGCGCGGCGGCCGCCAGGAGGGCGATGCCGTAGACGAGGGTCGCGGGGCCGGCCCAGGTGGAGCCGTTGGACAGGGCCGCGAAGACGAAGCCCACCAGGGCGACCGCCCAGGCCGTCCGGATGCCCGACTGGCGTTCCGCGCGCAGCAGGGCGGCGAGCGCGGCCAGCACGATGCCGATGAGCATCAGGCCGCTGACGGTGCCGGGGCCGCCCGGGCTAGCGCCGAGCAGGTCGAGGGCGGAGGCGGAGCCGGCTCCGTACTCCAGGCCGGCCTGCCGGAAGAAGCCGAACGGGAGCAGCGACAGCGACCAGGGCGCGAGGACCAGCAGGGGCGTGCCGAGCTGAGCGAGGAACCGCGGCCCGTACGCCGTGATCTCCGTCCGGCGTACGGCCAGCAGCCCCACCCCGAGGATCAGCGCGACGGGCCACACGACCGGGGTGAACGCGGTGGTGATGGTCAGCAGCAGGGCGTACGCCCAGGTGGCGCGCCAACTGCCCCGCGCGCCGCTCGGGTTCGCCAGGCCACTGGCCGCGATGCCCGCGCGCGCGATGAGCGGCAGCAGCACGGCCAGGACGGCGGTGCCGAGGCGGCCGCCGGCGAGGGCGCCGGTGGCGGCGGGCAGGAAGGCGTAGACGACGGCCGCCCACGCGCGCAGCAGCCGGGACTCGACCAGCGGGCGGGAGGCGAAGTAGGCGGCGACACCGGCCAGCGGCACCGAGCAGACGAGCAGGACGGTGACGGCGAGGCCGGTCGAGCCGAACAGCAGGGACGCCAGCATCGCCACGAGCGCGACGTACGGCGGCGCGGAGGAGGTGCCGCCGGCGCCGACCGGATGCCAGGCGTCCAGGTAGCGCGCCCACAGCGCGGAGGAGTCGGCCGGGGCGGGCAGCAGGGATCCGCCCGCGAGCGCGCCGCCGCCGAGGAGTTCACGGCAGGCGAGCAGGGAGACGAGCAGCAGGACGAGGAAGAGCACCGGGCCGGGCTTGCGCGCGATGCGCTTGAGCCGGGCGAACTGCTCGACCTGCAGGAAGTCCGCGTCGTCGCCGCCGGGGCCCGACTCGACGGCACCGCCGTGCCGTCCGGCACCGGCGGCGGCCTCGGGGTCGGAGCTGCCGACGAGATTGCCCGCGACCTGCTCGACGGTCATGCGGACGGTCGCGCCGGGCGGCGGGAACAGCGGGCGCAGCTCGCCCTTGTCGACCTGGGGGGTGCCTCTGCGGCGCCGCCCGGCGAGGATCCGCTCGGGCCGCAGCAGGGTGCCCATGAGGCCGCGGATCTCGTCGACGGCCTGTCCGGGGACCTTGCCGACGAGGTAGGCGACGGTCCGCAGCAGGGTGCCGAACACGACGCGCAGCAGCACCCAGGGGAGCACGGCCGTGCGGGTGTTGACGAGCAGGCTGTAGACGGCGCCGGCCTTGTCGACCTTGTGCGGGGAGGCGGAGGTGCGGCCCACGCAGTCGACGGCGCGGCGCTCCCGGGAGGCCGCCTCGGCGTGCCGGACGACGGCTTCCGGGGCGATCAGCACGCGGTGGCCCGCGGCGTGCGCGCGCCAGCACAGGTCGAGGTCGTCGCGCATCAGGGGCAGGTGCCGGTCGAAGCCGCCGAGCTGTTCGAAGACGTCGCGGCGGACGAGCATGCCGGCGGTGGACACCGACAGCACGGTCCGGACGTGGTCGTGCTGGCCCTGGTCCTGCTCCCGGCGGTCCAGGCCGGTCCAGCGGCGGCCGGAGTTGGCGATGGAGACGCCGACCTCCAGGAGCTGCCGCCGGTCGTACCAGCCGCGGAGCTTGGGGCCCACGACGGCCACGTCCTCGCGGCCCAGCTCGTACTCGTTGTCCACGACGCGCAGCAGCTGGGCCAGTGCGTCGGGTTCCGGGGCGCAGTCGTCGTGCAGCAGCCACAGCCACTGCACCGGCTCGCCGTGCGGGAGCTCGGGCAGGTCGTAGGCGTCGTCGCGCCACGAGCGCGTGACCGGGTCCCAGCCGCTGGGCCGCTTCAGGTACGGCAGCTGCTCCGGGGTGAGGACCGGGGCGCTGCGGTCGCACTCCTCGACGGCCTGGCCGAAGCCGGTACGGCGGGCGAGGTGCAGCACCCGGTCGGCGCCGAGCGCGTCGGTGACCAGCTGGGCGGAGGCGTCCGCGCTGCCGGTGTCGGCGCCCATCGCGAACTGGACGGGTCGCTCCTGGCCGAGCAGCCCGGCGAGCGCGTCGGGCAGCCAGCGGGCGCCGTCGTGGGAGACGAGGACCGCGGTCACCACATGACGCGGGAACTCGGGCGGGTGGGCCGGGTCAAACACGGCTGTGGCAGCGGCGTCGTGATGAGCTGCCGGGTGGCTGTGCACGGACATCGAGGTACGGGCCCCGGTTCGGTGGACTGCGGTGGACGCCTGCGACCGGCGGGGGCCGCGGGGCGTCTCGGACGAGCGCCCACACTATCGGCTGGCAGCAACGCGGCCCGCCGCCTGTGGATAACCCACTGGCGACGGGCCGTTCACGAACCCGGGTCCGGTCAGACCGCGGCCTTCTTCAGCCGGCGGCGCTCCCGCTCGGACAGGCCGCCCCAGATGCCGAAGCGCTCGTCGTTGGCGAGGGCGTACTCGAGGCATTCGGAGCGGACCTCGCAGGAGAGGCAGACCTTCTTGGCCTCCCGGGTCGAGCCGCCCTTCTCGGGGAAGAAGGACTCGGGGTCGGTCTGGGCGCACAGCGCGCGCTCCTGCCAGCCGAGTTCCTCGTCCGCGTCGTCGACCAGCAGTTGCTGCACCAGCTCGGTCATGTGCGCCCCTCGTCTGTTCTTTTCCGCGTCCCCGTGATGTAGCCGTTACCGATTGCGGCTGAACGACACGAGTGAAATTACAAGTGTGCTGCTCCGGGCGAGTCAAGCCGAGATCTGCTATTGAGCCCCTTATTCACTCTGCGGAACCAAGGCCATGCGGAAAGTGTTCAAATCGGCATAAACCTTGACACGCAGACGGAGCCCGCGAGAGGCCCCGCCGTCACCCGGGCCCCGTACGGACCTGTACGGGGGAGGACGCCCAGGAGTTCGATCTCGTTCCGGTACGCACGTCAAAGCGAATCTGATCACAGTCTGATCACGAGTACGCAACGAGGTTTGTGTGCCCGGATGGACGCCATGTGTCCCGACCAGGAGATGAACAAACCTTTCATCTGAGCGAACGACCGGATGAGGTGAACCTCGTCCCACATACCGGGTGCCGAGTTGACAGTGGAGGTGTGACCCGGTGTCCTAGTGGGCATGCTCGCGAACTCGGCACTCACCTCGACCCGCACCGCCGGGTCCCACGGTGCTGCCCGCGCTCGCTGTAGCTGTTGCTGTTCCAGCTGTTGAGCCACACCCGCTCCAGCTGAAGGCCGGGCCACCAGTCCCCCGGCTCCCGTTCCCTCTGACCCACTTTCACTGAGGAACCACCGCACCCCATGAACAGCGACAGCGACCTCCAGATCGCCGGCGACATCCTCGAAGTCCCGCACCTGCTCCAGCTGGAGCGCGAACACCCGGCCACCGTCGCCGAGTTCGTCGGACTCGCCCGCTCCATCGCCGACGACCGCTCCCAGTGGGAGCACCTCGTCCGCTACGACGCGGCCAGCCGCTGGTACCACCGGCTGCGCACCGGCCCGGGCTACGAGGTGTGGCTGCTGTCCTGGGTGCCCGGGCAGGGCAGCGGGCTGCACGACCACGGCCGCTCCTCCGGTGTGCTGACCGTGCTGGACGGCACGCTGACGGAGCGCACGGAGCGGGGCACGCGCGCGTTGCGGGCGGGCGCGCAGCGTGTGTTCGCGCCGGGGTATGTACACGAGGTGGTGAATGACGCACTCGAGTCGGCGGTGAGTCTGCACGTCTACTACCCGGGGCTGACGGCGATGCCGATGCACACCGCCCCGCACTGCGAGGGCCGGAGCGTACCGGAAGCCCTGACTACCTGACCCACTGTCCTAGGGGCCTGCAAGACTGGCTCCCATGCGCATTGTGGTTCTGGCAGGCGGCATCGGTGGTGCCCGGTTCCTGCGTGGTCTGAAGCGGGCCGTCCCGGACGCGGACATCACGGTCATCGGCAACACCGGGGACGACATCCACCTCTTCGGGCTGAAGGTCTGCCCGGACCTCGACACGGTGATGTACACGCTCGGCGGCGGCATCAACGAGGAGCAGGGCTGGGGGCGTGCCGACGAGACCTTCCATCTCAAGGAGGAGCTCGCGGCGTACGGCGTCGGGCCCGAATGGTTCGGTCTGGGCGACCGGGACTTCGCCACGCACATCGTGCGCACGCAGATGATCGGCGCCGGGTTCCCGCTGAGCGCGGTGACGGAGGCGCTGTGCGAGCGCTGGAAGCCGGGCGTGCGGCTGATCCCGATGTCCGACGACCGCGTCGAGACCCATGTGGCGGTCGAGGTCGACGGCGAGCGCAAGGCGATCCACTTCCAGGAGTACTGGGTGCGGCTGCGCGCCTCGGTGCCCGCCGAGGCGATCGTGCCGGTGGGCGCCGACCAGGCGAAGCCCGCCCCGGGTGTCCTGGAGGCCATCGCCGAGGCGGACGTGATCCTCTTCCCGCCGTCCAACCCGGTCGTGTCGATCGGCACGATCCTCGCCGTGCCCGGCATCCGGGAGGCCATCGCCGACGCCGGAGTGCCGGTGATCGGCCTGTCCCCCATCGTCGGTGACGCTCCCGTGCGGGGCATGGCCGACAAGGTGCTGGCCGCCGTGGGCGTCGAGTCGACCGCGGCTGCGGTGGCCGAGCACTACGGCTCGGGCCTGCTGGACGGCTGGCTCGTGGACACGGTGGACGCGGGCGTGGTGGAGCAGGTCGAGGCGGCCGGGGTGCGCTGCCGGGCGGTGCCGCTGATGATGACCGACACCGACGCGACCGCGCGCATGGCCCGCGAGGCGCTGGCGCTGGCGGAGGAGGTGCGGGGCGCATGAGCGGCGAGGGTGCCGAGGGGTACCGGGTCTGGGCCGTGGCCGGGCTGCCGGAGGTCGCGGCCGGGGACGACCTGGCCAAGCTGATCGCGGCCGCCGAGCCCGGTCTGGCCGACGGGGACGTGCTGCTCGTCACCTCGAAGATCGTGTCCAAGGCGGAGGGCCGGATCGTCCGGGCCGCCGACCGGGAGCAGGCGATCGACGCGGAGACGGTACGGGTGGTGGCCCGGCGCGGCGCCCTCCGGATCGTCGAGAACCGGCAGGGCCTGGTCATGGCCGCGGCCGGGGTCGACGCGTCCAACACCCCCTCCGGGACCGTGCTGTTGCTGCCCGAGGACCCGGACGCGTCCGCCCGCGCGATCCGTGACGGGCTGCGCGACGCCCTCGGCGTCGAGGTCGGTGTCGTCGTCACCGACACGTTCGGGCGGCCCTGGCGCGCGGGGCTCACGGATGTCGCGATCGGCGCCGCCGGAGTGCGCGTACTCGACGATCTGCGCGGGGGCACCGACGCGTACGGCAATCCGCTCAGCGCCACCGTCGTCGCCACGGCCGACGAACTCGCCGCCGCGGGCGACCTGGTCAAGGGCAAGGCCGCCGGGCTGCCCGTGGCCGTCGTGCGCGGGCTCCCGGACCTGGTCGCCGGGGACGACGACGGCGAGGGGGCGCGGGCCATGGTGCGCGGCGCGCGCGACGACATGTTCCGGCTCGGTACCTCGGAGGCGGTACGGCTGGCGGTGACCCAGCGGCGTACGGTCCGGGCCTTCACGGACGAGCCCGTCGACCCCGGTGCCGTACGGCGGGCCGTGGCCGCCGCCGTGACGGCTCCGGCGCCGCACCACACCACACCGTGGCGGTTCGTGCTGCTGGAGTCGGAGGAGTCGCGGACGCGGCTGCTCGACGCGATGCGGGACGCCTGGATCGTCGATCTGCGGCGGGACGGCAAGACGGAGGAGTCCATCGCCAAGCGGGTGCGGCGCGGGGACGTCCTGCGGAACGCGCCGTATCTGGTCGTGCCCTGTCTGGTCATGGACGGCTCGCACACGTACGGCGATCCGCGGCGGGACGGGGCCGAGCGGGAGATGTTCGTGGTCGCCACGGGCGCCGGCGTGCAGAACTTCCTGGTCGCGCTGGCCGGGGAGCGGCTGGGGTCGGCGTGGGTGTCGTCGACGATGTTCTGCCGGGACGTGGTGCGCGAGGTGCTGGGGCTGCCGGCGGACTGGGATCCCATGGGCGCGGTGGCGGTCGGGCATCCGGCGGAGGAGCCTCGGCCGCGGCCGGAGCGGGACGCGGGGGCGTTCATCGAGGTGCGGTGAGCGGGGCGGGGTGGCGTCTACGCTCGTAGGGCCCGCTCCTCTCGCCTTCCGATTCCAGGGACTCATTCATGGCAGGACGGTTCACTCCCCGGCCCACGCGTACGACCGTGCGCGGTGGCGAGGTCGTCGTGCCCGTTCCACGTCGAGCGGTGCGGGCGGACACCGGGCGGGTGCGCGACTGGGTGCCGGACGGGCCGCTGGATCTCGGGCTGGTGCTCGGGCCGCTGCGGCGCGGGCCGGGTGATCCGACGTTCCGGACGACGCCGGACGGGTCGGTGTGGCAGACCGCTCTCACTCCCGCCGGGGCCGGGACGCTGCGGGTGCGCGCGTCCGGTGGCGGGGTGCGCGGGGAGGCCTGGGGGCCCGGGGCCGAGTGGCTGCTGGAGCGGTTGCCCGAGCTGCTCGGGGCCGCCGATGATCCGTCCGTGTTCGTGCCGCGGCACCGGCTGGTGGCGGTGGCCCGGCATCGGCGGCCGGGGCTGCGGCTGACACGGACGGGGCTGGTGCTGGAGTCGCTGATTCCGTCGATTCTCGAACAGAAGGTCACGACCGATGAGGCGTATCGGGCGTGGCGGTTGCTGGTACGGAAGTTCGGGGAGCCGGCGCCGGGGCCCGTGCCGGGGCCGATGCATGTGATGCCGGGGCCTCGGACGTGGGCGGTGATTCCGTCGTGGGAGTGGCATCGGGCCGGGGTCGACGACAAGCGGGCGTCGACGATTCTGCGTGCGGTGCGGGTGGCCGGGCGGTTGGAGGAGGCGGCCGGGATGGAGCCGGGGGCGGCTCGGGCGCGGTTGGAGTTGGTGTCGGGGGTGGGGCCGTGGACTTCGGCGGAGACGGTGCAGCGGAGTCATGGGGCGGCGGATGAGGTGACGGTGGGGGATCTGCATCTGCCTCGGATCGTGGGGTGGGCTTTGGGTGGGGATCGGGATGCGGATGACTCCGTGATGTTGTCGTTGTTGGAGCCGTATGCGGGGCAGCGGCATCGGGCGGCTCGGTTGGTGTTGCTGAGTGGGAGGGTGCCGGGGCGTCGGGCGCCGAAGATGCCTCGGTGGGATATCGGGGGGTTGTGACGTTTCCGCCCGTTGTGTGGTGCCCTGCGTCGGTGCTGGGGGCGGGTGGGTGCGCAGCCCGGCGGAGCGGGGTGCCGCTCTCTGTGGGACGGGCGCCGCCCTTAGCGGCACGATGGCCCGCAGCTAAGCGGCTGGGGCGGCCCGGGCGGTTGCCCGCAGCTCGGCGGGAGCCGACAGGCCACAGGCCGACGGCCGCAGATCCGCAGGAGCCGGTGGGAGCCGACGGGCCGCAGATCGGCGGGAAGCGGCTGTCCGCAGCCGGGGCGGCTACGGCGGGGCCGCAGATCGGCGGGGCGGGGCGGCGTGTAGTGCAGATTGCCGCGCAAGTCCTACTGGTCCGATGAGAAGCGGACCGCTCCCGGGGGGATTTGGGCGTCGCACCAGATGCGGGTGCCCTCCAGGAGTTCGTTGTCGGGGCCGATGGTCGCGCCGTCGCCTATGACCGTGCCGGTGAGGACGGTGCGTCGGCCGACTCGGGCCCGGGCGCCTATGAGGGAGTCGGTGACGACCGCGCCGGGTTCGATGACGGCGCCGGGCATGATCGTGCTGCCGAAGACCCGCGCGCCCTCGGCGACGAAGGCGCCCTCGCCCACCACCGTGCCGCCCGACAGCTTGGCGTCGGCCGCGACCGTCGCCGTCGGGAGCACGAGCTGATCGCCGCAGCGGCCTGGGACGGCGGGCGACGGGGCCCGGCCGAGGACCAGGTCCGCCGAGCCCCGGACGAACGCGGCCGGTGTGCCGAGGTCGAGCCAGTACGTCGAGTCGACCATGCCCTGGAGGTGGGCTCCGGCGGAGAGGAGGTCGGGGAAGGTCTCGCGTTCCACCGACACCGGCCGGCCCAGCGGGATCGTGTCGATGACCGAGCGGCGGAAGACGTACGCCCCCGCGTTGATCTGGTCGGTGACGATCTCCTCGGGGGTCTGCGGCTTCTCCAGGAACGCCAGGACCCTGCCGGTGTCGTCCGTGGGGACCAGACCGTAGGCACGCGGGTCCGTGACCTTCGTGAGGTGCAGGGAGACGTCCGCGCCCGTCGACTCGTGGGTGTCCACCAGGGCCCGGATGTCCAGGCCCGTCAGGATGTCGCCGTTGAAGATCAGGACCGGGTCGTCGGGGCCGGAGTTCAGCCGGGAGGCGACGTTGCGGATGGCGCCGCCCGTGCCGAGGGGCTCCTCCTCCGTCACGTACTCCAGGTGCAGGCCCAGCGCGGACCCGTCGCCGAAGTACGGCTCGAAGACCTCGGCCAGATAGGACGTGGCCAGGACGATGTGCTCGACGCCCGCCGCTCTCGCTCTCGCCAGCTGGTGCGTGAGGAAGGGCACCCCGGCCGCCGGGACCATGGGCTTGGGCGTGTGCACCGTGAGCGGGCGCAGCCGGGTGCCCTTGCCACCGACCAGGAGGATCGCTTCAGTCACGTGTCGTCTCTGCTTCCTGCCGGGACCGGCCGAACTGTCTTTCGGCCGGTCAGTGTATGCAGATCGTTCCGTGGCGCCTTCGCTGGCCGTGCGGCATTCCGCCCCTCGTTCTCAGCGGCCCTGGTAGCGGGCCGCCGCGGAGCGGGCCGAGCCGAGCTTGCCGTAGAGCTTCCGTCCCGGGCAGGCCGTCTTGAAGCCGTCCCGGTGACCGGAGATCACGTTCAGTCGTACCTTCTTACCTTTGCGGTGGAGATTGCTGCCAGCCGACTTCAGGTACGTCTTTCCCCGCGGATTCATCCGGTACAGGCCCAGCTTCCACGCCGTGACGCGGGCGATGGCCTTGACGGCGGCGGACGACGGTTTCTTGGATCCGTACGATCCGAGGACGGCGATGCCCATGCTGTTGCTGTTGAAACCAAGGGTGTGCGCGCCGAGGACCGGCCTCGCCACGCCACCCGCGCGGCCCTCGTAGATCTTTCCGCACTTGTCGATGAGGAAGTTGTAGCCGACGTCCCGCCAGCCCATGCTCTTGACGTGGTAGCGGTAGATACTGCGGATGAGTGACGGGGACTGCGAGCAGTTGTACTTGTTGCCGCTGGCGGTGTGGTGCACGAAGGCGGCCTTGACCTTCTTCGTGTAGACGAATTTCCGCTCCCGCAGCCCCTCGTTCGCGCCCCAGCCGCGCCGCGTGACGATCCGCGGGCGGGGGCCGATGTACGGCTTCGCCCGCTGCCGGTCCGCCGGAGCGCCGGCCCGGAGGGTGTAGAACTCGCGTTCGGTCGCCGCGCGGCTCAGTGCCGTGATCTCGGTGGCGCCGAGGGGGGCGAGGTCCGCGTTGGCGGCGGAGGCGTCGGTGGCGGCGGAGGCCTCGGTGTTCAGGCCACCGGTGCGGGGGCTGTCCACGGGGCCGCCGGGGAGTGCCTCGTCGCCCTCGCCGGGGTCGACGAGTTCCAGACGGAGGCCGGAGGGGAGCGAGGGCGCGGCGACCGCGACGCTGCGGCCGCCGGTGCCCTGGAGTTCCGAACGGACCCGGAGTTCCACGCCGTCGGAGTCGCCCACCCACAGCGGTGCCGTGGCGCCGCGGACGCGGCCCGAGGTGCTCTCGGGGGTGTCGAGGTCGGCCGCGTGGTCGGCGTTGTGCGTCTCCACGACCTGCCAGCCCGACCAGGTGCCGGTGCCGGCGGCACGGGTGCGGACATGGACGCGGCCGTGCAGTTCGGCTTGGGGGTCGTCCCAGATGACGCCGACGAGGGAGAAGCGGCGTACGGCACGGCGGGACAGGCCCTGTTCGGCGGTGGCCGAGGCGGCGGCGGAGGGGGTGGCCCGGTTGCGGGTGAGGGGTTCGAGGGGGAGGGACTGGGTGCTGCCGGCGGCGGACGGTTCGGCCGCGCGCCGGTCGGTCAGGGTCGTGTCCGGCGTCCCCGCGTGGGGCGCGGGTCTCGCGGCCGTGGCGACCTCGGTGGTCGGCACCGGTCTCGCCGCCGCGAGGGCGGGCGGAGTGAGGGGAAGGGCCAGAGCGGCCGCACAGGTGACACCGATCGAGGAAGCAAGGAATCCACGCATGCCCCTGATCTTGGACATAGTCGTATAAGTCTGTCCATTTGGGAGTTGACGGACTGTCGGCGGGGATTCGGCCGAACCGGTGGTGGACGCGGGGCGCGGCGGTGGCCGGGCCGTTGGGTGGAGGCCGGCGTGCCGCGTACCCTTGCGCGGGTGAACGCCACCGATCGCACCCCCGCCGACCTGCTGGGTTCCGCGCTCGCCGCGGATCCGGGACGCCCCCTGGTGACCTTCTACGACGACGCCACGGGCGAACGTGTCGAACTGTCCGTGGCCACCTTCGCCAATTGGGTGGCCAAGACCGCGAACCTGCTCCAGGACGAGCTGTCCGTCGAGCCCGGGGACCGGGTCGCGCTGCTGCTGCCCGCGCACTGGCAGACGGCGGTGTGGCTGCTCGCGTGCGCGTCGGTCGGTGTGGTCGCGGACGTGTCCGGGGACGCCCGGGCCGCCGATGTCGTGGTGAGCGGGCCGGACGGGCTGGAGGCGGCCCGGGCGTGTTCCGGGGCGCGGATCGCGATGGCGCTGCGGCCGCTCGGTGGGCGGTTCCCGCAGGTGCCCGAGGGGTTCGTCGACTACGCGGTGGAGGTGCCGGGGCAGGGGGACCGGTTCGTGCCGTACGCGCCGGTGGATCCCGAGGAACCCGCGCTGATCGTGGCGGGGCGGGAGTTCACCGGGGCCGAGGTGGTGGAGCGGGCTCGGGCGGGGGCGACGGAGCTGGGGCTGACCGGGCCGGGGTCGCGGATTCTGTCGGGGTTGCCGTACGACACGTGGGAGGGGTTGAACGCGGGGTTGTACGGGGCGTTGGCCACGGGGGGTTCCGTGGTGTTGTGCCGGAATCTGGAGTTGGCGGGGGACGGGGTGCTGGACAAGCGGGTGGAGAGTGAGCGGGTTACGGCGCTTGCCCGGTAGGCCGTTTTCAGCTCAGCAACCCCCGTTCGGCCCATCCCCACCCCTCCCCCACCCCCCATCCACGCCACAGTCGTAGGAGCAGTGCGCGCGCACGTTCGTACGTCGTGAGGGGTGGTCCCTGTCGTGGCCGACACCGGTGGTGGGTCCTTGCCGACGCTCGGGCCGGGTGCGGGGGCCTCGGCCAGTGGGCGGGGGCTGGCGCGGCGGCGTCGGCGGCGGTGGGTGCGGTTCACGGCGTTCGGGATCGCCGGGCTCGTCGTGGCGGCCGCCGGGGCCGGATGGGCCGTGTACGCGAAGCTCAGCGGGAACATCACGCCCGACGAGGCGGCGGCCGCCGAGCTCGCGCGGTACGAGAAGGAGCGGCCCACCTCGCTGGTCAGGGACGCCCGGAACATCCTGCTGATCGGCTCGGACTCGCGCGAGGGTGACGACAACGCCCGCTACGGCCGGGACTCCGGGACCGAGCGGTCGGACACCACGATCCTGCTGCACCTGTCCGCGGGCCGGAGCAGCGCCACCGCCGTCTCCCTGCCCCGGGACCTGATGGTGGAGCTGCCGGGCTGCCGGCGCCCGGACGGGTCCCGCAGCACGCCGCGGTTCGCCATGTTCAACCAGGCCTTCGCCCTGGGCGGTTCGGCCTGCACCATCCGGACCGTCGAGAAGCTCACCGACGTACGCGTCGATCACCACGTCGTCGTCGACTTCCACGGCTTCAAGGAGATGGTCGACGCGGTCGACGGTGTCGAGGTGTGCCTGCGGAAGCCGGTCGACGACCCGGCCGCCAAGCTGAGACTGCCCGCGGGACGCGTCACGCTCGACGGCGAGCAGGCCCTCGGCTACGTCCGTGCCCGCAAGTCACTCGGCGACGGCAGTGACACCGAGCGGATGGAGCGGCAGCAACGATTCCTCGGCGCACTCGTCAACAAGGTGCGCAGCAATGACGTCCTGCTGAATCCGGTGAAGCTGTATCCCGTGCTGGACGCCGCCACGTCCTCTCTCACAACGGACCCGGATCTTGCCAGCCTGCGCGGTTTGTACGAACTCGTGCGCGGCCTGCGCGACATCCCCATGGAACAAGTGCAATTTCTGACCGTCCCCCGGGAGTCGTATGCGCACGACGCCAATCGCGACCAACTCGTGGAGCCCGAGGCGGAGAAGCTGTTCGAGCGGCTGCGTATGGACTCGCCGGTGGTCGTCGCGGGGAACGTTCCGCACGGTTCTGCCCCGTTGAGGCCCACCGAATCGCGTGACGGGTCGCACGGGGATCCGTATCGGGGTCCGTTCACGAAATCCGTCGTCACCGTTTCTCCTCCACCCACGTTCCGTGGAAACACGGCAGCCGAGGACACCTGCGAGTAAAGCGGACACCAAGGCCGCCTCAAGGTAACGCGCTCTTCACCAGGAAATGGGCGAATTGCCCAGGTGTAGGAACGTGGACTTCGTCACCGTCGTCGTCCAGCGCTGAACTGGGCGGTTAGTGTGAGCGATCCCGGTGCGCCCGGCTCTGAGGACGGTCCTGAGATATCGCGCACTGTGTGACCGAGACCGAGCGCCTTGGAGGGGTAGGCGCCGCGTGCCCCGACGGAGGAATCAGACAACCGTGGACGCGCAAGGCCGTGGGCGGGCGGACGACATCGATCCCGCAGACCAGTGGGTGCTCAACCCGAACACCGGCGAATACGAAATGCGACTGCCCCCTTCCGCACCGCAGTCGGGTGTCCCCGGGCCCCGCAAACCACCGGCCTCCGATACGGACCCGTCGGCGCTCGGCTCCACGCAGCCGCTCGGCCGTTCCGCGGCGCCGGGCCGCGCCGGGCCCGAGACGCCCGGCCGTGCGGTGCCGCCGCCGCGCAGGCGCCGCGGGGCCCCGGCCCCGGAGGAACCGCTGCCGGGGCGGCGCGGTCGCCGGCCCTCCAAGAAGGCCGCGAAGAGCAAGAAGATCCTGCTGTGGACCGGCGGCGTGATGGCGTTCGTGCTGGTCGCCGGGGCGGGCGCCGCGTACTTCTACATCGAGCACCTGAACAGCAACATCGCGTCGGTCTCCGACGACGGCGCGAGCACCGGTGGCTTCGAGAAGGACAAGGCCATCAACATCCTGCTGATCGGCACCGACAAGCGCACCGGCGCGGGCAACGAGAAGTACGGCGACGCGGGCAGTGTCGGGCACGCCGACACCACGATCCTGCTGCATGTCTCCAAGGACCGCTCCAACGCGACCGCGCTGAGCATCCCCCGTGACCTGATCGTCGACATCCCGGACTGCCCGACCACGCAGGCGGACGGGTCGCAGAAGGTCATTCCGGGCACGCCGAAGACCCGCTTCAACACCAGCCTCGGCCAGGACGACCGAACCCCCAGCTGCACCATGCGGACCGTGACGGAGCTGACCGGGGTCAAGCCGGACAACTTCATGGTCGCCGACTTCAACGCGGTCAAGACGCTGACCAGCGCGGTCGGCGGGGTCGAGGTCTGTCTCGGCAAGGACATCGACGACCCGGACTCGCACCTCAAGCTGTCGAAGGGCAACCACACCATCGAGGGCGAGCAGGCGCTGGCCTTCGTGCGTACCCGGCACTCGGTCGGCTTCGGCGGCGACCTGAGCCGGATCGGGCTCCAGCAGCAGTTCCTGAGCGCGCTGATGCGCAAGCTGAAGGACAACGACACGCTCACCAGCCCCTCGAAGATGCTCGACCTGGCCGAGGCGGGCACGAAGGCGCTGACCGTCGACTCGCAGCTGTCGAGCATCGGCAAGCTGAAGGACCTCGGTCTGGAGCTGGGCAAGCTCAACACCAAGAACCTGACGTTCGCCACCACCCCGGTGATCGACAACCCGGCGGAGAAGGTCCCGACCACGGTCGTCCTCAACGAGTCGTCGGCCCCGCAGGTCTTCGACATGATCAAGAACGACGTCTCCTTCACCGCGGTCAAGGAAAAGAAGAAGAAGGAAGCCGCCGCGGTGGCCGCCCGGCTCAAGGGCACCAAGTCCGCGGCCTCCGAGGTGCGGGTGCGGATCATGAACGGCGGTGCCGTCGCCGGCAGCGCCCAGGAGACGCTCAGCTGGCTGCAGGTCGAGGAGGGCGTGACCAAGTCGGAGAACGCCGGCAACGCGCCCGCCGAGCTGGCGAAGACGACCCTCGAGTACGCCCCCGACCAGGCCGACCAGGCCCGACGCCTCGCCGACATCATGGGCCTGCCCGGGTCCGCGATGAAGCCCGGCGAGAGCGTGGACAACTCCCAGGGCGTCCCCGCGATGACCCTGACCCTCGGCAAGGACTTCAAGGGCGCGGGCTCTTCCCAGACCACCCCGACCAAGGCGCCGGCGGACGTGGACAAGTCCACGGCGGACAAGGTCGAGTGCGCCGAGTGACCTGAAGGGCCTGTCGTACGTCTCACAGGGCGTACGGCAGGCCTTTTCGGTGACACGGGGGTGGGGGAAGCAGATGGCGCGGAGCAGTGGTGTGTATGGGGAGGGGACGAAACCGGGTGCCGTCCCACGTGAGCCGGCCCCGGGCAGATCCACCGGGCCGGGCGGCGGGGACGGCAGGCGAGGCCGTCGGGCCCGCCGCGGACGCCGAGTCCTGCGCTGGTCGGCGACGACCCTCTCCCTGCTGGTCCTCGCGACCGCCGGCGCCGGTTACCTCTACTACGAGCACCTGAACGGCAACATCGAGAAGGGCCAGCGCAGCAGCGGCGACTCCAAGGCGCGGCGGGCCGCTCCGAACGCGGCCGGGCAGACGCCCCTGAACATCCTGCTGATCGGCTCCGACAGCCGTAACTCCGACGAGAACGTGAAGCTGGGCGGATCCAGGAAGGACCGCGGCACTCCGCCCCGGGGCGATGTGCAGATGCTCATCCACCTGGCCGCGGACCGCGAGAGCGCCTCCGTGGTGAGCATTCCGCGCGACACCCGGGTCGACATACCCAAGTGCACCGACCCGAAGTCCGGTCGGACGTACCCCCCGGTCAACACGATCATCAACGCCTCGCTGGCCCGGGGCGGAGCGGGCTGCACGCTGGCGACCTGGCAGAACCTCACCGGGGTCTACATCGACCACTGGATGACCATCGACTTCGCCGGCGTGGTCAAGATGGCCGACGCCATCGGCGGGGTCGAGGTGTGCGTGGAGCAGAACGTGTGGGACCGCCCGCTGCCCCGGGTGCCCGGTGGCTCCGGCCTGAAGCTGAAGGCCGGCCGGACGAAGGTCCAGGGCGAGCAGGCTCTCCAGTGGCTGCGCACCCGCCACGCCTGGGGCAGCGACCCGCTGCGGGCCAGGGCGCAGCACATGTACATGAACTCGATGATCCGCACGCTCAAGTCGCAGAACGTCTTCACCGACACCGGCCGGCTGACGGACCTGGCCGAGGCGGCCACCGAGTCGCTGCACGTGTCCGAGGAGATCGGCACGGTGAAGAAGCTGTACGACCTGGGGGCGCAGCTGAGGACGGTGCCGACGAACCGCATCACCATGACGACGCTGCCCACGGCCGCGGACCCGGAGGACGCCAACCACCTGATCCCGGCCGGCACCGACGCCGACCGGGTGTGGGAGATGATCCGCGACGACGTGCCCTTCGACGGCAAGGGCGGGAAGCCGGGCGCGAAGAAGACGAAGAAGGCCGGGAAGGCCTCCCGGGATCCGGCTGCGGCGGACGGCGAGATCGGTGTCCTGGTGCAGAACGCCACACGTTCCAGCACCCTCGGCCCGGTGAGCGGACGCGCGGGCGCCATCACTCAGTCGCTCGTGGGCAAGGGCTTCACGAAGGCCGCGGCGGACACCTCGGGCGCGCTGGCCGAGGAGCGCACCGTCGTGCGCTATCCGAGCGCCGAGCTGGCGGGCGACGCCCAGCGCGTCGCCACATCACTGGATATTCCGCTGAGTTCGGTGCGGCGCTCCACCGGCGTGTCCGGCGTCACGGTGGTCGTGGGGGCCGACTGGCGTACGGGGACGGCGTATCCGAAGCGGCCGGCGCCGAAGGCCGGAGACCTGCCCGGTGACGCGGACGCGCTCAACGGCTCGGACGCCGGTAAGTGCATGAACGTGTACGCGCCCTACCGCTGGTAGAGATTCACAGCTTGGAATTGGGCTGGATTGCCCGAATGTATGGACGTTGAATTTGTCATTCAGCGCACACCGACGTTCAACTGGGCGGATAGTGTGAGCGATCCAGTGCTTCTGTGATGACCAAGTACCCGCGCGCCTTCCGGGGGGAGAAGGCGCCGCGTGCCCCGACGGAGGAATCGGACAACCGTGGACGCGCAACGCCGTGGGCGGGGGGATCAGATGGACCCCGCAGACCAGTGGGTACTCAATCCGAACACCGGCGAATACGAACTGCGACTGAATCCATCCGCAGCGCAGTCGCGGACGGCTCCTCGTACCGCCACCGCACGCTCGACACCCGCACGTTCGGCGGCGCCTCGTGAGGGCGCTTCCCGTGGGACCGCTCCCGGTGGGGGCGCTCCGCGTGGGGGCGCGTCCCGCACCGAGGTGCCGCCGCAGCGCAGGCGGCGCGGTGCTCCCGAGGAGCCGCCGCCGGGGCGCCGCGGTGGGCGCCGGCCGGTGCAGCAGAAGCCGAACAAGGCGAAGAAGGTGCTGCTGTGGACCGGCGGCACGATGGCGTTCGTGCTGGTCGGGGTCAGTGCGGCCGGCTACTTCTACCTCCAGCACCTGGAGGGCAACGTGTCGACGACCGATGTCGGCAACGCGGGTGCCAGCAACTTCAGCAAGGACGAGGCCTTCAGCGTCCTCATCATCGGTACGGACAAGCGCACCGGCGAGGGCAACGAGGGCTACGGCGACAAGGGCAGCTCCGGGCACGCCGACACCACGATCCTGCTGCACGTCGCGAAGGACCGCTCCAACGCGACCGCGCTCAGCATCCCGCGCGACCTGATCGTGAACATCCCCGACTGCCCGACGAAACTGGAGGACGGCTCGGAGAAGGTCGTGCCGGGGATCCAGGGTGTCCGCTTCAACCGGAGCCTCGGGGAGGGCGAGCGCGACCCCGGCTGCACGATGCGCACGGTGAAGGAGAACACCGGCATCACCGTCGACCACTTCATGATGGCCGACTTCAACGCGGTGAAGACGCTGACCACGGCGGTGGAGGGGGTCGACGTGTGTGTGGAGAAGCCGGTCAACGACAAGGAGTCCAAACTCGTCCTGCCGGCGGGCGAGTCGACGGTCGAGGGCGAGCAGGCCCTCGCGTTCGTCCGTACGCGCAAGAGCTTCGGCAACAGCGGTGACCTCGACCGGATCAAGGTGCAGCAGCAGTTCCTGGGCTCGCTGATGCGCAAGATGTCCTCCAGCGACACCCTCACGAGTCCCTCGAAGCTGCTGAACCTGGCCGAGGCCGCGACGAAGGCGCTGACCGTGGACCAGGCGATCGGCAGGGTCAGCACGCTCAAGGACGTCGCCCTTGAGCTGAAGAAGGTGCCGACGAAGAACATCAGCTTCACCACGGTGCCGGTGGTGGACAACCCGGCGGAGACGGTGAAGGCGACGGTCATCGTCGACAAGTCCAAGGCGCCGCAGGTGTTCGACATGATCGAGAACGACGTCTCGCTGACCGAGGTCAAGCAGCAGGAGAAGAAGGAGAAGGACGCCCAGGCCGCCCGGCTCAAGGGCACCAAGTCCGCGGCGTCCGAGGTGCGGGTGCGGATCATGAACGGCGGTGCCGACGCCGGCAGCGCGCAGAAGACCCTCCAGTACCTCCAGGTCGAGGAGGGCGTGACCAAGTCGGACAACGCCGGCAACGCGCCCGCCGAGCTGGCGAGGACGACCCTCGAGTACGCCCCCGACCAGGCCGACCAGGCCCGCCGCCTCGCCGACATCATGGGCCTGCCCGGGTCCGCGCTGAAGCCCGGCGAGAGCGTGGACAACTCCCAGGGCCTGCCCGCGATGACCCTGACCCTCGGCAAGGACTTCAAGGGCGCCGGCGTGAAGCTCAACGCCCCGGCCGAGGCGGCGGACGTCGAGAAGTCCACCGCGGACAAGGTGAAGTGCGCTAGTTGACCCTTTGAGGGCAACTGACAGGCCCGTCGTGCGTCTAACAGGAGGCAGGGCGGGCCTGCTGCATGCGCCGGGGGGCGGAGAGGACCGGGGAAGTGACGCAGAGCGGTGTGCGGGAGGACGGTAAGCGGCAGAGCGTCCGCCACGAACCGGACCCGGGCGAGGAGAAGCCGACGACGGGCAGTCAGTCGCCCGACGGCGACGGCCGCTCGTCGGAAGGGGGCGCGGAGACGCCCGACGACGAGGGCGGGTCGGCGGGGAGTACGAGCACGCCCCATGGAGACGGCCTGCCGGCGGGAAGCGCGAGCACCCCCGACGCCGACGGCCTAGCGGCAGAAAGCACGAGCACGCCCCACGCCGACGGCCCCTCGGCGGAAAGCACGAGCACACCCGACATCGACGGCCCCCCGACAGGAAGCACGAGCACGCCCCACGCCGACGGCCCCTCGGCGGAAAGCACGAGCACACCCGACATCGACGGCCTGCCGGCGGGAAGCGCGAGCACACCCGACCCCGACGGCCCCCCGACAGGAAGCACGAGCACGCCCGACGCCGACGGCCTGCCGACAGGGAGTCCGAGCAACCCAGACGCCGACGACCTGCCGGCAGCGGGCGAGAGCACGTCCGACCGCGACAGCACATCGGCGACCACCCCGCACTCACCCGGCCGCGACGACGTGTCCGGCGGCGACGGTGGGGAGAGCGGTCGGCGGCGAGGGGGCCGGTTCCCGCGCAGGCGGCGGGTGTTGAAGTGGTCCGCTGTCGTGCTGGCCGTGCTGATACTCGGGACGGCCGGGTCCGGCTACCTCTACTACCGGCACCTCAACGGCAACATCAAGAAGGACGCCCTGAACCTCGGCGACAGCAAGGTCGCCGCTCCGACGCCCAACGCCGCCGGGCAGACCCCGCTGAACATCCTGCTCATCGGCTCCGACGCGCGGGACAGCAAGGAGAACCAGAAACTCGGCGGCGCCCGCGAGACGTTCGGCGCCACGCCCCTCGCTGACGTCCAGATGCTGCTGCACCTGTCCGCCGACCGCACCAACATGTCGGTCATCAGCATGCCCCGCGACACCCTCGTGAAGATCCCGAAGTGCACCGACCCGGACGACGGGAAGGTGTACCAGGCGACGCAGGGGCGGACGATGACCAACCAGAGCCTCGGACACGGCGGTCCGGGCTGCGCCGTGGCCACCTGGCAGGAGCTCACCGGCATCCACATCGACCACTTCATCATGGTCGACTTCGCGGGCGTGGTGTCGATGGCCGACGCCGTCGGGGGCGTCCCCGTGTGCGTCGACGCCAACATCCACTCCCGTACCTCCGACGGCAAGGGCTCGGGCCTGAAACTGGAGAAGGGCACCTCGTACATCCAGGGCGAGCAGGCCCTGCAGTGGCTGCGCACCCGCTACGGCTTCGAGGACGGCAGCGACCTCGCCCGCGCCAAGGCCCAGCACATGTACATGAACGCGATGGTCCGCCAGCTGCGCGACAACATGACGCTGAGCAGCCCGAACAAGCTCCGCAGACTGGCCGAGGAGGCCACCCGGGCCATGACGGTCGACCCGGGCCTCGACACCGTCAAGAAGCTCTACGACCTCAGCGACGAGCTGCGCAAGGTGGAGCCGAAGCGCATCACCATGACCACGATGCCCAACCGCTACGTCGGCGCCCGCGTCGAACCGACGGAGGACGCCGAGCAGTTGTTCCGGCTGGTGCGGGAGGACATCGCCCTGGACGGCAAGGACAAGGCGAAGAAGCCGGCCGCCGAGCAGGCGTCCGCCGACCCGGCCGCCGCCGACGACGAGATCGCCGTCCAGGTCCGCAACGGCACCCGCACCGACACCCTGGCCGCCGCCCGCGGACGCGCCGGCACGGTGGCCGGCCTGCTGAAGGAGGAGGGCTTCACCCAGGCCGTCGCCGACACCACCGGCTCCTGGACCGAGGACAGGACCGTCGTCCGCTACCCGAGCGCCGACCTGGAGGGCGACGCCCAGCGTCTCGCCAAGGCTCTGGGCATCCCGCTGAGTTCGGTGCAGCGGTCCACCGACGTCTCCGGCATCACCCTCGTCGTGGGCGCCGACTGGCGGGAGGGCGCGGACTACAAGGCGCCCGAGGAGAACGACGAGACCCCGAAGTCGGCCGAGGCGCTCAACGGCGCCGACGACAAGGCCTGTATGCACGTGAGCCCGGCGTTCGTCTGGGACTGAACGGCGACGGGCCCTTTCCCCGCCGAGGGAAAGGGCCCGCGTCGATACGCCGGTGATTCAGCTCGCGGAAGCGTCCGCACGGACGGCAGGCCGCCGGCTCGCGATCACCTTGCGGGCCAGCGCCCGCGGACTGGTCAGAAAGCCCCAGCCCCACGACATGTGCATGGTGGCCAGCGCCACGGGGATCTGGAGCCGCGCCTTCAGCGGCAGCCCCTTGCCCGCCGGGACCGAACCGGCGAGGATCGCCGCGAGATAGCCGCCGGGCACCACGAAGCCCCACGGGGTCAGCAGCGCGCCCACCACGATCCCGGCCGCGATCGCGCACACGGCGGTCGGCGGGGCGAGGTAGCGCAGGTTGATCGAACCCTCGTGGTAGCGGGCGACCACATGCCGCCAGCGGCCGTAGTCCTTGTACTGCTTGGCGAGGGCCTTCACGCTCGGCCGCGGCCGGTACGACACCCGCAGCTCGGGCGAGAACCAGATCAGCCCGCCGGCCTCACGGATGCGGAAGTTCAGCTCCCAGTCCTGGGCGCGGATGAACTCCACGTTGTAGCCGCCCTGCTGCTCCAGCGCCTCGCGCCGGAAGACACCGAGATAGACGGTGTCGGCCTGCTGCGCCTGGCCGCCCGTGTGGAACGCGGCGTTGCCGACCCCTATCTTCGAGGTCATCGCGGCGGCGACGGCGTGCTCCCAGTCGTTCTCGCCCTCGGCGTGCATGATGCCGCCGACGTTCTGCGCGCCGGTCTCCTCCAGGAGCCGTACGGCGGTGGCGATGTAGTTCGGCGAGAGCATGCCGTGCCCGTCGACGCGCACGACGATCGGGTGGCGGGAGGCGTTGATCGCCGCGTTGAGGGCGGCCGGCGTGCGGCCGGTCGGGTTGGGGACGGTGTGCACACGCGGGTCGTCCGCGACGAGCTGAGCCGCGATCTCGTCCGTGCGGTCCGTGGACGGACCCAGGGCGATCACGACCTCCATCTCGCCGGCGTACTCCTGCGCGAGGATCGCTTGGACTGCTCCCCGCAGATGCCGTTCCTCGTTGAGGACGGGCATGATCACGGAAACGGCGGGGTGGCGCACGTCGGGATTGGCGTTCATAGGGGGCTCACGTTACCGCGAACGGGGGACACCGTTGCGCGCCGCCGGGCCGGTACCGCGGGCTGCAGATCGTATCGGCCTACGGTGTCACGGATCCCACGTACGGCCCTCGTCCGGAGGTGTCCTCTTGCCCACGCCGCCGCGGTCCCCCCGGACCACCGCCGCCCCGCAGCGCCGCCCGCAGCCGCCCTCCGCACGCCGGCCCCCGCGCAGGCCCGTGCGGCGCGGGAAGCCGCGGTGGGGCATGCGGGCGGTGACCACGCTGTCCGTGGTGGTCCTCGCGTCCGCCGGCATCGGGCACGCGGTGGTCACGAGCCTGGACGCGGACATCGCCCGGGTCGACGCCTTCAAGGACATGAAGAACCGGCCCCAGGCGGGCCACGGCATGAACGTCCTGCTGGTCGGCACCGACGGCCGCGAGAAGATCAGCCGGGACGAGCGGCAGAAGTACCGGCTCGGCGGCGCGCCCTGCCACTGCACCGACACGATGATGATCGTGCACATCTCGGAGGACCGGGAGCGGGCGAGTGTGGTGAGCCTGCCGCGCGACTCGTACGCCGTGACGCCGGCGCATGTCGACCGTACGACGGGCAGACGGCACGAGGGCCACCCGATCAAGCTGAACGCGGCGTACGCCGAGGGCGGGGCGCCGCTGACCGTGCGGACGGTCGAGAACATGACCCGGGTGAAGATCGACCACTATCTGGAGGTCGACTTCACGAGCTTCATGAAGACCGTGGACGTGGTCGGGGGCGTGCAGATCTGCACGGCCGCCCCCCTGAACGACAGCTACACCGGACTGAACCTGCCAGCCGGGCGCCACACGCTCGAGGGCGGGCAGGCGCTGCAGTATGTGCGCGCACGCCATGTCGACGGGGCGTCGGATCTGGGCCGTATGAAACGGCAGCAGCGGTTCATGGCGGCGCTCGTGGAGCGGGTCATGTCCTCCGGGATCCTGCTGAACCCGATGAAGTTCCGGGACGTGACCCGGGCGGTGCTCGGCTCGGTCCGGGCCGACAAGGGCTTCGGCACGGACGAGATGCTGTCCCTGGGCCGCGCCATGCGGAACTTCTCCCCCTCCTCCTCCGAGTTCACGACCGTCCCGATCCAGCAGCTGGGATACGCCGTCGAGGGCGTCGGCTCGACCCTGAAGTGGGACTCCGTGAAGGCGGAGCGGCTCTTCCACGCCCTGCGCGCCGACCAGCCCCTGTCCGTGCGGCGGCCGGGCGGCGAGGCCCGGGTCGTCCCGGTCGCCCCGCAGCAGATCAGCGTCCAGGTGGAGAACGGCACCCCCACGCCCGGCCTCGGCCGCCGGGTCGACGCGGCGCTGGTCGCGACGGGCTTCCGTACGACCGGGGCCCCGGTGAACGCCGCCACCCCCGATGTGAAGCGGACGGTCGTCGTCTACGACCCCCGCTGGGACCGCTCCGCCAAGTCCCTCGCGGCGGCCCTGCCGGGCAGCGAGCTGCGCGCGGCCCCGGGTCTGGGCGCGACCCTGAAGGTCATCGCGGGCACGGACTTCGAACGCGTACGCAAGGTGCGGGCGGAGGACGCGGGGCAGGGCGAGTCGGGTGTGGTGGTGCGGGGGGACGAGGTGGCGTGCTCATGAAGCTCGTGGGTGACGCCCACGGGCCCGCGACGCACGCATGGCGGATTCCTTCCCTCCGCCCCATGGCGGGCAGCGCCGCGCAGGCGTAGGACGGAAGGCACGGGGACCGACCCCCGGCCCCCACCGTCCCCACCCCGGAGGAAGTCATGACCCAGCAGCCCGCCACCACGACCCCGCTGAGCAAGGAGATGCAGGACTGCGTCCAGGCCTGCATGGCCTGCCACAGCGTGTGCGAGGAGACCATGAGCTCCTGCCTGCAGATGGGCGGCCCGGCCCAGATGCAGATCATGCGCGCCGTCATGGACTGCGCCGAGATGACGCGCATGTGCGCCGACATGATGATGCGCCGCTCGCCGCTGTCGGCCGAGATGTGCGCGATGTGCGCCAAGGCCTGTGACATGTGCGCCGAGGCGTGTATGTCCATGCCGGACGACACCCAGATGATGCGCTGCGCCGAGGCGTGTCGTCGCTGCGCCGAGATGTGCCGCTCGATGTCGGCCGCCACGATGTGAGGACCGCCTCACGCCAAGAGGGGGCACCCGCCCGGGTGCCCCCTCTTTTCTGCTGCCGCGTGCTCAGTTGCTGGAGACGGTGACCTTCTCGTCGTTCTTCAGCTCGTTCACCAGCTGCTTCACCTTGGCGGTGTCCCACTGGAGGTTGCCGTTCGCGGCGTTGCCCGAGATCGGCATGTTCATCGACTTGCCCTCGCCGCCGCTGACGCCCTTCATCGCCCAGAACATGGACGCCAGGTCGAACAGGCCCATGTCCTTGTCGACCACGAGGGAGTCCAGGCCCGCGCCCATGGTCGGGTACAGCTTGAACGGGTTGAGGATCGTGCTCGGCGTGGCGACCTGGTTGGCCAGGGCCGACAGGAACTTCTGCTGGTTCTTCGTACGGTCCAGGTCGGAGCCCTTGAGGGCGTAGCGGGTGCGGACGAAGGCGAGGGCCTGCTCGCCGGTCAGCGTCTGCTTGCCCTTCTTGAAGTCCGCGCCGGACTTGGTGTCCTTGATGTCCTGCGGGATGTCCATCTCGACACCGCCGACCGCGTCGACGATGCTCGCGAAGCCGCCGAAGCCGATCTCCACGTAGTGGTCGATGTGCAGGTCCGTGTTGGCCTCGACGGTACGGACCAGCAGCTCCGGGCCGTCCTCCGCGTACGCCGCGTTCAGCTTCGTCTGGCGGCCGGTGCCGGGGTAGACCTTCCCGGAGTCGGAGCCCTTGAAGGACGGGATCGTGACGTTCGAGTCACGCGGCAGGGAGATCAGCGTCGGGCCGTTGCTGCCGGTGTGCAGGATCATCATCGAGTCCGTGCGCTTGCCCTCGGCGGAGCCGGTGCGGAGTCTCTTCTTCTCCTCGGCCGACATGCCCGCGCGGCTGTCGGAGCCGACGATCAGGTAGTTGGTGCCCTCGCCCGCCTCCGGCCGCTCGATGACCTGCGACAGGTCGACGTCGCGGTTGAGCTTGGAGTCGGCCCAGAAGTACGTGGCGACGCTCGTCACCACCAGCACCGTCACCAGCGTGATGGTCGTCACCTTGATACGGCGGCGCCAGTTCGGCGCGGGACGCGGCTCGTACATGCCGTCGCCCGGGCCGCCGGGCCCTCTGCCACCGGGGGCGCCGTAGACCTGGCCGGTGTTGTAGCCGCTGTCGTAGCCGTCGCCGGGGCCGCCGTAGCCGCCGTCGACGTACGACGGCTGCTGCGGTACTCCGCCGGCGCCGTACGGCGGGGCACCGCCGTACCCGGCCTGCCCGGGCGACGGCGCCGGGCCACGGCGGACCTGCCGCATGACGCGGGCGCTCTCGGGCTGTGCGCTCGAGCTTCCGTGTCCGTAGCGGTTGCCGCGGTTGTCGTCGGACCGCCCCTCGGGCCAAGTGTTCATGCGCCCCAGTGTGCAGGTCCCGGTAGTGCGCCATACAAGAGTCGTCGGAAAATCAGAGCACGGCTGTGGCGAAGCTGACACAAAACGTCCCCATAGCGCCGCGGCATAGGGTGGGGGCCATGACAGACCAGGCCCCAGCTGCGGATTCCGGCAGTCCGGATATCCCGGGCAAGCCGACTTCGGCGTCCCGCACCACCCTCAGCCACATCATGACCCACAACGACACGAACCTGCTGGGGACCGTGCACGGCGGGGTGATCATGAAGCTGGTCGACGACGCGGCGGGGGCCGTGGCCGGGCGGCACTCCGGTGGCCCGGCGGTCACCGCGTCGATGGACGAGATGGCGTTCCTCGAACCGGTCAGCGTCGGCGACCTGGTCCACGTCAAGGCGCAGGTCAACTGGACCGGTCGGACGTCCATGGAGGTCGGCGTCCGGGTCCTGGCCGAACGCTGGAACGAGTCCGCCCCGCCCACCCAGGTCGGCTCCGCCTACCTCGTCTTCGCCGGCGTCGACGCCGACGGCAAGCCCCGCCGGGTGCCACCGGTCCTCCCGGAGACCGAACGCGACAAGCGCCGCTACCAGGAGGCCCAGATCCGCCGCACCCACCGCCTGGCCCGCCGCCGCGCGATCATGGAGCTGCGGGAGAAGCGGGCGGCGGAGGGGTTCGAGGACTGACTCGGCTCACTGAGCCGACGCCGCAGCTGTCATCCCCGTCATGCCTGCCAATTGGGCCCGGTGCCGACTGGCTCCCAAGGTGCCGTCGATCGCTAACCGCGCGCGGTCCGGGGCGTCCGGCATCAGGTCCGCGTAGTACCGCTCGGTGAAGCTCACCGACGCATGCCCCAGCCATGCCGAGACCTCCGAAACCGCCACGCCCTGACTCAGAAGGGATGCGGCGTAGAAGTGCCGAAGGCTGTGGGACTTGAAGTAGTCGACGTCAGCCGCTGCCAGTGCGGGGCGCCAGATCCTCCCGTACCAGTAGTAGGGGTAGAGCAGGCCAGTACCTGTCGCATTGCTGAACAGCAGCTGCTCCTCGCCCCAGGGGGCGTGGTCCCTGAGGTGACGGCGCAGCGCCAAGGCCACTACGTCCGGCAGCGGCACTCGGCGCCCCTGCTCGCCGTCCTCACGCCACTTGACGTGGCGCAGTTGCATGCTGCCGTACCGTCCGGATCCGGTGTCCCTATCGCAGGCGACCTGCCGGTCGACGACGATCAGCCGGTCGGCAAAGGAGATGCGATCACGTCCGAGGCCCATGGCCTCTCCGAGCCTCAACCCGCACCCGGCCATGAGCCAGAACATGCAGCGGTACCGCTCCGGTGCGGCCGCAATGACGGAGAGCACCGTCTCGGTGCTGGGGATGCAGATCTCCGCGCGCTGGTCCCGGTGCGCTCGTGAGCGGCTCACGGGGAGTTCCACGGGCCCGCACGGGTTGGTATCGGTCAATCCGAGCTCCATCGCCCACATGAACACCGACTTAAGAATGTTGAACCGGAATCGAAGGGTGGAGGGCTTGTAGCCGCGGTGGTGGATCATCCAGTCCACCCACTTCTCCACCTGTGCCGACGTGATGCCCCTGATGCCGTCGGCACCGAAGAACGGCTCGACAGTCCTGGTCAGCATCGTCCGGTACTGCTTGACGCTGCTGTTCTCCACCCCTCGCGTCGTTGCCCACCGTTCGAAGACCGCCGCAAGCGACTCACCGTCCGTCGCTCCGCTCTCGTTTCGCGACACGTGTGCCGCCCCCCTCCAGATACCGCTTGGCCTTGTCGGTCAGGCGGTCCGCTGGCCTGCCCGGCGGTCCGTCGAGGAAGCCCATGGCACGTGCCCGCCGGATACGGCCACTGATGGTGTTCCGGCTGAGCCCCCACGCGGTCGCGAGCCGTGTGACGGGGCTCCGATAGCCCTGGTGGACGAGATGCACGTATTCACGGGCCATCAAGGCATAGTCACGCTCTGTCTCGACCCGATGGACCACCGCCGCAGTGGTGGCCTCGTCAGCCGACCGACCGAGGCGGGTCCGCAGTTCCTTCGCCGTCCTGCGGATCTCCGCCAAGGAGATCGAGCGCATGAGTTCCGCTGTGATGCCGTCCGTGGCGACCTCGGCTCGCGGGTCGTCGGGCGGATCGATACGGAGGCTCGCCGGGCCGTCCCACGGGGCGCTGAGCAAGGTGACGACAGTCAGTTTCCAGCCGTGCAACTCAGCTTCGTGCACAAGCTGTTCCCCATCCAGACGCCAGCCCTCGGGCAAGTCCCCACTCGAAGATGCTGCGGTCACAGGTCGAAAGTAGCGCGGCCACGACAGCCGCCGTGGACCGGGAAGTCCCCGGCCGCGTGAAAAAGATAAAACCCGATACACGGTCTATGCCATGTTCCGTGTACACACTCACCGAAAAGAGTGAAGGGTGCCCAGCCTCTGGGCACCCTTCGACCGTCAGCTCACCAGCCGTTACGGCAGGTTGCGGGCAATGACGATCCGCTGCACCTGGTTCGTTCCTTCGTATATTTGTGTGATTTTGGCGTCGCGCATCATGCGCTCCACCGGGTAGTCACGCGTGTAGCCGTAGCCGCCGAGGAGTTGGACGGCGTCCGTGGTGACCTCCATGGCCACGTCCGAGGCGAAGCACTTGGCGGCGGCGCCCTGGTAGGTGAGGTCGGCGTCGCCGCGCTCGGAGGCGGCGGCGGCCTGGTAGGTCAGGGCGCGGGCGGCCGAGATCTTCATGGCCATGTCGGCGAGCATGAACTGGATGCCCTGGAAGTCGGCGATCGCCTTGCCGAACTGCTTGCGCTCCTGGACGTAGCCCTTGGCGTAGTCCAGCGCGCCCTGCGCGATGCCGAGGGCCTGGGCGGCGATGGTGATGCGGGTGTGGTCGAGGGTCTTCATCGCCGTGGCGAAGCCGGTGCCCTCCTCGCCGATCATGCGGTCGGCGGGGATGCGGACGTTGTCGAGGTAGACCTCGCGGGTCGGGGAGCCCTTGATGCCGAGCTTCTTCTCGGGGGCGCCGAAGGAGACGCCCTCGTCGGACTTCTCGACGACGAAGGCCGAGATGCCCTTGGAGCGCTTGGCCGGGTCCGTGACGGCCATCACCGTGTAGTACTCGGACTCGCCGGCGTTGGTGATCCAGCGCTTCACGCCGTTGAGGATCCAGTGGTCGCCGTCGCGGACGGCCTTCGTCTTCATGCCGGCGGCGTCGGAGCCGGCGTCCGGCTCGGACAGGCAGTACGAGAACATGCCGTCGCCCTTGGCGAGCGGGGTCATGTACCGCTTCTTGAGGTCCTCGGAGCCGGAGAGGATCACCGGGAGGGAGCCCAGCTTGTTCACCGCGGGGATGAGGGAGGACGAGGCGCAGACGCGCGCGACCTCCTCGATGACGATGACGGTGGCCAGCGCGTCGGCGCCCGAGCCGCCGTACTCCTCGGGTACGTGCACGGCGTGCAGGTCGTTGCCGGTCAGCGCGTCGAGCGCCTCCTGCGGGAAGCGGGCTTCCTCGTCCACCGCGGCGGCGTACGGCGCGATCTTCGCCTCGGCCAGGGAGCGGACGGCGTCACGGAGCATGTCGTGCTCCTCGGACGGGCGGTACAGGTCGAAGTCAGCCGATCCGGCCAAGGTCTCTCACGCTCCAAAACGCTGCGATGCTGACGCTAACTACCGTTAAGTAATCAAAAGTTTATGGGGTCGCCCCCGGGAGTGATACGTGAGCTAGACGACAGCGGGAAGTTGCCCCGTGAAGCGCGCTCCCATGCCCCGGCTATGCTCGGGCGCGCACCACATGCCGTAGACCCCTGGAGCACCTCATGGCCCTGAAGATCACCGTGATCGGCACCGGTTATCTCGGCGCGACACACGCGGCGGCCATGGCCGAGCTGGGCTTCGAGGTCCTGGCCCTCGACGTGGTGCCCGAGAAGATCGAGAAGCTGGAGCGCGCCGAGGCCCCGATGTACGAGCCGGGGCTGGAGGAGCTGTTGCGCCGGCACGTCGCCGGCATCGAGGGCTCCAGCGGGCGGCTGCGCTTCACCCAGGACTGGGCCGAGGTCGGTGCGTTCGGGGATGTGCACTTCGTCTGCGTGAACACTCCGCAGCGGCACGGCGAGTACGCCTGTGACATGTCCTACGTCGATTCCGCGATCGCTTCCCTCGCCCCGCATCTGCACGGGCCGGCCCTGGTCGTGGGCAAGTCGACGGTGCCCGTGGGTTCCGCGGACCGGCTCGCCGCCTATCTGGCCGCGCACGCGCCCGCCGGTGCGGACGCCGAGCTGGCCTGGAACCCGGAGTTCCTGCGGGAGGGCTTCGCGGTCGACGACACGCTGCATCCCGACCGGCTTGTGGTGGGTGTGCGCAGCGAGCGCGCCGAGAAGCTGCTGCGGGAGGTGTACGCCACGCCGATCGCGGAGGGCTCGCCGTTCGTGGTGACGGACTTCCCGACCTCCGAGCTGGTGAAGACCTCGGCGAACTCCTTCCTCGCCACGAAGATCTCGTTCATCAACGCGATGGCGGAGGTGTGCGAGGCCGCGGGCGGTGACGTCGCCAAGCTGGCGGAGGCCATCGGTTACGACGACCGGATCGGCAAGAAGTTCCTGCGGGCCGGGATCGGCTTCGGCGGCGGCTGCCTGCCGAAGGACATCCGGGCGTTCATGGCGCGCGCCGGTGAGCTGGGCGCGGACCAGGCGCTGACCTTCCTGCGGGAGATCGACTCCATCAACATGCGCCAGCGCGGGCAGATGGTGGAGCTGGCGCGGCAGGCGCTGGGCGGCGGGCCGTTCCTCGGCAAACGGGTGGCGGTGCTGGGCGCGACCTTCAAGCCGGACTCGGACGACGTACGGGACTCCCCCGCGCTGAACGTCGCCGGGCAGATCCACCTCCAGGGCGGCCAGGTCACGGTCTACGACCCCAAGGGCATGGAAAATGCCCGCCGGGTCTTCCCGACCCTCGGCTACGCGGACTCGGCACTGGAGGCCGTCCGGGGCGCCGACATAGTGCTGCATCTGACGGAGTGGCGGGAGTTCCGGGAGCTGGACGCGGAGGCCCTCGGCGAAGTCGCCGCGACCCGCCTCATCCTGGACGGCCGCAACGCCCTCGACCCGGACCGCTGGCGCAAGGCCGGCTGGACGTACCGCGCGATGGGGCGCCCCAAGGCCTGAAGACGCCTGAAGACACCTGCGGAAAGGTGACGCCGGTTCGGCCGAGGCTCAGTCG
>NZ_JBHUTX010000057.1:0-47487 GCF_042671245.1 Streptomyces sp. NPDC057099
GGCCCGCCACGCCGTACGGCGACGGAGCGCGGGGCGTCTAACCGAGGGCTGGGTCCAGGACGATGTCCTCCTCGCGGGCGGTGACGGACGGCTCCTCGGGAAAGTGACAAGCGGTCAGATGACCGGCGGGGCTGCCCTCGACGCGCACCAGCTGGGGTTCCTCGAGGGCGCACTTCTCCTGCGCCTTCCAGCAGCGGGTGCGGAAGCGGCAGCCGGAGGGCGGGTCGATCGGGGAGGGCACGTCCCCGGCCAGCCGGATGCGTTCGCGCCGCAAAGTGGCGTCCGGGTCGGCCTCGGGTACGGCGGACAGCAGCGCGTGGGTGTAGGGGTGCCGTGGGCGGGTGTAGAGCGACTCGCGGTCGGCGATCTCGACGATCTTGCCGAGGTACATCACGGCGACCCGTTCGGAGAAGTGCCGTACGACGGCGAGGTCGTGGGCGATGAAGACGAAGGCGATGCCGAACTCCCGCTGGAGGTCCTGGAGCAGGTTGACGACCTGCGCCTGGATGGAGACGTCCAACGCGGAGACGGGCTCGTCGGCGACGATCAGCTTCGGGCGCAGGGCGAGGGCGCGGGCGATGCCGATGCGCTGGCGCTGGCCTCCGGAGAACTCGTTCGGGTAGCGGTTGTAGTGCTCGGGGTTGAGGCCCACGGTCTCCAGGAGTTCCTGGACGCGCCGCTTGTGGCCCTGGGGCGGGTTGATGCCGTTGAGCCGCATCGGTGTCTCGATGATGGTGCCGACGGTGTGCCGGGGGTTCAGCGACGAGTACGGGTCCTGGAAGATCATCTGGAGGTTGCGGCGGGCTTCCCGCATCCGTGCGGCGGGCCGGTGGGTGATGTCCTCGCCGTCGAACAGGACGGAGCCGCCGGTGGGTTCGAGCAGCCGGGTGATCAGCCGGCCCGTGGTCGACTTGCCGCAGCCGGACTCGCCGACCAGACCCAGCGACTCGGCGGGCCCCACCGCGAAGTCGATGCCGTCGACGGCTCGGACGGCCCCGATCTGCCGCTGGAAGATGATGCCCTGCCGGAGGGGGAAGTGCTTCTGAAGACCGCGCACTTCGAGGAGGTTCTCGCCGGTGGGGCGTTCGGTGGTCGGCCCGGTGAGGGGCTGGGTGGTGCTCACGGCGTGTTCCCTTTCGTCGGCTCGTCCCCGTCGGCCCCGCCGCGGATCTCCTGCTTGGCCTCGTCGGTGAGATGGCACGCGGCGAGGTGCCCCGCCGTGCCGGAGACGAGGCGCAGCTCGGGCCGCTCCACGGTGCAGCGCCCCTGCGGCTCCCAGCCCTTGTAGGCGCAGCGGGGGTTGAAGGAGCAGCCGTCCGGCAGGTTGATCAGGCTCGGCGGTGTGCCGGGGATCGGGTTGAGCCGCTCGCCGACGTCGCCGGTGAGGTGCGGCATCGACTGCAACAGGCCCCAGGTGTAGGGGTGCTGAGGCTGCTTGAGCACCTCACGGGTGGTGCCGTACTCGATCCGGCGGCCGCCGTACATCACCAGGATGTCGTCGGCGATGTCGGAGACCACGCCGAGATCGTGCGTGATGATGACGACGGCGGAGCCGAACTCCTCCTGCAGATCGCGGATCAGGTCGAGGATCTGGGCCTGGACGGTGACGTCCAGGGCGGTGGTGGGTTCGTCGGCGATGAGCAGGGCGGGGTCGCAGACCAGGGACATGGCGATCATGGCGCGCTGGCGCATGCCGCCGGAGAACTGGTGCGGATAGTCCCTGACGCGGTGCTCGGGCTGCGGGATGCCGACCCGCTTCAGCATCTCCACGGCCCGCTCCCTGGCCTCCTTCTTGGAGACCTTGTGGTGCACGCGGTAGGCCTCGGCGATCTGGGCGCCGACGGTGAAGAAGGGGTGCAGCGCGGAGAGCGGGTCCTGGAAGATCATGGAGACCGTACGGCCGCGCAGTTCACGCATCTCGGCCTCGGGCAGGGCGACGAGTTCCCTGCCCTCCAGGCGGATCTCTCCGGAGACCTTGGCGCGGGTGCCCTTGTGCAGTCCGAGCAGGGCCAGCGAGGTCACCGACTTGCCGGAGCCGGACTCGCCGACGATGCCGAGGGTCCTGCCCTTCTCCAGGCTGAAGGAGACGCCGTCGACGGACTTGACGATGCCGTCCTCGGTCGGGAAGTGCACCCTCAGGTCGCGTACGTCGAGGAAGGGTGCGGGCGCGGGCGTGACGTCCGCGGGCTGCGGTGAGGTCTGAACGGACACGGGTGTTCCTAAGGACGATGAAGGGCTCAGGCGAGGCGTACGCGCGGGTCGACGAGGCCGTACACCAGGTCGACGACGACGTTGGCGAGGACGACGAACGTCGCGGCGAAGAGCGTGGTGCCGAGGATGACCGGCAGGTCGGAGTTCTGGACGGAGTCGACGGCGAGCTTGCCGATGCCGTTGATGCCGAAGACCGACTCGGTGATGACCGCGGAGCCTCCGATCAGGGAGCCGACGTCCATGCCGAAGATGGTGATGATGGGGGTGATGGCGGCCCGCAGCCCGTGCTTGAGGACGACGCTGGAGGCCGTCAGTCCCTTGGCGCGGGCGGTGCGCATGTAGTCCTCGGCGAAGACTTCCAGCATGGAGGAGCGAGTGAGCCTGGTGTACATCGCGAGGTAGACGATGACCAGGGTGGTCCACGGCAGGATCAGCCCCTGGAACCAGCCGGCCGGGTCCTCGGTGATCGGTGTGTAGCCGGAGGTCGGCAGGATCTGGAACTTGTCGACGAAGAGGTACAGCAGAAGCAGGCCGATGAAGTAGATCTGCACCGACACGCCGAACAGGGCCAGTCCGACCGCCGCCTTGTCGGCGGCCCGGCCCCGTCGGACCGCGGCGACGGTGCCGAGGCCGACCCCCAGGATCAGGAACGCCACCGCGGCGCCGAGACCGAGGGAGAGGTCCGCCGGGAAGTCCTGGAGCAGGGTCGTCAGGACGGGGGTGTCGGTCTGGAAGGAGACGCCGAGGCAGGGCGCGCCGCAGTGGATGCGGACGCTCTGGTCGCCGAAGTCACGGCCGGCGACCAGCCCCTTGAGGAACTCCCAGTACTGCGTCAGGTAGCCCTGGTCCAGGCCCAGCGAGTGTTTGATCTCCGCGAGGCGGGAGGGGGAGCAGGTCTTGCCGCAGGCCAGGAGTGCGGGGTCGGACGGCAGCGCGAAGAAGATGAAGAAGGTGATCGTGGTGATCACCAGCATGATCACGGCCGCTGCCAGCAGGCGTCTGATGAGGTAACGAAACATGGGGTGCCAGGACCTGACGTGAGTGGGCTGCCCGCCGGCGGCCAAAGCCGCCGGCGGGGTTCAGAGGAGATGCGTCAGTGCTTGACGTAGACGTGGACCAGGCTCGGCTCGGCCAGGATCGTGTCGGGGATGACACCGCCGACCTTGGAGCCGGACATGTCGCTGAAGTTCATGTACGTCAGCGGGACCACGGCGGCGTCCTTCAGGATCTGCTGGTCCATCCGGCCGTAGGCGGCGTTGCGCTGCTTGACGTCGGTCATCGTGGCGGCCTTGTCGATCAGCGCGTTGACCTTCGGGTCGTTCAGGTACGACAGGTCCTGGTTGGCCTGCGGGTTCTTCTTGATGAGCCGGCCGTCGAAGAGGGTGGGCAGCACCGTGGAGGCGTTCGGCCAGTCGGCGATCCAGTCGCCCCAGGTCAGGTCGTACTGGTTCTTCGTGTTGTTGACGGTGCTGAAGTAGTTCGCCGCGTCGATCGGGCTGATGTTGACGTGGATGCCGATGCGCTCCAGCGCGGTCTTCACGGCGTCGGCGAAGTGCTCCTGGGTGGGGGTGTTCTCCACGGCGATCGACATGGCCGGCTTGGGGTTGCCTGCCTGCTTCATCAGCGCCTTGGCCTTGGCGAGGTTGCCGGCCGGGTTGGCGCTGTACAGGTTGAACTTCCGGTAGCCGCCGATGCCGGGGCTCAGCATGGTGGTGGCGTAGTCGCCGTACGCGGAGCCGCCGAAGGCGCCGCGGACCGTGGTCTTGTCGATGGCGTACTCGATCGCCTGGCGGACCTTGAGGTCCTTGACGCGGGTGGTGTTGATCGCCAGGTAGTTGATGCCGGGCGCGGGGATCTTGTAGTAACGGCTCTTCAAGGACGGGTCGTTGGCGAGCGACGCAAGGTCGGAACCGGCGATCGGCCACTGCTGGATCGACGTCTGGGCGGTTCCCGCGTCGGCCTTGATCTGCTGGTCGATGGCCGACTCGTCCTGGCCGAACCTGACGTCCATCGCGTCGACGTTCTGCTGCCGGATCGGGTCGGTCGCCTGGGACCAGTGCTTGTTCCGGGTGAGGACGAGTTCCTTGTTCTTGGTGTACGACTTGATCATGTACGGGCCGTCGGACCACACATGGGTGTCGTAGGTCGAGCCGGTGTCATGGGCCTTGGGCACGGCGGCCCAGCCGGGCATGGCGGTGGTCTCGTTGAAGTCGGCCACCGGCTGGTTCAGATGGAAGACGATGGTGTACTTGTCCGGCGTCCCGATGGAGCCGAGTTCCTTGCCCTGGTACGGGCCCTTGTAGTCGGAGCCGCCGACGAGCCACTGGCCCGCGTAGGGCGGTCCGCCGTTGATGTCGGAGGAGAAGAACCGCTCGACGCCGTACTTGATGTCCGGTGCGGTGACCTCGGTGCCGTCCTGGTACTTGACGCCGTGCCGCAGGTGGAAGGTCCAGACGGTGGCGCCCTTGCTGGGCGTTCCGGTGTCGGTGGCCAGGTCGCCGACCAGTTTCGGCGTCGAGCCCGTCTCGTCCCAGCCGGTGAGGGTCCGGACGATCTCCTCGTCCATGCTCGAACCCTCGGTCGTGTAGACGCGCTGGGGGTCGAGGTGGTCGAAGTCCGCCTTGTCGAGAATGGTGAGTGTGCCGCCCTTGCCGGGGGCGCCGCTTCCGCCGGTGCCGGAGGACCCTCCGCATGCGGTGGCTCCCAGGGCGATCACCACGGCGGTTGCCGTGAGAGCGACCGTGCGCGATCTGCGCGTGCTGCGCGTCATTGAGGAAACTCCTTCTTGCTACGGGCGCGGCGGCCGTTCGTGGGGCCGCCGGGCCGACACTCGGGGGGTGGCTCGGTCAGCCGCGCCGGGCGCGGGGATCCAGGGCGTCCCGGACGCCGTCCCCGAGGAGGTTGAGCGCCAGGACCAGGAGGAAGAGCAGGACGCCGGGCACGAAGAGGTACATCGGGTCCTGGAGGAAGAACTGGGAGGCGTCCGAGAGCAGGGCTCCCCAGTCGGGGTTGGGCGGGATGACGCCGACGCCCAGGTACGACAGGGCCGCCTCGGTGGTGATGTTCTGCGGGACGGCCAGCGCGAAGGAGATCAGGATCGGCGCCCACAGGTTGGGCAGCAGCTGCCGGAAGAGGATGTGCCGCCGGCCGGCGCTCATCAGCCGCGCGGCGTCGACGAACTCCCGCTCGCGCAGGGACAGTACCTGTCCGCGCACCAGACGGGCGGTGTACGCCCAGGCGAAGACGGCGATGTTGAGGACCAGGACGAGGAGGCGGAGGTTCTCGTCGGTGCCGCCGTGGGTGTTGGTCTGCAGCGCGTTCTGGATCACCGGGGTGAGCGCGATGATGAACAGCAGCTGCGGGAACGCCAGCATCACGTCCATGACCCGGGACAGCAGGGAGTCGACCCAGCCGCCGAAGTAGCCGGCCGCGAGCCCCGCGACGACACCGACCACGGTGGACAGCACGGCCGAGGCGAAGCCCACGTACAGGGAGGTGCGCAGGCCGTAGACGATACGGGCGAACAGGTCGTAGCCCGTGCCCGGTTCGACGCCGAGCAGATGCCGGGCGCTGATGCCGCCCAGCGACCCGTAGGGGAAGTTGCCCGTGTCCGGGTTGATCGCCTTGTTGTCGGGGGTGATCGGCCCCCAGCCGGTCAGCGCGGTGAGGACCGGCGCGAGCAGGGCGATCACGATGAACAGGGCGGTGGCCACCAGGGCGGCCGTGGTGACCTTGTCCCGCCTGATCCGTCGCCAGGCCATCCGGGCCGGTGAGCGGCCGGCGACGACCGGGCCGCCGGGTCTGCTGTCCTGCGTCGACGGCTCGGTCAGCAGCGCGGTGCCGCCGCCGGTGTCGACCGGCTGGTGTTGCGTGGTCATCGTACGGACATCCCGGATCTGCCCCTGAGGCAAGGAAATTGAGTGGCGGTCGTGAGCGCCGCCGTGAGACATTGCGGACTTTCGCAATGCCGTGCGAGGGCGGTCAAGCCGCGCAGGGGCCAGAAAAGGGATTGTTTGCGGTCATGGAAAAGTGTTGACGAGAGCAGGGAATGTGATTACCCGCCACGTGAGGGAACGAGGGAGATTCCTTGGGCGGTGTTTGACATTGCCTCCGGGTGCGTTTCCTCTTGCTTTTCCCTCGGAATCCCCCGCGCCGGGTAAAGGGCACGAACCCAGCCCCCGGCTCAGCCGACCGGCACCCCGGCCTCCAGGTAGAACGCCGCTCCGCGTTCGCGCGCCCTCAGGGCCCAGCGCAAGCGCTCGTAGCGCACCGGTGGCAGCAGGTCGGCGGCCTCCTCCTCGGTGACGAACCGCCACTCGCGCAGCTCCGGCCCGGGCAGCAGCACCCGGCCGGCCTCCGCTGAGTCGAGGAGACCGCCGTCGAAGAGGAGGCGCAGGCCGCCGAAGCCGGGGGGCGCGGGGCGCTCCCAGTCGACGACGAGCAGGCTCGGCACCTCGTCGAGGTGGATGCCGGTCTCCTCGGCGACCTCCCGCACACCGGCCCGCGCGGGCGCCTCACCCGGCTCGACGACTCCGCCGGGGAACTCCCAGCCGGCCTTGTAGGTGGGGTCGACGAGGAGCACGCGGTCCTGTTCGTCGAAGAGGAGCACACCGGCGGCGAGTGTCTCGGCGGTGGGCTCGGGCGTCTGCACGATGTCGCAGACGGGCACGGAGCCGTTGTTCACGGCCTCGGCGATGCGGGCGGCGGTCTCGTACGGCGTGAGGTCGCTGGTGTCGACCGGGTGCGCGTCCGCGGTGAGCCAGGAGGCGAGCGCGGCCCGGTACGGCTCGATGTGGTCGGAGGACCACTGGCGTATTCGTATCTCGCCGTCGGGGAGGTCCCGCGGCACCTCGCGGCCCGCCACCCGCTCCCGCAGTATCGTTTCGGCCGGAGCGAGCAGGATGTGGCTGACCGGAATCCTGCGCGCGGCCAGGCCGCCGAAGATCTCGTCGCGGTACTCCTGACGCAGCAGCGTCATCGGGACGACCAGGGTTCCGCCGAGCTCGGCGAGCATCGCGGCCGCCGTGTCGATCACGAGCCGTCGCCAGATCGGCAGGTCCTGGAAGTCGCCGACCTCGGCGAGGCGCTTGGGCGGCAGCAGATACCGCAGCGCTCCGCCGATGACCTCGGGGTCGAAGAGCGTGCTGTTCGGGATCAGTTCGATCAGTTCCTGTGCGGTGGTGGTCTTCCCCGCACCGAACGCGCCGTTGATCCAGACGACGGTCACAGGTCCCCCTCTTCTGTTGGCCCCCTGAGGCTTGCCCGCTCCACCCTGCCACGGAAACCAGCCCCAGTTGAGGGCGCATGACGACGGCGCCGGCGCTCCCCGTGCGAGGGGGAGCGCCGGCGCCGTGGGCCGAGGCTGGAGCGGCTCGTCAGCCCTTCTTCTGAACGCCCTTCTTCTGGGCACCCTTCTTCTGAGCGCCCTTCTTCTGGACGCCGTCCTTCCCTGCCACGGACAGCCCGTCCTTGCCGACGGCCTGGTTGAGCGTGTTGAGAGTCTCGTCCACGTTGATCCCGGGGAGCTTCTCTCCGACCGCGTGCGACGGAGTGACCGCCGCGACGACGAAGCCGGTGGCCAGGGAGGCGATGGCGAGCATGCTGCGCTTCTTCATGACCGATTCAACTGCCGAACCCGCTCCGGGGTCACGCCACTGGGCCGTTCGGGCGACGCGACGGCTTCATTCGGGACCGTTGTCCCAGGTCGCGGGCCCGCCGCCGCGCCATTCGATCAGCCCCGACGACGCCGCGTACGCCGCGTCCGCGTCCTCGATCCCCGCCCGCCGCAGGAACTCGGCCACGTCCAGCAGTCCGTACGCGATCCCGAGGAACTGATCGTCCACACGGACCCGCCGGCCACCGTCCACGGCCGGCGGGTAGACCACGACGGGCTTCACGGACGCCATGGCACCAGGGTGCGCGGGGACGGCGCCGGGCGCGCGCCGGGATGGGCCGTTCAGCCTGCCTTTCGCCTCCGTGTCAGGCGCCCACGTAGGCCGCGAGATGCTCCCCGGTCAGGGTGGAGCCGTCCGCGACCAGTTCGGCCGGGGTGCCCTCGAAGACGATCCGGCCGCCGTCGTGTCCGGCGCCCGGGCCGAGGTCGATGATCCAGTCGGCGTGCGCCATGACCGCCTGGTGGTGCTCGATGACGATGACCGACTTGCCGGCGTCGACGAGCCGGTCCAGCAGGCCGAGCAGCTGCTCCACGTCGGCGAGGTGGAGACCGGTGGTCGGCTCGTCGAGTACGTAGACACCGCCCTTGTCGCCCATGTGCGTGGCGAGCTTGAGCCGCTGCCGCTCGCCGCCGGAGAGGGTGGTGAGCGGCTGGCCGAGGGTGAGGTAGCCGAGTCCGACGTCCGCCATCCGTTCGATGATCCGGTGGGCCGCCGGGGTGCGCGCCTCACCGGCGCCGAAGAACTTCTCGGCCTCGGCCACCGACATCGCCAGCACCTCGCTGATGTCGCGGCCGCCGAAGCGGTACTCCAGCACCGACGCCTCGAACCGCTTGCCTTCGCACACCTCGCAGGGGGTCGCGACGCTCTGCATGATCGCCAGGTCGGTGTAGATGACACCGGCACCGTTGCAGGTGGGGCAGGCGCCCTCGGAGTTGGCACTGAAGAGCGCCGGCTTCACGCCGTTGGCCTTGGCGAAGGCCTTGCGGATCGGGTCGGCAAGACCGGTGTACGTCGCCGGGTTGCTGCGCCGGGAGCCGCGGATCGCGGTCTGGTCGATCGACACCACGCCCTCGGTGGTGGGGATCGAACCGTGCACGAGCGAACTCTTGCCGGAGCCGGCGACACCGGTGACGACGGTGAGCACGCCGAGCGGGATGTCGACGTCGACGTTGTCCAGGTTGTTCGCTGTCGCGCCGCGGATCGCGAGGGTGCCGGTGGGCTCGCGGACCGTCTCCTTCAGCGCTGCCCGGTCGCCGAGATGACGGCCGGTGACGGTGCCGCTCTTGTGCAGTCCCTCCAGGGTGCCCTCGAAGCAGACGGTGCCGCCCGCCGTGCCCGCGCCGGGGCCGAGGTCCACGACATGGTCGGCGATGGCGATCGTCTCCGGCTTGTGCTCCACCACCAGAACGGTGTTGCCCTTGTCGCGCAGCCGCAGCAGCAGGTTGTTCATCCGCTGGATGTCATGGGGGTGCAGTCCGATGGTCGGCTCGTCGAAGACGTAGGTGACGTCGGTGAGCGAGGAGCCGAGGTGCCGGATCATCTTGGTGCGCTGCGCCTCGCCGCCGGAGAGCGTGCCCGAGGCCCGGTCGAGCGAGAGATAGCCGAGCCCGATCTCCACGAACGAGTCCAGGGTGTGCCGGAGCTTGGCGAGCAGCGGCGCCACCGACGGATCCTCGATCCCACGGGCCCATGCGGCCAGGTCTCGGATCTCCATCGCGCAGGCGTCGGCGATGTTGACCTTGCCGATCCTGGAGGAGCGGACCAGCTCGCTGAGCCGGGTGCCGTCACACTCGGGGCACTCCGTGAAGGTGACCGCCCGGTCCACGAAGGCCCGGATGTGCGGCTGCATCGACTCGCGGTCCTTGGCGAGGAAGGTCTTCTGGATCTTCGGGATCAGCCCCTCGTACGTGAGGTTGACGCCGTTGATCTTCACCTTGGTCGGCTCGCGGTACAGGAAGTCGTGCCGCTCCTTCTTGGTGTACTTGCGGATCGGCTTCTCCTTGTCGAAGAAGCCCGACTCGGTGATGACCCGCACCACCCAGCCGTCCCCGGTGTAGGTGGGGATGGTGAACGGGTCCTCGGAGAGCGACTTGGAGTCGTCGAACAGCTGGGTGAGGTCGATGTCGGAGACCTTGCCCCGGCCCTCGCAGTGCGTGCACATGCCGCCGGTGCGGCTGAAGGTCACCTTCTGCGTCTTGGTCTTGTCGGCACCCCGGTCGACCGTGATCCCGCCGCTCGCCGAGACCGAGGCGACATTGAAGGAGAACGCGCCGGGCGGGCCGATGTACGGCGTGCCGAGCCGGCTGAAGAGGATGCGCAGCATCGCGTTGGCGTCGGTGGCGGTGCCGACGGTGGAGCGCGGGTCGGACCCCATGCGCTGCTGGTCGACGGTGATCGCGGTGGTCAGCCCGTCCAGTACATCGACCTCGGGCCGGGCCAGGTTCGGCATGAAGCCCTGGAGGAAGGCGCTGTACGTCTCGTTGATCAGCCGCTGCGACTCCGCGGCGATCGTGTCGAACACCAGCGAGCTCTTGCCCGAGCCGGAGACGCCCGTGAACACCGTGAGCCTGCGCTTCGGAATCTCGATGCTGACGTCCTTGAGGTTGTTCTCGCGCGCACCGTGCACACGGATCACGTCATGGCTGTCGGCAGCGTGCGGCCCGGGCGACTGTCTGTCCGTCGTCGTGGCCTTGCTCATCGTGTCTCCATCTGTCGCTCGGACGTTCTGTCCCCCGCACCGGACCGGTGAGTTCGGCGCGGGGGATGGGGTGCGTGGGGCCGGCCGCCGCTACGGCGTCACGGCTTCAGCTGCTGGATGCGGATCATGTTGCCCGCGGGGTCGCGGAAGGCACAGTCGCGGACGCCGTACGGCTGGTCCACCGGCTCCTGGACCACCTCGGCGTCGCCCGCCTGCAGCCGATCGAAGGCGCCGTCGACGTCGGTGGTGGCCAGGACGATGCTCGCGTAGGTGCCCTTGGCCATCATCTCGGCGATGGTGCGGCCCTCGTCCTCGGTGATGCCCGGGTCGGCGGCCGGCGGATGCAGGACGATGTTGGTGCCGGGCTGGCCGACGGGCCCGACCGTGATCCAGCGCATGCCCTCGTACCCGACGTCGTTGCGGACTTCGAAGCCGAGGGTGTCGCGGTAGAACGCCAGAGCGGCGTCCGGGTCGTCGTGCGGCAGGAAACTGGCGTGAATGTTGAGGTCCATGGCCACCACGCTAGTTTCGGCTCGGTGCGGGCGCTTCTCGATTCCTGACCGGTCTGGTGACCTGCTTCGCCACGCACGACGGGATGCCCGCGGTCGCGCGCGCCGCCTCGCGCCGGTAGGCGCTGGGCGGCATCCCGACCAGCTCGGTGAAGCGGGTGCTGAAGGTGCCCAGCGACGAGCAGCCGACCTCGAAGCACACCTCGGTGACACTGCGGTCGCCCCGGCGCAGCAGGGCCATCGCGCGCTCGATGCGCCGCGTCATGAGGTAGCTGTATGGCGACTCGCCGTACGCCTGCCGGAACTCCCGGCTGAGATGCCCGGCCGACATGTGCACACCCCGGGCCAGCGCCTCCACGTCCAGCGGCTGTGCGTACTCCCGGTCGATCCGGTCCTTGACCCGGCGCAGACGGGCCAGGTCACGCAGGCGCTGCGCCGAGGTGGGTCTGCTGGTCACATGCGGGATCGTGCCACATCGCACGGACATTCGGTCGATTTCGGAGGGAAAAAGCCGGTGTCCCGGGCCGGGGCCCGTCAGGTGAAGTACGTGTCGAACGTTCCGATCCACCAGGCCGCGAGCGGCAGGACGCACATCTGCACACCCGCTGTGATCCAGCAGCGGCCGAGCACCGCGATCCCGAAGGTCCACCACGCGGTGGAGCGCAGCGCGCTCACGACTGCGGCCTGGTAGCCCTGACCGGTGGAATCGACCATGCCGGGGTAGCCCATCCAGTCCTCGGTGAAGACACCGTCCGCCCCGAACACGAGGATCGCCGACACGAACCACAGGTCGGCCAGGAGGGCCGTCACAGCGAGCGCCACGTCGAAGCGCCGGAACGCGGGCGCCGGCAGCAGCAGCCGTACCGCGAAGTGCCCTTGGCGGCGCACCCAGTCCCGCCGCCGGACCCGCACCAGCGTGACGACGGCGAACACCAGCGCCCCGAGAGCCGCCGCCCACCCGCCCGTGAAGAACAGCCCGAAGAACAGCATCCCGGCACTCACGTCGGGACCGCCTGAACGTTCCTGCCCGGTCTCACACCCCCGCCGCGGCCGTGTCCGGCCGCTTCGCGAGTGCTGCCGCCGCAGCGCCCACCAGGCCGGCGTCGGTGCCCATCTGGGCCGGTGCCACCGTCAGGTTACGGACGAAAGACAGGGTCGCGTAGGCGCTCAGAGCCTTGCGCAGCGGGGCGAAGAGGATGTCGCCCGCCTTGCCCACTCCCCCGCCGATCACCGCTATGTCGATCTCCACGAGGGTCGCGGTGGCGGCGATCCCTGCGGCCAGGGCCTGGGCGGCACGCTCGAAGGAGGCGAGGGCGACCGGGTCGCCGGACCGGGCGGCGGCGGCCACCGCGGCGGCGGAGGTGTCACCGTCGGGGCCGGGCCGCCAGCCGTTCTCCAGGGCGCGCCGGGCGATGTTGGGGCCACTCGCGATGCGCTCGACGCAGCCGTGCGAGCCGCACGGGCACAGATCGCCGTCGAGGTCCACGCTGATGTGGCCGATATGGCCGGCGTTGCCGGTGGGCCCGGGATGCAGCCGGCCGCCGAGCACCAGGCCGCCGCCGACCCCCGTGGAGACGACCATGCACAGCGCGTTGTCGTGACCGCGGGCGGCGCCCTGCCAGTGTTCGGCCGCCGTGATCGCCACACCGTCGCCGATCAGCTCGACGGGCAGGTCCCCGGCCGCGGCCCGGACACGTCCGACGAGCGGGTAGCCGCGCCAGCCGGGCACGTTCACCGGGCTCACCGTGCCCGCCGAGGCGTCCACGGGCCCGGCGCTGCCGATGCCCACGGCCGTGGCGCGCTCCCACAGCGGCGACACGGTGAGCTCGCCGAGCACCTCCTCCACGGCCCGCATCACGGTGTCGCCGTCCTCCCGGGCGGGCGTCGGCCGCTGGGCGCGGACCAGGATCCGGCCGTGGCCGTCCACCAGAGCGCCGGCGATCTTGGTACCGCCGATGTCGAGCGCGGCCACGAGGTCGGTGTGCATCAGTGTCGGATCTCCCCGTCAACCATGAGAAAGAACGCCGAGCGGCACCGGTCCCGCACGGGTGCGCGGGCCGGACATTGCGGTGGACAGTCTCCCCCGAGCCTGACAACGTTGTCCAGGCTCTATGCTCGACGCCACATCCTCATACAAACCCAGGACCGACGCACCCCCGTGGACGACAGGACAGGACACCGCACCGTGCCCCAGACCCCCCTCCGATCCGCAACGCGCTACGGCACCCGGCCGACCATGAAGGACGTCGCGGCACGCGCCGGAGTCGGGCTCAAGACGGTCTCCCGGGTGGTGAACGGGGAACCGGGGGTCACCCCGGAGACGGAGCGGCGGGTCCAGGAGGCGATCGACGCCCTCGGCTTCCGCCGCAACGACAGCGCGCGGGTGCTGCGCAAGGGCCGCACGGCCAGCATCGGCCTGGTCCTGGAGGACCTCGCGGACCCGTTCTACGGGCCGCTGAGCCGCTCGGTCGAGGAGGTGGCCCGCGCGCACGGCGCCCTGCTGATCAACGGCTCCAGCGCGGAGGACCCGGAGCGTGAGCAGGAGCTGGTGCTGGCGCTGTGCGCGCGGCGGGTGGACGGGCTGGTGGTGATTCCTGCCGGTGACGACCACCGGTATCTGGAACCGGAGCTCAAGGCGGGTGTCGCCACGGTGTTCGTGGACCGGCCGGCCGGGTACATCGACGCCGACGTGGTCCTGTCGGACAACTTCGGGGGCGCCCGCGGCGGCGTCGCCCATCTCATCGCGCACGGGCACCGCCGGATCGGCTTCATCGGCGACATGCCCCGCATCCACACCGCCGCCGAGCGGCTGCGCGGCTACCGGGCCGCGCTGGAGGACGCGGGCATACCGGTGGCGGACTCCTGGATGTCCCTCGGCGTCACCGACCCCGAGCGGGTGCGCAGGGCGGCCGAGGAGATGCTGTCCGGCCCGGACCCGGTCACCGCGATCTTCACGGCCAACAACCGGGTGACGGTCACCGTGATCCGCGTGCTCGCCGAGCACGCCCGCCGGGTCGCCCTGGTCGGCTTCGACGACATCGAGCTGGCCGACCTGCTCCAGCCGGGCGTCACGGTCGTCGCCCAGGACGCGGCGGACATCGGCCGCACCGCGGCGGAACGTCTCTTCCGGCAGCTCGACGGCACCCAGATCGCCCCCGAGCGGGTCGAGCTGCCGACCCGGCTGATCACCCGCGGCTCCGGTGAGCTGCCCCCGGCGGACTGAGCGGCCCATGGACCACCTCACCGATCGCACGCTGCGGGCACTCGGCCTGGCCGAGGCACCGCGCGAGCATCCGCTGCTGTATCCGGGCGCGTGGCCGGCCGACTCCGGGCTCCTCGACGGGGACTGCTTCCTGCCGTTGGAGCAGCTGGTGCACGAGGACCGCACCCCGGTCCTCGCCATCGGCTCCAACGGCTGCCCGGGACAACTGCGGCACAAGATGGCCGAGTTCGGGATCAGGTCTCCTCTCCCGATGGTGAAGGCCCGGGTGCGGGGTGTCGACGCGGGCGTCTCGGCGCATGTGAGCCGCATGGGGTACATGTCCGCCTCGCCCGTCAGCGCCCCGGACACCGTGCGGGAGCTGTTCGTCCTCTGGCTCGACGACGAGCAGCTCACGGTGATCGACGCGAGCGAGGGCGCGCCGCTGCCGAACGGCAACTTCAACCGTGCCTGGCTGCCCGCGCCCGATGTGCGGATCGACCTCGCGGACGGCACCCGGCTGCCCGGCGCGTACGCGTACGTCAACCGGCACGGGGTCCTGCACGACGGCAGCGGCGTGCCGCGCACCCACCCGGGCCAGCGGGAGCTGCTCACCGAACTGCTCTCCGGCCTGCCGCGGTTCAGGGAGCTCTTCGGCGTGGTGCCCGAGGAGTTCAGCGCGCGGGCCCGCGGTGACCGGCGGTTGTGCGAGCGGGGCACGCGGCTGTTCATCGAGGAGAAGCTGGTGATCGCCTCCGGCCTGGAGCGGTACGTCGGCTCCCGGCCGACGGGGTCTCAGCAGACGGGGAGCCCGGGGACCGGCCCGTCGTTGTCCCCGCCCTTGACGTAGACGTCGCTGACCCAGACGTTCGTGTTGCCGCTGTCGTCGTCGGTCTTCGCCCACCAGACGTTGGTCCACCGGCCGTCCGTCTCGCGGCGGCCCAGGTTCTGCTGGCAGTAGAAGTAGTTGGTGCCGGCGTTGAGGACACCGACCTTGGTGCCGGAGGCGGTGTAGGAGTCGGCGGTCTTCCAGACCTGGCAGTTGTACTTGCCGCCGCCGATGGCGTGGCAGGCCGGTTCGGGGGCCGGGGTGGTCGGAGCGCCGTCCGTCCCGTCGTTGCCGGAACCGCCTGCGGTGTCGCTGCCGCCGGAGGGCTTGGACGGGGCCGAAGTGGTGGGCTCCGGAGCCTTCTTGTCGCCGGACTTCTGGGACGGGGCCTTGCCCTTCTCGTCGCCCTGCTGGGTGGGCCGGGGTGCGTTCGAGCCGTCGTCGGTAGGGCGGGGCTCGGAGGAGGCCGCGGCATCCGCACGGGCCGCGTCGGTCCGGGTGCCCGTTTCCTTGTCGCCGGATTCGCTGAGCACGGCGGCCGTGACACCGGCTGCGGCGAGAACGACGGTGGCGGCCGCTGTGGCGAGCAGGACGCGGGACCTGCGGCGGGGCGGGCGGCCGGAGTCGACCGGGCTCGTGGGAGCGGAGGAGGCGGGGGCGGTGCCGCCCGGCTGTACGTGCTGCGGTGGTCCGAACCCCGGCGGTACCGCAGGAACGCTCCGCTCCGTCTCCGGGCGCGAGGGTGTGGACGATGCCGCGGGGCCTCGCAGCGGAGAGGTCGGCGTGTCCGTACCGCCCGAGTCCGCCACCGACCGCAGCAGCTCTCGGGCCTGGTCGGCCTCCGGGCGGGACTCGGGGCGCTTGTCCATCAACCGATGGAGGACGGGGCCGAGCGGGCCGGCCCGCAGGGGCTCGGGCATCGGCTCGGTGACGATCGCCGTGAGGGTCGAGAACGTGGACGTACGGCGGAAGGGCGAGGCCCCCTCGACGGCCGCGTACAGCGTGGCGCCCAGGGCCCAGATGTCGGAGGCGGGGCCCGGGTCGGCGCCCTGGGCACGCTCGGGGGCCAGGTAGTCGAGGGAGCCGACGAGTTCACCGCTGCGAGTGAGGTGGGTGGTCGAACCGTCGCCCGGGTCGTCCATGGTGGCGATGCCGAAGTCGGTGAGGACGACCCGGCCCGAGCGGTCGAGCAGGATGTTGCCGGGCTTCACGTCTCGGTGCAGGACGCCCGCCCGGTGGGCGGCGGACAGCGCGTCCATGACCTCGGCGCCGATCCCCGCCGCCTCGCGCGGGTCCAGCGTGCCGCGTTCGCGCAGGACATCGTCCAGGGACGGCCCGTCGACCAGTTCCATGACGATGAGCGGCCGGCCGTCGACCTCCGCGATGTCGTGCACGGCGATGACGCCGGGGTGGCGCACCCGGGCCGCCGCACGCGCCTCGCGCTGCATCCGCAGACGCAGAGCGGCCAGTTCGGGGCCGGCCACGTCCGTGTAGGTGCGCAGTTCCTTGACGGCGACCTCGCGGCCGAGGACCTCGTCGACGGCCTTCCAGACGATGCCCATGCCGCCGCGTCCCAGCCGGCCCGCGACGCGATAACGGCCCGCCAGCAGCCGACCGGCCCCCTCGGTCTGCCCGTACTCCCCCGTTGACACCGCTGCCCCGTTCCTGTGACACCGCTGGATCCACCGACACGTCAGTACGTGGCGTACAGAGTACGGGGCGGCCGGAGCGATGCCGTCAGGCGGACGCCGTCAGGTCCGCCCGCCTGGGCGTCGCGAAGCTCTCCAGGTCGGCGCGGGTCAGGCCGGTCAGCCGGGCGACCTCGCCGATGTCGAGGGCGCCGCAGTCCAGGCCCCGGAGCAGGTAGCCGCTGAGGGCCTTGGCGGTGGCGGGTTCGTCCATGACGTCGCCGCCGGTGCGGTTGGCGTAGCGGGCGAGACGGGCGGCGGCCTGCTCGTAGCCCTCGCGGTAGAAGGCGAAGACGGCCGCGTACCGGGTCGGGATGTGGCCGGGGTGCATGTCCCAGCCCTGGTAGTAGGCACGGGCCAGGGCACGGCGGGTGAGTCCGTAGTGCAGGCGCCAGGCGGCGTGCACCTTCTCGGTGGGGCCGACGGGCAGCACATTGGTGGAGCCGTCCGAGATGCGGACGCCGGTGCCGGCCGCCGCGACCTGCATGACGGCCTTGGCATGGTCGGCGGCGGGGTGGTCACTGGCCTGGTGGGCGGCGGAGACGCCGAGGCAGGCGCTGTAGTCGAAGGTGCCGTAGTGCAGGCCGGTGGCGCGGCCCTCGGCGGCCTGGATCATGCGCGCGACGGTGGCGGTGCCGTCGGCGGCGAGGATGGACTGGCTGGTCTCGATCTGGATCTCGAAGCCGATCCGGCCGGGCTCCAGGCCGTGGGTCTTCTCGAAGGCGTCCAGCAGCCGCGCCATGGCGGTGACCTGCTCGGCGTAGGTCACCTTGGGCAGGGTGAGCACCAGCCCGCGGGGCAGGCCGCCGGCCTCCATCAGGCCGGTGAGGAAGATGTCCAGGGTGCGGATGCCCCGGTCGCGTACGGGCGCCTCCATGCACTTCATCCGGATGCCCATGTACGGGGCCGCGGTGCGCTCCTCGTACGCCTCCGCGATCAGCCGGGCGGCGCGGGCCGCGGCCTCGTCCTCCTCGGCGTCGGGGCGGTTGCCGTAGCCGTCCTCGAAGTCGACGCGCAGGTCCTCGATCGGCTCGCGCTCCAGCTTGGCGCGCACGCGCGCGTGGACGGGCTCGGCGAGTTCCTCGGCGAGGCCGAGGGCGGCGGCGAAGGACGCGGCGTCCGGGGCGTGTTCGTCGAGGGCCGCCAGGGCACGGTCGCCCCAGGAGCGGACGGTGTCGGCGGCGAAGACGTCGCCGGGTACGTAGACGGTGTGGACGGGCTGGCGCGTGCCGGGGTCGCCGGGGTAGCGGCGCTCCAGTTCGGCGTCGACCGCCGTGAGGGAGGCGCTGATCTCCTCGCTGACGGCGCCCGCGAGGCTCGTCGCCACCTTCTCCTGCCGGCCCTGCCCCATCTGACACCCTCCATTTTCCGTACAGCGGAATCAATAATCCGTATGACGAAGCTAACTGTCGATCTTCGCCCAGGTCAACACCCTCTTGAAGTGGGATTCCCCATCCTTCACCCTTGGTCACTGCCGACCCGCCCTCATCTTCCGTATTCAGAAGGCAAGCTTCATCCTGACGTGCAAGGGGAGGGAGACCACGTGCCGAACGAGGTCGGAGTGACGCGCCGCCACGGGCTCAAGGCAGCGGCGGCCGCCGCCATCGCAGGACCGCTGCTCACCACCGCGGGTCCCACACATCCCGCTTCCGCCGGCGAGCACGAGGGCGCCCTGAACGTCATGACGTTCAATGTGCGTTTCGGGACCGTCGTCGACAAGACACCGCGCTGGACCGTGCGCCGACCGGTGATGCGGGAACTGCTGCGCCGCGAGCGACCGCACGTCATCGGCACCCAGGAAGGGCTCTACTACCAGCTGCGCATGATCGAGAAGGATCTCGGCGAGCACTACGACTGGATCGGCACCGGGCGCGGGGGCGGCAGCAAGGACGAGTTCATGGCGATCTTCTACGACACGCGCAGACTCGACCCGCTCGAGTTCGATCACTTCTGGCTGTCCGGCACCCCGTACGCGATCGCTTCGAACACCTGGGGCGCGGACTGGCTGCGGATGGTGACCTGGGTCCGTTTCGCCGATCTCGCCGACGGGGGACGGGAGTTCTACGTCCTCAACACCCATCTGGACAGCGTCAGCCAGTACGCCCGGGAACGCTCGGTGGGGCTCATCGGCGAGACGATCGCCGGGTGGGACCGGTCGTTACCCGTCATCGTCACCGGCGACTTCAACGCCGGCGCCCACGACAACCGGGTCTACGACCTCATGCTGGACATCGGGCTGGTGGACGCGTGGGACGCGGCGGCCTCGCGGGGTCCGGCGTACGGGACGTACCACGGCTACCGGGAGCTCACGCCCGGCGGCCGGCGCATCGACTGGATCCTCACCACGCCCGGGGTGACCACGCACTGGGCCGGGATGAACACCTTCTCCGCGGACGGGACGTACCCGAGCGACCATCTGCCGGTGCAGGCCTCCATGACCCTGAGATGAAGAACCCCCGTGACCGTTCGCGCGGTCACGGGGGGCCTTGTGCAGCCGGGGTCGATCAGCCCTTGCGGGTCTTGATCTCCTCGGTGAGGGACGGGACGACGTCGAAGAGGTCGCCGACGATGCCGTAGTCGACGAGGTCGAAGATCGGGGCCTCGGCGTCCTTGTTGATCGCGACGATGGTCTTCGAGGTCTGCATACCGGCGCGGTGCTGGATCGCGCCGGAGATGCCGGAGGCGATGTACAGCTGCGGCGAGACACTCTTGCCGGTCTGGCCGACCTGGTTGGTGTGCGGGTACCAGCCGGCGTCCACCGCGGCACGCGAGGCGCCGACGGCGGCACCGAGGGAGTCGGCGAGGGCCTCGATGATCGCGAAGTTCTCCGCGCCGTTGACGCCACGGCCGCCGGAGACCACGATCGCGGCCTCGGTCAGGTCCGGACGGCCCGTCGACTCACGCGGCGTACGGCCGGTGACCTTGGTGCCGGTCGCGGCGGCGGAGAAGGACACGGACAGCGCCTCGACCGCACCGGCGGCCGGGGCGGCCTCGACGGCCGCGCTGTTGGGCTTGACCGTGATGACCGGGGTGCCCTTGGAGACACGGGACTTGGTGGTGAAGGACGCGGCGAACACCGACTGCGTGGCCACCGGGCCCTCGTCGCCGGCCTCCAGGTCGACGGCGTCGGTGATGATGCCGGAGCCCAGACGCAGCGCCAGACGCGCGGCGATCTCCTTGCCCTCGGCGGAGGACGGGACCAGCACGGCGGCCGGGGACACGGCCTCGTGGGCGGCCTGCAGGGCGTCCACCTTCGGTACGACCAGGTAGTCGGCGTACTCGGCGGCCTCGTGGGTGAGGACCTTGACCGCGCCGTGCTCGGCGAGCGTGGCGGCGGTGTCGGCGGCGCCGTTGCCCAGCGCGACGGCGACCGGCTCGCCGATGCGGCGGGCCAGGGTCAGCAGCTCCAGGGTGGGCTTGCGGACGGCGCCGTCCACGTGGTCGACGTAGACGAGAACTTCAGCCATGGGACTTCTTCTCTCCTGCTTGCGAAAGATGAGGGGCGGTCAGCGAATGCCGGGCTCAGATGAACTTCTGGCCCGCGAGGAACTCAGCGAGCTGCTTGCCGCCCTCGCCCTCGTCCTTGACGATCGTGCCCGCGGTACGGGCCGGGCGCTCGGCCGCGTTGTCGACCGTGGTGTAGGCACCCTCGAGGCCGACCTCCTCGGCCTCCAGGTCCAGGTCGGACAGGTCCCAGGACTCCACCGGCTTCTTCTTCGCGGCCATGATGCCCTTGAAGGAGGGGTAACGCGCCTCGCCCGACTGGTCGGTCACCGACACGACCGCCGGCAGGGAGGCCTCCAGGCTCTCCGTGGCGGCGTCGCCGTCGCGGCGGCCCTTGACGGTTCCGTTGGCGCCACCCTCGACCGACACCTCGGACAGCAGGGTGACCTGCGGGACGCCCAGGCGCTCGGCGAGCAGTGCGGGGACGACGCCCATGGTGCCGTCGGTGGAGGCCATACCGGAGATGACCAGGTCGTAACCGGCCTTCTCGACGGCCTTGGCCAGGACCAGGGAGGTGCCGATGGCGTCGGTGCCGTGGATGTCGTCGTCCTCGACGTGGATCGCCTTGTCGGCGCCCATGGACAGCGCCTTGCGCAGGGCGTCCTTGGCGTCCTCGGGGCCCACCGTCAGAACGGTGATCTCCACGTCGTCGTCGGAGTTCTCGGAGATCTGCAGCGCCTGCTCGACCGCGTACTCGTCGAGCTCGGAGAGCAGACCGTCCACGTCGTCCCGGTCGACGGTCAGGTCATCGGCGAAGTGCCGGTCGCCAGTGGCGTCGGGCACGTACTTCACAGTGACAACGATCCTCAAGCTCACGCCGGCTCTCCTACTGCAATCGTCATTTCTCGGCTGCCTACTTGCAGGCAGCATAGGCGCCTCAAGCGGCCGATTCCGGTCGGGGCGACCCACGCTCCGAGCGAAATATTACTCGTCAGTACACCTAGTTCGTTCCCGCTAAGCAAGCGCTTTGAACTGTGACCTTCGCAACGCAGCGTAACCGGAACTCGACGGTCCCGCAGCCCGGGGGTACGTCCCTCAGTCGGGCAGTCTCCGGAAACGCCCCTGGTGGTAGAGGAGCGGACGGCCGGTACCCGTGGGGTCCCCGTGCTGGACCTCGGCGAGCACGAGCCGGTGGTCCCCGGCGGGTACGCGGGCGACCACCCGGGCCACCAGCCAGGCCAGCACTCCGTCGAGCAGGGGCACGCCCTCGGGTCCCTCCCGCCAGACGGTGGGCGGAGCGAAGCGGTCGGCTCCGTTGCGGGCGAAGGTGGCGGCCAGCTCCTGCTGGTGCTCGCCGAGGATGTGGACGCCGACGTGCTCGGCCGCCGCCATCGCGGGCCAGCTGGAGGAGCCGGTGCCGACGCCGAAGGACAGCAGGGGCGGTTCGGCCGAGACGGAGGCGAGGGAGGTGGCAGTGAAGCCCACCGGACCGGTGTCGCCACGAGCGGTGATCACGGCGACCCCCGCCGCGTGTCGCCGGAAGACCGAGCGCAGGAGATCGGGCGTGGCGAGGAGGTCCGAAGGCATGGGGTCAGGCTGACGATAAATGGTGTGCACAGTCAAGTTCGTTTCGTGAGGTGGGAGATGACTCACTGGACGCCCTCACCGGCCGCGCCGGGACCTCACACCGCCTCCCCCAGCGCGGCGATCACATCGGCCTTGCGTGGCTGTCCGGTGGCCCGTCGCACCACCCGGCCGTCGGCGTCGAGGACCAGCACGGTCGGGGTCTTGAGGATGTCCAGCCGTCGTACGAGGTCCAGCTGGGCCTCGGCGTCGATCTCGACATGGGTCACGCCCGGGACCACGCCGGCGACCTCTCCGAGGACCCGCCGGGTCGCCCGGCAGGGCGCGCAGAACGCGCTGGAGAACTGGACGAGCGTGGCCCGCTCGCCGAGTTCCGCGCCCAGCTCCGCCGCACCCAGCCGCTTGCCGTCGTCCCGCCCGCGCACCCGCACTCTCCCGCTCCGCCGCCGTTGCAGCACTCCGTAGGCGCTCGCCGCCGCGAGCACCAGGACACACACCACCAGTCCGGTCATCACCTGGTTCAAGCGTTAACGAGACCGCAAAGATTCCCGCCCCCTCAACGGGGCCGCGTTGCGGAATGCTTGGTTCCATGGACATCGATGCGAGAGGGCCGCGTTTCGGCGCGGCCGTGACGGCCGTCGTCCTGGCGGTCGTTCTGGTCACGGGGAGCGCGTGGCTGCTGGCCTGGCAGACGCTGGCGTTCCTGCTCGGCGCGGCGGGCGGGGTGGGCCGGTCGCCGTACGGCCTGCTGTTCCGGAAGGCCGTACGGCCGCGGCTCGGACCGCCGGCCGACTTCGAGGCGCCCGAACCGCCGCGTTTCGCCCAGGCGGTGGGGCTGCTCTTCGCCGGACTCGGGCTCGTCGGCTACACCCTGGGGCCCGACTGGCTGGGACTCGCGGCAACCGGCGCGGCGCTCGCGGCGGCCTTCCTGAACGCGGCATTCGGGTACTGCCTGGGCTGCGAGTTGTACCTGCTCGTGCGGCGGGTTGCGGTGCGCGCGGAGTAATACGGGCGTAAAAGCACGAGGTGGGGTCACACGGGCGACGTGACGAGAATCTCCTCCCCGGCGGGCACGAGGACTGGCTACCCGGCCGTTCTTCGGGCACGATCTGCGACAAGCCGTAAACCTACGGCTGCGTAACTTTCCGCTGGGAATCCCTTCCCAGGCAGAGCAGGAAGGGTCCGACCCGCCCATGGCAGAGCTCGTCTACCGTCCCGTCGTCGGTTTCGCCCGCACGCTGTTCAAGGCGTGGGACCTCAAGATCGACTGCCAGGGTTCGGAGAACATCCCGCGCTCGGGCGGCGCCGTGCTGGTGAGCAATCACATCAGCTACCTGGACTTCGTCTTCGACGGCCTGGCGGCCCTGCCGCAGAAACGTCTCGTGCGCTTCATGGCGAAGGAGTCCGTGTTCCGGCACCGGGTCTCCGGCCCGCTGATGCGCGGCATGAAGCACATCCCCGTGGACCGCAAGCAGGGCGAGACGGCCTACGCGCACGCCCTGGACTCGCTGCGGTCGGGCGAGATCGTCGGGGTCTTCCCCGAGGCCACCATCTCGCAGTCGTTCACGCTGAAGAGCTTCAAGTCGGGCGCCGCGCGCATGGCGCAGGAGGCCGGCGTCCCGCTGATCCCGATGGCGGTGTGGGGCACGCAGCGGCTGTGGACGAAGGGTCACCCCCGCAACTTCAAGCGCAGCCACATCCCCATCACGATCCGGGTCGGCGAGGCCATCGAGGCCTCCCGCGACAAGTACGCGGGCGCGATCACGCGTCAGCTGCGCGAGCGCGTCCAGGAGCTCCTCGAGGCCGCCCAGCGCGCCTACCCCGTACGCCCGAAGGGCCCGGAGGACACCTGGTGGATGCCGGCCCACCTCGGCGGCACGGCACCGACTCCGGAGCAGGTGCGGGCGGCGGAGGCGCACTGACGGGCCCTCACAGCGTGGTGGGCAGCGTCTCCCACAAGTGGGGCCGGTCGCGGGCCCACGTGAGGGCGCCCAGCACGGCCGGGTGAGGCGCGGCGTACAGGACCGGACAGTCCGTCTCACCGGACGCCGGGTCGAGTGTGAAGGCGAGCCGCTCACCGTCGAGGGAGAACCGCGCGTCCACACCCAGTTCCTGGTAGCACAGCGCGGTCGGAATGTCCTCGGCCCGCAGCAGCGCCGCGAGGGCGTGGGGCTTGGCGTAGCAGACTCACGCCGGGCACCCGGACGAGTCTGCCGACGACGCTCTCCAACAACGGCAGCCGCACGGCGGAGCGCACCCTGCTGTGGTTCTACGCCTCGTACGGGCTGGACTTCGAGAAGCGGCACGCGAACTGCGAGTACCGGGAGGAGGACATCGGCACCTTCGCCCTGTGCGTACTGGACGAGGCCGTCGCGCCGGGGCAGCGGTACGCGCTGCCCACCGAACTCGGCGTCGGGCAGCAGGCGTTGTACGAACGGTTCGACGTGACACAGTGACCGCCCGTGTCACCGTGCACAACGACGGCCCGGCCTGGGTCGCCTCGCTCGGTGTGGGCGCCGCCGTCGCCACGGTGTCGTTCCGGGCATCGGAGGGCACCACGATCACGGGCCTGCCGGAGGAGGACTGCTGGGCGTCGGCGGGCTCGGCGTCCCCGAGGACCTACTACTGCAAGACGCCCATCCCTCTGCGCGACGGGGCCTCCCACACCTTCGAGATCCCGTTGCGGATCGACCGTGTGGTGCCCGGCGCCCGCGGCACCGTGGCCACCGCCGACGACGATCCCGAGCTGAGCATCAGGAAGTTCGACCCGGACCTGAGCAACAACCGGGCGGAGATCGTCGTCGACCGGTGAACAGCGCGGGTCAGCGGGCCATCTCCTCCTTGAGCGCCGTCACGAACATGTCCACGTCCTCCTCGGTCGTGTCGAAGGCGCACATCCAGCGGACGACGCCCGCGGCCTCGTCCCAGAAGTAGAAGCGGAAGCGCTTCTGCAGACGCTCGCTCACGTCGTGCGGCAGACGGGCGAACACCGCGTTGGCCTGCACGGGGTAGAGGATCTCGACCCCGTGCACGGCGCGTACGCCCTCGGCGAGGCGCTGGGTCATCTCGTTGGAGTGGCGGGCGTTGCGCAGCCAGAGGTCCCGGGCGAGCAGGGCCTCCAGCTGCACCGACACGAAGCGCATCTTGGAGGCGAGCTGCATGGACAGCTTGCGCAGGTGCTTCATGTGGCGGACGGCGTCCTGGTTCAGGACCACGACGGCCTCGCCGAACAGGGCGCCGTTCTTGGTGCCGCCCAGGGAGAGGAGGTCGACGCCGGCGGCGTCGGTGAACGTCCGCATCGGGACGTTCAGGGTGGCGGCGGCATTGGCCAGCCGGGAGCCGTCCAAGTGCACCCTCATGCCGTGCGCGTGGGCGTGCTCGCAGATGGCGCGTATCTCGTCCGGCGTGTAGGCCGTGCCCAGTTCCGTGGTCTGGGCGAGGGAGACGACCTGCGGCATCGCGCGGTGCTCGTCGTCCCAGCCGAACGCCTGCCGGTCGATCAGCTCGGGCGTGAGCTTGCCGTCGGGCGTCGGAACGGTGAGCAGCTTCAGGCCGCCGACCCGTTCGGGAGCCCCGCACTCGTCGACGTTGATGTGCGCGCTCTCGGCGCAGATCACCGCGCCCCAGCGGTCGGTGACCGCCTGGAGGGCGACGACGTTCGCGCCGGTGCCGTTGAAGACCGGGAACGCCTCGGCCGTGGCGCCGAAGTGGCTGCGGACGACGCTCTGCAGGTTCTCGGTGTACGCGTCCTCGCCGTACGAGACCTGGTGCCCGCCGTTGGCCAGGGCCAGGGCGGCGAGCACCTCCGGGTGGGCGCCGGCGTAGTTGTCGCTGGCGAAACCGCGGATGTCCGGGTCGTGATGGCGGCGCGCGTCGGTCTTCGGCGGGTTCACGGCTTCTCGGTGAGCCACAGACGGTTTCCGTTCACTTCGGCGGCGGGCTTGTCCCAGACACCCACGACGGCCTCGGCCAGGTCCTTGACGTCGGTGAAGCCCGCGAACTTCGCGTTGGGTCGCTCGGCGCGCATCGCGTCGTGCACCAGCGCCTTCACCACCAGGATGGCAGCGGCGGACGTCGGGCCCCCGGCGCCCCCCGCCTTGCGGAAGGCGTCGGCCAGCGCGAGCGTCCAGGCCTCGGCGGCGGCCTTGGCGGCGGCGTACGAGGCGTTGCCCGCGGTCGGCTTCGTGGCACCGGCCGCGCTGATCAGCACATACCTGCCGCGCTCGCTGCGCTGCAGGGCCTCGAAGAAGGCCAGCGACGTGTGCTGCACGGTGCGGATCAGCAGCAGCTCCAGGAAGTCCCAGTCGTCGAGACTCGTCTTGGTGAAGGTCTCGCTGCCGCGCCAGCCGCCCACGAGGTGGACCACGCCGTCGACGCGGCCGAAGTCCTTCTCGATGTGCGTGGCCCAGTCACGGGTGGACTGGAGATCCAGCAGGTCGACGGGCTCACCGGTGACGGTGGCGCCGCCCGACGCGTAGCGGGCCGCGTCCACGGCGTCCGCGAGCCGCTCGGGATCGTTGTCGGCGGCGGCGACGGTCGCCCCCGCCTCGGCCAGTCGCAGCAGCGCCGCCCGGCCCGCGGGCCCGCCCGCACCGGCCACCGCGATCACCGCACCGCTGAGAGCTCCGTTCCCCGCCATCTTCTTCGCCTCCTGAGCAGTGTTCTCGGTTCCGCGGACGATTCCGCCGCTCATGCGGCGATCCGCTCGGCGCCGTCCGCCGTGATGCCCTTGGTGGAGGCGATCACGTTCTTCAGCTTCTTGGACAGTGCCTCATAGAACATGCTCAGCGGAAACTCGTCCGGAAGCACGTCATCGACGAGTTTCCGGGGCGGCTGTGTCACGTCCAGGGCCTCGGGGCCCTTGGCCCACTTCGAGCCCGGGTGCGGGGAGAGGTACGTGGAGACCAGCTCGTATCCGGCGAACCAGTGGACGAGCTTGGGGCGGTCGATGCCGTCGCGGTAGAGCTTCTCGATGTCGGCGCACAGCTGGTTGGTGACCTGCGGGGCACGCTCCCAGTCGATGGTCAGCTTGTTGTCGGTCCAGCGGACGACGTCGTGTTTGTGCAGGTAGGCGAAGAGGAGCTGGCCGCCGAGGCCGTCGTAGTTGCGCACGCGCTCGCCGGTGACCGGGAAGCGGAACATCCGGTCGAGGAGCACCGCGACCTGGACGTCACGGGCCTGCGGGACGCCCTCGGCCGACAGCTTCACGGCCTCCCTGAAGGCGGTGAGGTCGCAGCGCAGCTCCTCCAGGCCGTACATCCAGAACGGCTGCCGCTGCTTGATCATGAAGGGGTCGAACGGCAGGTCGCCGTGGCTGTGGGTGCGGTCGTGGACCATGTCCCACAGGACGAACGCCTCCTCGCAGCGCTTCTGGTCGTGGACCATCGCGGCGACGTCCTCGGGCAGCTCGAGGCCCAGGATGTCGACAGCGGCGTCGGTCACCCGGCGGAAGCGGGCGGCCTCGCGGTCGCAGAAGATGCCGCCCCAGGTGAACCGTTCGGGTGCCTCGCGCACGGCGATGGTCTCGGGGAACAGGACGGCGGAGTTGGTGTCGTAGCCGGCCGTGAAGTCCTCGAACTTGATGCCGCAGAACAGCGGGTTGTCGTAGCGCGTGCGCTCCAGTTCGGACAGCCAGTCCGGCCAGACCATGCGCAGGACGACCGCCTCGAGATTGCGGTCCGGGTTGCCGTTCTGCGTGTACATCGGGAAGACGACCAGGTGCTGGAGGCCGTCCGCGCGGCTCGCGGCGGGCTGGAAGGCCAGCAGGGAGTCGAGGAAGTCGGGCACCTCGAAGCCGCCGTCGGCCCATCGGCGCAGGTCCTTGACCAGGGCCTCGTGATAGGCGGCGTCGTGCGGGAGCAGCGGGGAGAGCTCCAGTACCGCGTCGGCGGCCCTGCGGACGGCCTGCTCGGCGTCGGCGCGGTCCGGCGCGCCCTCGGCGTCGAAGTCGATCGACCCGTCCTTGGACTGCCATGGCCGGATCCGCTCCACGGCATCCTTGAGCACGGGCCATGCCGGGTGCTCCACCACCCTGGCCACGGGAGGAACCAGGTCCTCCGAACCCACCTGCACAAGAATTTCCGTCATGTCCCACCTTCCACGGGAGAATCTCGCGTACCCAGACCGTATACACACGAGGTTCCTCCCAGCAAGGAAAAGCTCGGGAAATTATCCTGTCTCACCCGGGCCCCTGCCGCACTTTTTCCTGTCGGCCCTGCTTGTGCCCGGATGTACGCCGACCATGCCCTCGCCCTCTGCACGGGGCCGGTGCAGGCGATACGGTCCAGGTGGGCCGTAAGGCCCCCAGTGCCGCCTGTCGACGGAAGAGAGTCGCGTCTTGAACTTCCTCACCATCGGTCACCGCGGAGTCATGGGTGTGGAACCCGAGAACACCCTCCGTTCCTTCGTCGCCGCCCAGGAGGCGGGTCTCGACGCCATAGAACTCGACCTGCATCTGAGCAAGGACGGCGCGCTCGTCGTCATGCACGACACGGACGTGGACCGCACGACCGACGGCAGCGGGCCCATCGCCGAGAAGACCCTCGCCGAGCTGCGCGCCCTGGACGCGGGCCGGGGCGAGCGGGTGCCGGTCTTCGAGGAGGTCCTGGAGGCCGTCCAGACGCCGATCCAGGCGGAGATCAAGGACGCTCAGGCGGCGCGGGCCCTGGCCGAGGTGATGAACCGGCGCGGGCTGGCCGGCCGGGTGGAGGTCTCCTCGTTCCATGATGAGGCGATCGCCGAGATCAAGCCACTGGTGCCGGGGGTGCGTACCGCGCTGATCGCCAGCCGCTACGGCACCGACATCGTGGACCGCGCCGTGGCGGTCGGCGCCGAGACCGTCTGCCTGAACATCCGCCGGCTCACCCTGGAGACCGTCGAGCGTGCGCGCAAGGCCGACCTGAGGATCATCGGCTGGGTGGTGAACACGCAGGACCATCTGCGGCTCGTCCGGGCATTCGGTCTCGACGGCGCGACCACCGACCACCCGGACATCAAGCGCACGGGCCGTTTCACGGCATAGCCGCTAGCGGAGCTCCTTGATCAGCAGCTCGAACTTCAGGTCGTCGCGCTGCGGGATGCCGAAGCGCTCGTCGCCGTACGGGAAGGGGGTCATCCGACCCGTACGGCGGTAGCCGCGCCGCTCGTACCAGGCGATGAGGTCGTCGCGTACGGAGATCACGGTCATGTGCATCTCCGTCACGCCCCACGTCGCGCGGGCCAGCCCCTCCGCCTCCGCGATGATCACCTTGCCGAGGCCCTCGCCCTGGAGCCGGGGGCTGACCGCGAACATGCCGAAGTAGGCGTGGTCCCCGCGGTGCTCGAGCTGGCAGCACGCGACGACCCGACCCTCCCGCTCCACGGTCAGCAACCGGCTGTCGGGCGACTTGATGACGGCCCGCACGCCCTCCGGGTCGGTCCGCTGCCCCTCGAGAATGTCCGCCTCGGTGGTCCACCCGGCCCGGCTGTCGTCGCCCCGGTACGCCGACTCGATCAGCGCGACCAGCTCGTCCACGTCGGCGTCGGTGGCATCGCGGTAGGTCAGTCCGGTGGCGGCGGTGTCCATGGGCGTATGTCTCCGTTTCGCGGCGTGATTCGGGCACGGATGAGAGTAGCGCCGCCACTAGGCTCTCGTGCATGGTGCATGTACTCAGCAGCCGAATCCTGCTCCGCCCGTCCGACCCCGAGCGCGCCCGTGCCTTCTACGGCGAACAGCTCGGCCTCGCCGTCTACCGGGAGTTCGGCACGGGTCCCGAGCGCGGCACGGTCTACTTCACGGGCGGTGGCTTCCTCGAGGTCGCGGGCCGGTCCGAGACTCCCCCCTCGCCCGCCGTACGGCTGTGGCTCCAGGTCGACGACGTGGCCGCGGCGGAGGAGGAGCTGCGGGCGAAGGGCGTCGAGATCGTGCGGCCGGCGGTGAAGGAGCCGTGGGGCCTGGTCGAGATGTGGATCGCGGACCCGGACGGCACGCCGATCGTGCTGGTCGAGGTCCCGGCGGACCACCCGATGCGGTACCGGCCCGGCATCTGAGGTCACCCGGGGCGGTGCTCCCAGCCCCGGTCGGTACGGGTCAGCTCGCGGAAGCCCGCACCCGCCAGGAGGTCGAGCCTGGCGGTGTCGGCGGCCGTTTCAGCGGCCGTTTCATAGGCGACGAGCCGGTCGACGCCGCACAGGCGGAGCCAGTCGGCGGCCTGGGCCAGGAGCCAGTTCTCCAGGCCCGTGCCGTGCTGCGCGGGGTCGACGTGGAGGTTGCCGATGTCGGCCAGGCCCGCGGCGCGGGCGTGCCGTTCGGGGCGGGCCAGGGCCGTGTCCACCTCGACGAAGCCGAGGGCGCGCGCGTCGGCGTAGGCCGTGAAGCGGGTGCCGCACTCCCCCAGCGTGCGTTCGACCGTGACGCCCGGCCGGGGTTCGTGCGCCGGCAGGTCGGCGACCCGGGCGATCAGGATGACCTCGGTGTCCCCGGTGTGCCGGAACCCCGCGCGTTCGTAGACGGCCCGGATGTGGGGCCAGTTGCGGGGCAGGCCGTGGACGAGCGGGGCGGGCAGTGCGCCGTCGGCGTACCGGACACGGACGTCCCAGCGGGCGAGCTGTGCCAGGCACGCCCGCATCAGCAGGTCGGCGGCCCGGTCGGAGTCCGGCCAGTGCGAGGCCGTCGGGCGGTGCACGAACCAGTTGATCTCGGCGCTGTCCCGGTAGGTCTCGCCGACCTCGGCGTCGGCGCGGTAGCGCAGCAGATGGGCCGCGGCGACGACGCACCGGCGCTGCTCGGCGACGAGCGTCGTCCGCTCGGCCACCCACGGGTCGGTGATGAACTCGCCGGGCTGCCGCTCCAGGTCGCCGAGGACGGTGTTCACGGAGACGGAGACGCCGGGGACGACGGCCGCCACGTGCATGTTGACCAGGTCGGTGAGCTGGTCGCGGTCGGCTCGGCGGAAGGGGCGCACCTCGAGTGCGGGCATGGGGTACCTCCGGGCAGATGAAGGAGCTGGAGGCCGCCACGCGGTGCGGTACGGGGTGAGGGTACGTCGGGGCCGGTGCGGCACGCCAGAGGGGGCGGACGGCCCCGGCCAGACAGGTCCGGTCAACCCCGCAGCGCGCCCAGGCGACCCTCCAGCTGGCCGAGCAACTCTCCGAGAAGAGCCGCGAGTTCACCCTGCTCGGGGGCGTCAAGGCCGGACAGGACCGCGGTCTCGTAGGCGAGCTGGGCGGGCAGGACGCCGTCGACGAGTTCGCGTCCGGCGTCGGTGAGGCGGAGGTGGGCGACGCGGCGGTCGCGGCTGTCGATTCGGCGTTCCACCAGACCGCGTTCGGACAGCTGCTTGAGGCGCTTGGTGACGGCGGCGCCCGAGGAGAAGGTCTCCCGGGCCAGCTCCCCAGGGGTCAGTTCGTGCCCGGTGCGACGCAGCGCGCCGAGCAGATCGAACTCCGGGCGGCTCAGACCCGCCCGGCGCAGCGGCGCGTCCTCGGCCTGCTGAAGGAGCGCGGCACAGCGGTTGATCCGGCCGATGACCTCCATCGGCCCGGTGTCGAGCCCGGGGTGCACGGCCCGCCACTGCCGCACGACACCGGCAACGGTGTCACCCCGCCGGCCACCGGCCGGGGCGGGTTCGACGGCAGGGGCCTCGCCGACCGGCTCCGTTCCGGCCGTACCGGTCCCGTCGGCAGCCTGCTCCCCGTGGGCCGCGTGCTCCCCGTGGGCCCCACCGATACGTTCCCCTCCGGCCACGGAAGCCGCATCGCCCGCCGTACCGCCGGCGGGGCCATCCCCGGCCCCATGGGCCCGGCCGGCCCCGCGACCACCGGCCCGTTCCTCTCCGGTCGCGCGCGCCTCGTCGGATGCCCGCCCGTGAGCCAGGTCCCCTCCGGCCGTCCGCGCCCGGTCAACGGCAGGCCCCTCGGCGAAGTCGTCCCCTGCCCGCCCGGTCCCGGCCGCCGGTTGTGGTTCGGATCCCGGCTCGTCCCCCGTGGGCGATGACCCTTCCGTCGCCGTCATGGCCGTGCGTCCTCCGTCTCTGTGCCCGTGCCCCGGTCCGGGAGCAGCCCCTGGCGTCGTGCCGTAGCGGCGAGCGTACGGTGTCCGGCCTGCTCCGCGAGCACGACCCGCTCCTGGGGCAGGGCACGCTGCCACCATTCGCCGGCCGCGGCGTCGGCGGTGGCCCGCAGGTCGACCAGGGCGACGGCGAGGCCCCGGCGGGCCGACTCCAGGGCGGCCGCGTCGGGGTCCGCCTCGGCCAGGAGGCGGGCGGCCTGCTCGCGGGCCCGTTCGGCGGTGGCCAGGGCCCGTTCGACACGGTCGCCCGCGCGCCGGTTGGTGACGGCCACGGCGGCGACGAAGCCGACCAGGGCGCCGACGACGGTGTCCACGACGCGCTCCGTGATCAGCTCGCCGGGCTGCTGGGATCCGGCGAACTCGGTGATGAGCAGGGCCATGGGGGTCACGCAGACACTGCCGAGCCAGTAGTTGCGGCTGATCAGCACCTCGGCACCGAAGCTGAACGCGAGGCAGCACAGCACGAGGACCGCCTGGTCCAGGTGCGCGAGCGGCGCGACGGCCGCGAAGACGAGCACACCCACGACGTTGCCGACGACCCGCTGGACGGCCCGGCTCCAGGTGAGGGCGATGTTGGCCTGGTAGAGCGAGGCGGCGGTGACCAGGGCCCAGTACGGGCGGCCGATACCGAGGGCGAGGGAGGCGTAGCCGGCGAGCGCGCAGCCGAGCGCGGTCCGCACCGCGAGCGGGGTCAGCGGGCCGAGCCGGGTCCAGAGGGAGCGCGCCGCGTCCACACCGAGCAGTTCGTCGGCGGCCGCCCGCGGCAGACCGGCCTGCGGGACGGGCCCGGTACCGCGCAGCACGCGGGCCCACGCACGCAGCCGGCCGGCATCCGCCTCCGCCGGTGCCGCGAGGGCGACCTCGGCCCGTACGACGAGCCGTTCGAGGGCGCGCCGGGTCCGGGAAGGCGCGCCGGTGGACAGCAGCGACTGCCAGGCGGCCTGGACGGCGGCGTAGCCCGCGGCACGGGCCCGGGCGTGGCCCTCGCCCGTGCCGCCCATGTCGGCGTACGCGGCCGCGGCCTTCAGGGCACCGGCGGTGGCGCGGCGCTCGGGGCCGTGCGGCCGGAGCAGCGCGGGCGCCATGCAGACCAGCCAGGCCCAGGCACCCGTCGCGGCGGCCAGAGCCAGATGGCCGGGAACCTGGTCGAGGGTCTGCGGCGCGAACAGCGAGGCGGAGCTGACGAACGTGAGGACGACATTGCCCGGCGGGCCGACGCGGGTGGCGTCGCACAGCACCTTCTGCGCGGCGGCCAGCAGGGCGCCGACCGTGACCAGCACGACGGCGCTGCCGGTGAGCGAGGCGGCGACCAGGGCGACGGCGAGCCCGCCGAGCATGCCGAGCACCACCCACACCAGGGCCCCGGCCCGGGCGGCGTAGGGGCGGTTGTGGGCGTAGAGCGCGCACAGGGACCCGGCCATCGAGTACATGGCCAGGTCGAGCCGGCCGAGCGCCAGGAGGGTGAGGTTGGGCGGGGCCATCGACGCGACCACGCTCAGCGCGGGCTTGAACCAGATCTCGGCGGGCCGGCCGACGCGCAGCACGCCCGCCAGCGGAAGACGCCGGGCGGGCGGGGAGGCGGGTGGGGGGTTCGTGCTACTCATTCCCACAACATTAGCAGGTGTTTTACTCGTAAAAGATGCGCGGCGATCGAGCCGCTCACCTGCTGTGCTCCGTCGCATGCTCCCCGTGTACACCCTTGCGCTCGCGTGCGCACCGCATGGCCGGGGCATCGAATGACCGACTGTCGAGCGGGGAGGTGCGCGTGCACGGACCGGCTTCGTCCGGCTGGCTGCTGGTGGCGCTCTGCGCGGTGACCGGCGGCTACTGCCTGGTGCGGATGCGCAGCGGAGGCGAGGCGCTGATGGGCTTCGGGATGGCCGCGATGGCGGTTCCGGCGGCGGTGTTCACTCCGCCCTCGTGGGCCTGGCTCGCGTACGCGTCCGTGTTCGGGGCGGCAGCGGTGCACGCGCTGTGGGCGGCGCGGGCCGGGGCGCGCCATCTCCATCATCTGGCGGGTGCCGCGGCGATGGTCTACATGTCCGTCGTCATGGCGGGCTCCCCCGCACACGCGCACGGTCAGGGCGGATCGGGAGTCCCGCTCCTGACGGGAGCGCTGCTGCTGTACTTCGCCGGATACGTGCTGCTGACCGGCGTCCGGCTCGTGCCGGTGCCCGCCGTGGCCGGGAGCGGCGGGACGGCCGGGTGGGGCGACCGGCCGGAGCTGGCGCGGGCGTGCCGGCTGTCCATGGGGATCGCGATGGTGGCGATGCTGCTGACGCTGTGATCCGTTGCCTGCGTCACTTTGACGGCACAACTCGTACCCCTGGGCGGCACCGCGCTCATAGGCTGCGTCCCATGATGCTCCCCGCGGCACTGTTGCTGCTCGGCGCCCTGACCGCCGTGGTGGCTCCCCGGCTGCTCGCCAGGGCGGAATGGCCGGATCGTGAGCCGGTGGTGGCGCTGTGGGTGTGGCAGTGCGCGGTGGCGGCCGTACTCGTGTGCTGTGCGCTGTCGATGACGCTCAGCGCGGCGGCGGCCTGGCACGCGGTCGGCGGGCATGTCTTCGCGACGGCCCCGAGCGCCGCCGTCGAGGCCTATGCCCTCGGTACGGCGGGCCCTTGGGCGGCGACCACGGCGGTGGCACTGGCCTGCGGGGGTCTGTGGAGCGCGGCGATGCTGGTCCGCGAGGTCGGCCGGGCGCGCACCCGGCGCCGCCGCCGGCGCGCCGACCTGCTGGTCCGGGCCCCGCTGTTGCCGGGCGAGGTGGCCGTGTCCGGACGGCTCGCCGTCCTGGAGAGCGAGCGGCCCGACGCCTGGTGGCTGCCCGGCGCCCCGCCGCAACTGGTCGTCACCACGGCCGCGTTGCGCCGCCTGAAGGGCCGGCAGCTGGATGCCGTGCTCGCCCATGAGCAGGGGCACGCGCGGGCCCGGCACGATTGGCTGCTGAACTGTTCCTCGGCCCTCGCGGGCGGATTTCCGCAGGTGCCGGTGTTCGCCGCGTTCCGCGACGAGATGCACCGTCTGGTCGAACTCGCCGCCGACGACACGGCCTCCCGCCGCTTCGGCCGTCTGACCACGGCCCTCGCCCTGGTCGAACTGAACGAGCATCGCGGGGTGTTCGGTCCGTGTCCGACGCCGCAGGCCCATGTCCCGGCGCGCGTGCACCGCTTGCTCACTCCCCCGGACCGGCTGACCGCGGCACACCGCCTGCGGCTGACGGCGGCGGCCGCGCTGGTGCCCGTGGTGCCGGTGCTGCTGGCGTTCGTACCGGGGCTGCGGGCGCTGGGGTAGCAGCCGGATCCGACCCGGGCGCCGGGGCCTCGGAGTGGCCGAAGCATGTGGTCCCCGGGTGCGAAGATCGCCGCCGCACTGGATCCGGACCCCCCGGTTCGGCGAGGATCGCATCATGCACTCCCCGTCCGTCGACTCCCCGCCCCGTCCCGAGCACCGCACCGCCGCCGGTTCCGCCGGTGTCCTCGCCCTGTGCTCGGCTCTGCTGCTGACCCTCGTCGCGGTCAGATGGAGCCCGTTGATCACCACGGACGGAGACATCTCCGGCACCACCCACCGCTGGGCGGTCGACGAACCCGGCCTCACCCAGACGTTCCGCGTCCTCACGGACTGGGTGTGGGATCCGTGGACGATGCGACTGCTGTGCGCGGCCGTCGTCGTCTGGCTCGTCGTGCGGCTCGCGGCACGCTGGACGGCGGTGTGGCTGGCGCTGGCCGTCACCCTGGGCACGCTGCTGCAGCAGGCTCTCAAGGCGGCTGTGGACCGTCCCCGCCCGGTCTGGCCCGACCCCGTGGACTCGGCACACTATTCGGCCTATCCGTCGGGTCACGCCATGACCGCCACGGTCGTGTGCGGCCTCCTCCTGTGGCTCCTGCACCGCCACGGTGTGAGCCCCGCCGTGTGGCGTACGGCCCTGACCGTGGCCGTCGTCTCGGTGATCGGGGTCGGGCTGACCCGCATCTGGCTGGGCGTCCACTGGCCGTCGGACGTGCTGGGCGGCTGGCTGCTGGGCGCGCTGGTGGTGGCCCTGGCGGTGTGGGTGCACCAGCGCCGGCATCCCTGAACAGCCGTCGGAGCCAGGCGTGTCCTCGTAGGATCACCCCATGACCGCCGTGCTGTTCGACTTCTCCGGAACCCTCTTCCGTGTCGAGTCCACCGACTCCTGGCTGCGCGGCACGCTGGCCGGGACCGCGATCCGGCTCGCCGAGGCGGAGGTGATCGCCGCGGCGCGGGCGCTGGAGGCCGCGGGCGCGCTGCCGGGCGGTGGCGATCCCGCGCGGGTGCCGGAGGAACTGGCCGACGCCTGGCGGATCCGGGATCAGAGCGCCGAGCTGCACCGGACCGCGTACACCGGCGTCTCCCGCCAAGTCACGCTGCCCGACCCGACGTTGCACGACGCGCTGTACGACCGCCACATGCACCCGGACGCGTGGGCCCCGTACCCGGACGCCGTCGAGGTGCTCCGCACCCTGCGCGAGCGGGACATCCCGGTCGGGGTGGTCAGCAACATCGGCTGGGACCTGCGCCCGGTCTTCCGCGCGCACGGCCTGGATCCCTACATCGACGTGTACGTCCTGTCGTACGAGCACGGCATCCAGAAGCCCGACCCGCGGCTGTTCGCCACCGCCTGCGAGGCGCTGGGCGCCGATCCGCGGCGGACGCTCATGGTCGGCGACGACCGCAGGGCGGACGGCGGGGCCACGGCCCTGGGCTGCGGGGTGCACTTCGTGGACCATCTGCCGGTGACCGACCGGCCGGACGGGCTGCGGCCGGTCCTGGATCTGGTGAGCTGAGGGCCGCACTCCACCGGAACAAGCTGCCCGAGGCGACCATCCGGGCTTCCGCTCGCCCGCCTCGGACGATCCCCCGTGTCGCCCGAGGCAGACGGCATCCCCGGCTGGGACCGCGCGGCCCCGGCCGGACGCTCCGAGTATAGTTGGCTGGCAGCCAGTCAACGCAGGAGTTTCAGCATGTCCCCGCGCAGCGCCTCGGTCAATGAAGAGTTGCGGAGACGTTCGAAGGAGCGGCTTCTGCAGGCGGCGGTCGAGCTGGTCGACGAGCGCGGGTTCGAGGCGACGACGCTCGGCGACATCGCCGACCGGGCGGGTTCGGCGCGCGGTCTGGTCTCGTACTACTTCCCCGGCAAGCGCCAGCTCGTGCAGTCCGCGGTGCACCGGCTGATGCACCGCACGCTGGAGGAGGCGCTGGAGCGCGAGCCGCGCACCGAGGACGGCCGGGAGCGGATGGCGCGGGCCATCGACGCGATCCTGGGCCTGGCCGGGGACCGGCCCGTGCTGATGCGCCAGCACATGGCCGGGCTGCTGCAGGCCGAGGGCTTCGTGCCCTGCCCGGAGCAGCGGCGGCTGGCCGAACTGCTGCGGGACACCGTCGCCCGGCTCGGGTCGCGGGACGTCGACGGCGACTATCCGATGCTGCGCGCCCTGCTGATGGGCGCGGTGTACGCGGCGCTGGTGCCGGGGGTGCCGATGCCCGTCCCGGTGCTGCGGGCCGAGTTGTTCACGCGCTACGGGCTCGACCGGGAGCTCGGTGTCCCGCCGGAGACCGGAGCCTCCGACGGGACGGGCGACAGGGATCTGTCGCGGTTCTTCGCGACCGGGGCCGCACCGGGGTGCGGCCCGGAGGGTCAGTCGAAGTAGTCCGGCTGCGTCTGGACGTTGAGTTCGCGCAGATGGATCCGGCGGGCCGGGTCGGTGCGCCGGTCGTCGATCTTCAGGACGTCGAAGCCCCTGGCGTACTCGTTCGACCAGATGTAGCCGTTGTAGTAGTACGCCGACCACGAGCCGCCCGACTTGATCGTGTCCGTGGTCAGCGGACCGCGGTCGAAGTAGGCGATCTCCTTAGGCTTGGCCGAGTCGGTGAAGTCCCAGACGGAGACACCGCCCTGGTACCAGGCCTGGACCATCAGGTCCTTGCCCTTCACCGGGATCAGCGAGCCGTTGTGGGCCACGCAGTTCTCGGTGTCCGCCTGGTGGCGGGGGATCTTGAAGTAGCTGCGGAAGACGAGCTTGCGCTTGTCGCCCTTGCCGACGATGTCGTAGATGCCGTCGGCGCCGCGGTTCGGTCCGATCTCCGCGTTGCAGGTGGCCGCGCCGCCGCCGCCCAGCTCATCGGTGAAGACGACCTTGTTCGCCTTCTGGTTGAAGGTCGCCGAGTGCCAGAACGCGAAGCTGACGTTGTCCTGGACGCGGTCGATGACCTTGGGCCGCTCCGGGTCCTTGATGGAGAACAGGATGCCGTCGCCCATGCAGGCGCCCGCGGCCAGGTCCTTCGACGGCAGCACGGTGATGTCGTGGCAGCCGGTGGTCTTGGAGACGCCCGGGTTGGTGGGTCCGCCCGGGTTGCCGCCGCCGTCCGGCCCCTCACCGGGGAACAGCACGGGGAAGCCCACGACCTTCGCCTTCTCGGGGGCGTCGCGCGGCACCTTGATGACGGAGATGCCGTCGTGCGGCGGCTGGCAGTCGGGGTAGGCGGCGTTCGGCGAGTACGAGGAGACGTACACGTAGACGTTGCGGCGCTCGGGCACCAGCGTGTGGGTGTGCGAGCCGCAGGCGGTCTCGACGGCGGCGACGTACCTCGGGTTGCGCTTGTCGCTGATGTCGAAGACCTTCATGCCCTCCCACGAGGACTTCTCGGTCGCCGGCTGGGTGGTGCTGGTGCAACTGCTGTCGCTGCGCGAGGAGTCGGTGGACAGGAACAGCAGGTCGCCGGAGACGGAGATGTCGTTCTGCGAGCCGGGGCACAGCACCTGGGCGACGGTCTTCGGCGCCTTGGGGTTGCTGATGTCGAAGATGCGGAAGCCGTCGTAGTTGCCCGCGAACGCGTACCTGCCCTGGAAGGCGAGGTCCGAGTTCGTGCCCTGGAGCACGTCCTTGGGGACGAACGCCAGGTGCTGGATGTTGTCGGAGTGGACGATCTCGTCCTGGGTGGGTATCTCGCCCTTCTCGATGGCCTCACGGACCTCGGCCTGGGCACTCTTGGAGACCTTCTTCGGCGCGGGCGGCGCGTCCCCCGGGTCGGGGGTGGCCCCTGCCGGTGCCGCTGTGAGGAGCGCGGCCAGCAGTCCACCGGCGGCCGCGACGACGCCCAGGCGTCTGCTGCGTGTTCTGCGGTCGTTCAACAGGATCACTGTTTTCCTCCCTGGTTCCGTTCGCTGCGGAACGGTTCACGCACCACGCAGTATCGTCTTCGTCATGCACATACCAACAGGGGGCAACAGAATCGCAATGAAGTGTTGGCGCCCCGACTCGCCCGTCACAGGAGGTCGTTGTGCTCTTCCGCCGTGTGTCTCGTGCTTCCGCCGTCACGACGGGGCTGGTCGCCCTGGCCGTGCTCGCGGCCGGGGGCTGTGACTCCGGTCCGGACCGGAAGCCGGCCGCCGCCGACGGGCCCGCCGTGATCGCGCCGGGCGAGCCCGGCGAGGCGAACCGCACCCTGTCCGCCGAAGAGGCCGCCGACCAGAACCCGGAGAACGACTCCCCCAACGCGGCGGACGTCTCCTACGCCCGCATGATGATCGAGCACCACGCCCAGGCCCTGGTGATGACCGAACTCGCCCCGAAGCGTGCCGAGTCGAACAAGGTCAAGCGCATCGCCGAGCGCGTCGCGGCCGGCCAGAAGCCCGAGATCGAGGCCATGAAGGGCTGGCTGAAGTCGTACGGAAAGCCCCTGAAGGCCGAGCGGCACGAGCACGCCGCGATGCCCGGCATGGCGACCGAGGCCCAGCTGAAGAAGCTCCGCGCGGCCGACGGCAAGGCCTTCGACCACCTCTTCCTGACCCTGATGACGACCCATCACCAGGGCGCGATCACCATGGCCACGGATGTGAAGGGGCAGGGCAACAACATCCGCGTCGAGGAGATGGCCGACGAGGTGATCGCCCAGCAGACCAGCGAGATCACGCGAATGCGGGACATGCTCTGAGCGGACCCCGGGTCACGGTCGCGCGCCGGGCCGGTCCGCTCAGCGTCGTGCGCGACGGGGCGCGAGCAGGCCCGCGTCCCGGGCCTGGCCGATCAGCCTCAGCGACTTGCGGCGGCTGTGCCCGGTCGCGCACATCACGGCGAGGACCGGGTCGGCACCGTCCTGCTGGGCCGCGCGGTACTCCTGTGCCACCAGCCACCGCCCCTCGGCGCCGCCCGGCCAGACCGGCCGGGCCCGGCGCCCCGGGCCCGCGCAGCTCTCGGGAGCCGGGCCCGCGCCGGCGCCGGCGCCGCACGCCTCGGCCAGCGATTCCTCGAACCAGTCGGCGAGCACCGCCAGGTCGTCGAGGGACAGCGCGGGCTGGGCGCGTACGTCCTCGACACCCACGCATCCGCCGGTCACGACCGCCAGCGCGTCGACGTGGGCGCCGTCCGTGAAGGCGATCCGGACGTCGAACCACCGCGTGGCGTCCTCGTTCTCCCGCACTTCCCACGCGGGCCGCACGGACACCGCGCCGTCCACCGGAGAGCGATCAGAAAGATTAAGAAAGGATGCTTCCAGCACACACGGAACGTAACCGCATGATCACATTCGCTATAGATCCGACACGCGCCCCGGTCGGAGCACAGCACCCTGTCAGCGGAGCCCGGCCGGTGCGATGCTGGAGACATCAGCACTCTCCGGAGATCCCCCGGGATCCCACGGGTAAGGAGTTCCGCCGTGCTGCGAGTCGCCGTCGTAGGCTCAGGGCCGAGCGGGTGCTACACCGCCCAGAGCCTCGTCCAACTGGACTCCGGGGTGTGCGTCGACGTCCTGGACCGGCTGCCGTGCCCGTACGGCCTGGTCCGCTACGGCGTGGCACCGGACCACGAGAAGATCAAGTCACTGCAGAACAATCTGCGCGCGGTCCTGGAGCACGACCGGGTCCGGTTCCTCGGAGGTGTGCAGGTGGGCCCCGGCGGAGTGCCGGCCGCCCGGCTGCGGGAGCTCTACCACGCGGTGGTGTACTGCGTGGGCGCCGCCACGGACCGCCATCTGGGCATTCCCGGGGAGGATCTGCCGGGGAGCTGGTCGGCGACGCAGTTCGTGTCCTGGTACAGCGCCCACCCGGACGCCGTGGACGGCGGTTTCCTGCGGGACGCGCGGTCGGCCGTGGTCATCGGCGTGGGGAACGTCGCCGTGGACGTCACCCGGATGCTGGCCCGGGGGCTGGCCGAGCTCAGCCCGACCGACATGCCGCAGGCGGCCCTGACCGCGCTGGCGGCGAGCCGGGTGACCGAGATCCACATGGTGGGCCGGCGCGGTCCGTCCCAGGCCCGCTTCACCACCAAGGAGCTGCGCGAGCTGGGCACCCTGCCGGGGACCGACGTCGTCGCGGACCCGGCGGAGCTGGCGCCGGACCCGGGGTACACGGACCCGTCCGCGCTGCCCGCCCCGCAGCGGCGCAACGTGGAGGTCGTGCGCGGCTGGGCCGAGTCACCGCCGGCGGACGCCCCGCACCGGATCCATCTGCGCTTCTTCCTCCGCCCGGTCGAACTGCTCGCCGAGCGGGGCCACGTGGGCGCGGTGCGGTTCGAGCGGACGGCCCCGGACGGGCACGGCAGCGTGACGGGCACGGGCCGCTACGAGGACATCGAGGCGCAGTTGGTGCTGCGTTCGGTGGGCTATCTCGGAGTGCCGATGGAGGGGCTGCCGTTCGACGCGAAGACCGGCACCGTGCCGAATCTGGCCGGACGGGTCCTGCGCGAGGGCGTCGTCACCCCGGGCGAGTACGTGGCCGGCTGGATCAAGCGCGGCCCGACGGGCGTGATCGGCACGAACCGCCCCTGCGCGAAGGAAACGGCGATGTCCCTCCTGGAGGACGCCCCGCTCCTCGCCGCCCGGGATGTCCCCCAGGACACACTCACGGCCCTGCGCGCGGCGGGCGCCGACCCGGTCGAGTGGACGGGCTGGCAGTCGATCGAACGGGCGGAGGCGGAGCTGGGAGCATCACTCGGCAGGGGCGTGGTGAAGCTTCCGGATTGGCAGTCCCTGATGACCGCCGCGCAGGGCAAAGGGCTTTAGGGGCGCGGGGCTGTGTCGATGTGCGACTCCGCCGCGTGGGCGCGACAAGCCACCGGCGGCCCGCAGCGAACCACGAACGATCACCCCCCGAGCCTCCCAGCCTGCCTCCCCGCCGCATCGAGCAACGCATCCAGCAACCCCGGAAACAGCCCCTCCAGATCATCCCGCCGCAGCCCGTTCATCTTCGCCGTCCCCCGGTAGACCTGCCGGATCACCCCACTCTCCCGCAGCACCCGGAAGTGATGCGTGGTCGTGGACTTCGTCACCGGCAGATCGAAATCCGAACAGGACAACTCCCCGCTCACCGCGGCGAGCTCCCGCACGATCCGCAACCGCATCGGTTCGGAGAGCGCGTGCAGCACCTCCTCCAGCCGGATCTCGTCGCGCTCGGGATGCGGCAGGGCGCGGCTGCTCACGGCGGGGGACGTCACGGCGACTCCACTTCCTAGGGGACCTCCATAGTACGAGAACCATCGTAGTTTGACATCCACCGTACTACGATGCCTATCGTACGAGTCGACACCGGCCCCGCAATGAATGGAGTCCGCCGTGACCGCGCTCTTCGAGCCCTACACCCTGCGCGATGTGACGATCCCGAACCGCGTGTGGATGCCCCCGATGTGCCAGTACTCGGCGGCACCGGAGGGCCCGGAGACCGGCGCCCCCACCGACTGGCACTTCGCGCACTACGCCGCCCGCGCGGCCGGGGGCACGGGCCTGATCATCGTCGAGGCCACCGCCGTGTCCCCGGAGGGCCGCATCTCCCCGTACGACCTCGGCATCTGGAACGACACGCAGGTGGCGGCGTTCCGCCGCATCACCCGCTTCCTCGCCGCGCAGGGCACCGTGCCCGCGATCCAGCTCGCCCACGCCGGCCGCAAGGCCTCGACGGACCAGCCCTGGAAGGGCGGCGCCCCGGTCGGCCCGGAGGCGTACGGCTGGGACTCCGTGGCGCCGAGCCCTCTCGCGTTCGACGAGAAGCACCCGGCCCCGGCCGAGCTGACCGTGGACCAGATCAAGGACGTCGTCGGGCAGTTCGTGGCAGCGGCCCGCCGCGCCCTCGCCGCGGGTTTCGAGATCGCCGAGATCCACGGCGCCCACGGCTACCTGATCAACGAGTTCCTCTCCCCGTACTCCAACCACCGCACCGACGCCTACGGCGGCTCGTACGAGAACCGTGTCCGCTTCGCCCTCGAAGTGGTGGACGCCGTACGGGAGGTGTGGCCGCACGACAAGCCGCTGTTCTTCCGTATCTCGGCGACCGACTGGCTGGAGGACGGCGGCTGGACCGCGGACGACACCGTCCGTTTCGCCGCCGAGCTGCGGGCCCACGGCGTCGACCTGCTGGACGTCTCCAGCGGCGGCAACGCCTCCGGCGCCCGGATCCCCACCGGCCCCGGCTACCAGGTGCCCTTCGCCGCCCGGGTGAAGGCCGAGACGCCCCTGCCGGTCGCCGCGGTGGGGCTGATCACCGACGCCGAGCAGGCCGAGAAGATCCTGGCCAACGGCGAGGCGGACGCCGTCCTGCTGGGCCGTGAACTGCTGCGCAACCCCTCGTGGGCCCGGCACGCGGCGCGGGAACTGGGCGGTGAGGTCCGGGTGCCGGACCAGTACCACCGGTCGGTCTGACCGGCACCCGGATCTCGGAGCAGCCGGTGCGTCAACCGGCCGTGCACGCCGTCCCGTTGAGCGTGAACCCGGCCGGAGCGGCGCTGTTGCCGCCGTGGCTCGCCTGGTAGCCGATGCTCACACTCGCGCCCGGCGCGATCGTGCCGTTGTACGTCACGTTGGTCGCGGTGACCGTCCCGGACGACGGCGCGTACGTGGCGCCCCAGCCGCCCGTGACGGTCTGGCCGGCGGGGAGTGTGAAGCCGAGCTTCCAGCCGTTGACCGTCGTCGTACCGGTGTTGGTGAGGGTCAGGGACGCGGTCAGGCCGGTGTTCCAGGCGTTGACCGTGGACGTCACCTTGCAGGCACCGGGCTGGGGCTGCGGCGCCGGGCCCGCGCTGTCCAGGCCGAAGAAGGTGAGCACCCGGGACGCCATGCCCTGGGCGTACAGGTTGTGGCCGACGCCCTGGAGGCTGATGGCTTCCACGGGCGCCCGGTCACCCGTGCCGCCGTAGCGGGTGCGGGTCCAGCCGGACTGGGGCGTGTCCGTGGCGGTCGGCGTCTGGCTCACCCCGTGCACGTTCGTCCACTGCTTGATCTGCTCCCCGAAGTTGGGGTAGCGCAGGACGTCGTCCTGGGTGCCGTGCCAGATCTGCATCCGCGGGCGGGGGCCGGTGTAGCCGGGGTGGGCGTTCCGGACCAGATCGCCCCACTCCTTGGGGGTGTGGGTGAGCGTGCCGCCCGAGCAGTTGCTGTTCCACTCGGAGCCGTCGGTGGTGGCGAAGCAGGCGAACGGGACGCCCGAGAAGGCGGCGCCCGCCGCGAACACGTCGGGGTAGTCGCCGAGCAGGACGTTCGTCATCATCGCGCCGGAGGAGATGCCGGTGGCGAACACCCGGCCGGTGTCGGCGTCGTAGGTGCGGGTGACCCAGTCGATCATCGACTTGATGCCGACGGGGTCGCTGCCGCCGCCGCGGCGCAGCGCCTGGGGCGAGGAGACGTCGAAGCATTTGCTGCTGCGGGTGACGGACGGGTAGAGCACGATGAACCCGTAGTGGTCGGCCAGCGTGTCGTACTCGGTGCCGTTGTACATGTCCGGGCCCGAGCCGGTGCACCAGTGCACGGCGACCACGACCGCCGGGTTCGGCGTGACGCTTTCCGGCACGTACAGGTACATCCGCAGATTGCTGGGGTTCGTGCCGAAGTTCGTGACCTCGGTGAGGGCGGCGGCGGGCACGGCCTCATCGCGGGCGGACCCGCCGGCCGGCTCACGGGCGGCGGCCGAGGGTGCGGTGAGCACCGTGGCCGCGAGCATCGGCAGCAGCGCGGCGACGAGGGCGAGGAGGAGCGACCGCAGCGGTCTCCTCGCCGTGGGACGGGGGGTGGCAGGCACGTCCGTGTCCTTCCGTTGTGGGGTGCGGCTCGCAGGACGTCGTACGGCGGTTCGGCAGGTGGAGTTCGTCCGGGTCAGCAGGGCGGGCCGCCAGGGCAGCCGGTGGTACGCCGCGAGCATGAGGTGGACGTTGCAGGCGGTGTCGCGGACGGTCCCGGTAGCGGAAGACCGCCGGGTCCTTGACCGAGAGGATCGGGTGGGCCGCGTCCGCCTCGGGGCTGCTCAGCGGGCCGCTCGACGACCACGTGAACGACCCCGGCAGCGCGCTCTCGTGACCGGGCGAGTCCACCGACGAACGTACGCATGCGCGGAGTCCTCATCGACCCGCCCTCTCATGAAGCGAAGCGTCCGTCGGCATGGTGACATGCACATGGCTTTCATGGAAGCGCTCCCACGCCACCCTTGCGGCACCCCCCGCCCTGACCAGGAGCGGCCGAATGTGTTCTGCGCGAGGCGTTGACTAGAAAGCGCTTGCCCCCTACGTTCCGTTCAGCAGTGTGACCGACCCCTCCGGGTCGGTCGTACGCAGCACGCGCGGTGAACAACATGGCGAACGTCATTCACGTAGATGACCGACCTGCACCATGACGGCACCACGAAGGGACGCACCCCACATGCGTACTCCCCCACGCACACGCGTACACAGATCCACCCTGGCCGTCGCCGCCGCGTCCGCGTTGGCGACCGTGGCGGTCCTGGCCGTTCCCCAGCCGGCCGGGGCCGCCGAGACCTCGCCGATCGGGTTCGGCGCGGGGACGACCGGCGGCGGCAGCGCCTCGGCGGTCACCGTCTCCACGCTGAGCGCCTTCAAGTCGGCGGTGACCGGCAACTCGGCCAAGGTCGTCCGGGTCAACGGCCTGATCTCACTGAGCGGTCAGGTCGACATCGGGTCCAACACGACCGTCCTGGGCGTGGGTTCCGCGTCCGGCTTCACCAGCGGCGGACTGCGGCTGAAGAAGGTCTCGAACGTTGTCGTCCGCAACCTGAACATCAGCAAGCCGGTCGCGCCCGCCGACGGCATCACCGTCGAGGCGTCCACCAAGGTCTGGATCGACCACAACTCCTTCTCGGCCGACCGCGATCACGACAAGGACTTCTACGACGGTCTGCTGGACGTCAACCACGGCGCGGACAACGTCACGGTGTCCTGGAACACCTTCAAGAACCACTTCAAGGGCTCGCTCGTCGGCCACAGCGACAACAACGCGAGCGAGGACACCGGCAAGCTGAGGGTGACGTACCACCACAACCACTTCGCCAACGTGTACTCGCGCATCCCCAGCCTGCGCTTCGGCACCGGGCACTTCTACAACAACTACGTCGAGGGCGCCGACACCGCCTGCCACTCGCGCATGGGCGCCCAGATGCTGGTCGAGAACAACGTCTTCCGCTCGACGAAGGTCGCGGTCACCACGAACCGCAGCAGCGACGTCGACGGATACGCCAACCTGCGCGGCAACGACCTCGGCGGAGCCGCGACCGAGGTCTCCCGCGTCGGCGGCTTCACCAGCCCGCCGTACGGCTATGCGGCGGAGCCGGCCTCGTCCGTCGTCACCTCGGTGACGTCGGGTGCGGGCGCCGGAAGGCTCTGACACCCCGTCCGTCCGGACACCCCTCCTCCCCCACCCACTCCACGACAGAAGGAATCGGGACATGACTTCTGCGACACGTCCGCGCGCCCGCAGGCGCGCACTGACCGGCGCGCTGGCCACCCTCGGCCTGTCGGTTGGCATGATCATGACTACCAACGCGCCCACGGCGAGCGCGGCGACCTGGCCGACCCCCAACGGCAGCCAGGGCACGTCCACCACCATCTCCGTCTCCGGCACCAAGGACTACGGGATGAAGCGGTACTACGGGACCGGCGCCCTGGCCGGTGACGGCCAGGAGGAGGGCCAGGACCCGATCTTCAAGCTCGCGGACGGCGCGGTGCTGAAGAACGTCATCCTCGGTGCCCCCGCGGCCGACGGCATCCACTGTGAGGGCAGCTGCACGCTGCAGAACGTCTGGTGGGAGGACGTCGGCGAGGACGCCGCCACCTTCCGCGGCGGCAACGGCGCCACCTACCAGGTGATCGGCGGCGGTGCGAAGAAGGCGGCGGACAAGGTCTTCCAGCACAACGGCGGCGGCACGCTGAACATCTCCAACTTCGCGGTGCAGGAGTTCAAGACGCTCTACCGCTCGTGCGGCGACTGCTCCACGCAGTACACCCGCAAGGTCAACCTCAGCAACATCGACGTGACCGGCACGGGCTCCACCGCGCGCATCGTCGGCATCAACGTCAACCGCAACGACGCGGCGACGCTGCGGGGCATCACGATCCGCAACGACTCCGGCCGCAAGGTCGTCCCCTGCCAGAAGTACAACAACAACACCGCTGTGGGGTCGGGCCCCGACAGCAAGAACTGCCTGTACTCCACCTCGGACGTCACCTACAGGTAGTACCTGAGGCACCCCCCACGGTGAAGGCGGCCGTGCGCGGCGTCCCGGCGGGCGCCGCGCCCCGCCGGCCGCGGAAAGCGCCCCCCACCCGCGCGCGGACCACCCCCAACCGCTCCCCCGGGTAGTCGGTGTAGGCCAC
>NZ_JBHUTX010000058.1:0-47393 GCF_042671245.1 Streptomyces sp. NPDC057099
TTCTCAGCAGACTGCCGCCCGCGACCAGCACGAGCATCCCGAGAGACCGCCACACCAGCCCTTTTACCTGCGACTTCGAGTTGGCGGAGGCTCGGAGATGGGGCCGTTCCGTCGTCCGACGCGTGCGGGACGGTGATGACCGGGCAGTGTGCGTGGTGCAGCATGCCCTGGCTGACGGAGCCCAGCAGGTGAGTGCTGAGGGTCAGTCATGGAGGACCCCTTCCAGGGACGCGGGAGGGCGTGCGGGCGCTTGTCGGGGCACCCGGTTCCCGTAGTGACCACTACACGATTATCTGGAATGATCGCTGCAGTAGGAGGGGTGGGCACTCGCGTCAATCGCTCGGTCAGAGGTTTGACGCCGAGTCGCGCGCTACTCTGTATACAGAGTGATGTGCGGCGGAGCGACGGGGAGTTTCATGGCTCGGGCAACCGGTAAGAGCGAAGCGGTCTACGAGCGGCTGAAGGGTGACATCGAGTCGCTGCGGCTGCGCCCGGGCGCCAAGCTCAGTGAGGTCCAGTTGAGCGAGGAGCTGGGCGCTTCGCGGACGCCCGTACGAGAGGCGATCAGACGGCTGGCCAGGGACGGCCTGGTCGACTTCGTACCGGGTGAGGTGGCCAGGGTCGCCGCGATCTCGCTGGGCGGGGTGCGGGCCCTGTTCGAGTTCCGGATGCTGCTGGAGCCCCGTGCGGCCGCGTCGGTCGCGACGGCGGGGGCGGGTGACGAGCGGGTGCTGGTGCCGTTCCGTGGGTTGCTGGAGCGGCTGGAGGAGTTCGACGAGTCCTTCCGTGCGCTGGACGCCGCTGAGCAGGTCCGCTCCTACCAGGAGTTCTATGAGGTCACGGAGGGCTTCGATCAGGCGGTCATCGCCGCGTGCCGCAATCCGTACCTCGCCCGTACGATCCGGGACCTGCGCGGCCAGACCGTACGGCTGCGGCACCTCTCGCACAGCGGACCGCGGCGCATGCTGACGTCGCTGGAGGAGCATCGCGCGATGCTGAAGGCGATCACGCAGGGGGACGCTCAGGCGGCGGAGGCCGCCTGCCGGCACCATCTCGCGCAGACCCTGCAGGCTCTCATCGACAGTCTGACCAGCCACGACCTGGCGCTTGGGGTGGGTGTCCAAGTGGACATCGCGGGCTGAGTCACAGCTCGAGGACTTGGCGGGGAGCGTGATGTCCGCGCTCTTCCCGCTGTGGTTTCCTGGGATCCATTGCTGTATACAGTGATGGATACAGAGTTGCTCGACATGAGGGGCCGTCTTATGCCGCACACCGTCGGCGCCGCCGACCTGCTGGGGTTCGCCGCCACCGCCACCGAAGCCCACGGCGTTCCGCCCGCGGACGCCCGGCTGCTCGCCGACACGCTGGTGACCGCGGAGCTGTGGGGGCATCCGTCGCACGGGATGCTGCGCCTGCCGTGGTACCTCAGCCGTATCGAGAGTGGCGCGACCGCCGCGGTCGCCACCCCTGAGGTGGTGAGCGACAACGGCGCCGTCCTCGTCGTGGACGGCCGCGACGGTCTCGGCCAGGTCCTCACCGACCGCGCGGTCACGTGGGGCGTGGAGCGAGCCCGTCGCCACGGGATCAGCGCGGTCGCGGTGCGCGACTCCGGGCACTTCGGGACGGCCGCGTACTTCACCCGCAGGGCCGCCGAAGAGGGCTGCGTGGCGCTGCTGGCCACCAACGCCAGTCCGGCGATGGCGCCGTGGGGCGGGAAGGAGAAGCGGGTCGGCACCAACCCGTGGTCGATCGCCGCGCCGGGCGGCCGCTACGGCACGGTCGTGATGGACATCGCCAACACCGCCGTCGCACGCGGCAAGATCTACCACGCCAGGGAGCGCGGCGAGCCGATCCCCGAGGGCTGGGCCGCCGACGCGGACGGCGTGCCGACGACCGACCCGCGTCAGGCCATCGAGGGCCTGATCCTGCCGATGGCCGGCCACAAGGGCTATGCCATCTCCTTCATGTTCGACGTCCTGGCGGGCGTGCTGACCGGCAGCGCCTTCGGCTCGTCCGTGGTCGGCCCCTACCAGCCCACCGGCCGCAGCGGCGTCGGTCACCTGCTGATCTGCGTCGACATCCGGTCGATGGCCGACCCGGCCGACTTCGAGCGCCGGATGGAGGCTCTGATCGAGGAGACCAAGTCCACCTCCACCGCCCCGGGCACGGCCGAGATCTTCGTCCCCGGCGAGCCGGAGATCCACAGCGCCGAGCGCCTGCGCACCGAGGGCATCACGCTCGTCGACGACACCTGGGCCTCCCTCGCGAGCATCGCCGACGCCACCGCCGTACCCCTGCCCGCCGCCACCCCCGAGGAGCTCCCCGCATGATCGCGCTGACCGTGTCCCTTCAGGTCGTCCCGGGCTGCCGTGACGACTTCCTCAAGGCCATCGAGGAGAACGCCGAGCGTTCCTTCACCGACGAGGTGGGCTGCCGCTACTTCGACGTCGTCTGCGACCTGGCGGACGACCACCACTTCGTCTTCCACGAGATCTACGACGACGAGGCCGCCGTCGAAGCCCACCGTGCCGCACCCCACTTCAAGGTCTGGCGCGAGGCGGCGGCGAAGTACGTCGTCCCCGGCAGCCAGGTCAACACCCTCTCCCGCCGCCTGTTCCACCACTCCTGACGGACCGATCGGAGCCGTATCCCATGTGCACCCAGCCCGCCCAGCCGAACCTGCTGATCCACCCCGACGCGGTCGAACGCTTCGACCGCGGCGGCGGCGTCGCCACCGTCCCCTACGTCGGCAAGTGGAATTCCGAGAAGGCGGTCATCACCACCGGGCAGACCGTCTTCCAGCCCGGGACCGGCCTGCCCCTGCACAGCCACAACGTCGAGGAGTCGGTCCTGATCCTCGAGGGCGAGGCCACCGCCGAGATCGACGGCGCGTTCTTCGACCTCGAGGTCGGCCAGGCGACCTGGGTGCCGGCGGACGTCCCGCACCGGTTCTTCAACCGGGGCGAGGGCGTCATGCGGATCTACTGGGTCTACGGAGGCCGGGACGTCACCCGCACCATCACCGCGACCGGCGAGACCTTCGAGCACCTCTCCGCGAGCGACAAGGGAGGGGCACCCACCTCATGAGCGCCACCATCCGGATCATCAACCCCGCCACCGGCGAGCAGACGGCCACCTACGAAGGCTGGGACATGGGCCGCATCGAGGTCGCCGTGGAGCGGGCGCACGCCGCGAGCCGCGCCTGGGCGCTGGTCCCGGTGACCGAGCGAGCCGCGCGCGCCGCCCGCCTCGCCCGCACGCTGCGCGAGCACAAGGACCACCTCGCCTCCCTGGCCGTCGCCGAGATGGGCAAGCCGGTGGGGGAGGCCGAGGGCGAGGTGGAGAAGTCGGCGGTCACCGCCGAGTACTACGCCCGGCAAGGCCCCGGCATCCTCGCCGACGAGCACGTCGAGGTCGACGGAGCGGAAGCCTGGGTGGCGTACGAGCCCGCCGGTCTCGTCCTGGCCGTCATGCCGTGGAACTTCCCCGTCTGGCAGGTCATGCGCTTCGCCGTCCCCTCCCTGGTGGCGGGCAACGGTGTCCTGCTCAAGCACGCCGCCAACGTCACCGGCAGCGCCCTGGCCCTTCAGGACCTCTTCGTCGAAGCGGGCTTCCCCGAGCACCTGGTGACCACCCTGGTCATCGCGGATCCCGACGTACCGGACGTGACAGCGCGGCTCATCGAGGACGACCGCGTCGCCGCGGTCACCCTCACCGGAAGCAACCGGGCGGGCGCGGCCGTCGGATCGGCGGCCGGACGCGCGGCGAAGAAGTCCGTCCTGGAACTGGGAGGTTCGGACGCCTTCGTGGTCCTCGACGACGCCGACGTCGAGGCGGCCGCCGCGGCGGCGGTGCGGGCGCGCTTCACCAACTCGGGCCAAAGCTGCGTCTGCGCCAAGCGGTTCATCGTCAGCGCCTCCGTGGCGGACGCCTTCACCACCGCTTTCGTGGCCGGGGTCGAAGCCCTGCGTGTCGGCGATCCGCGCGACCGGGAGACCCAGGTCGGCCCGCTCGCCCGCGACGACCTGCGCGCGGCGATCCAGCGGCAGGTCGAGGACTCCGTCGCCGCCGGGGCCCGTCTCCTCACCGGAGGCAAGTCCCTGCCCGGCGACGGGTACTTCTACCAGCCGACCGTCCTGGCGGAGACCGGCCCCGGCATGCCCGCCTTCGACGAGGAGACCTTCGGCCCGCTCGCCGCCCTCGCCGTCGCCCAGGACGACGAGGACGCCGTACGGCTCGCGAACGCCACCGCGTTCGGACTCGGGCTGAGCATCTGGACGGCCGAACCGGGCCGTGGCGTTGCCCTCGCCCGCCGTATCACCAGCGGAGCGGCCTTCGTCAACGCGATCGTCGCGTCCGACCCGCGCCTGCCCTTCGGCGGCGCCAAGCGCAGCGGCTACGGCCGGGAGCTGGCCGCCTCCGGCATCCGGGAGTTCACCAACACCCGCACGTACTGGGTCACCGCCTGACGATCGGGCCCCTGCCCTCGTGCTGCCCGCACGCCCGCCGGCCGACCGCCCCTGACCTCGTGGTTTCCTCCTGATTTATCGTCGACACACCCCTGTACAGCTAGATAGATTCAGGACTGTATACAGGTCGGCGGCGGTCGCGGCGGACCGCGGTAGCGCCGAAGTTCTCTCCCCTCGTTTCGCAGGCGCCTGATCAGGAACGCAGGTCGCGGTCCGCCCGACGCGCGCGTCACGGCCCGGGAACCGCCGTGTCTCCCGCGTCCAGGACCAGCACCGCGACGTGCAGGGACGTGCGTTGCAGGCCCGATTCCAGATCGCAGCCGAGGAGCCGTTCGATGGTGTGGAGGCGCTGGTAGTACGCCTGCCGGGACATGCCGGCCCGCTTCGCCGCGACCGACTTGTTCCCCGCCGCCGTCAGATAGGCGCGCAGTGCCGGGAGCAGGTCGCCGCTGTTGCGGTCGTCGTGCTCGATGAGCCGGACCAGCCGCCGTTCCGCGTACCGCTGGAGGCGCGTGTCCTCCCGTAGTACGCCCAGGAGTTCGGGGAGTTCGACGTCGGCGGGGACGTAGAACCAGCGGTCGGGTGAGGCGGCTGTGATGGCCTCGGCCGTCTGCTCGGCCTCCTGCCATGACCGGGCGATTCCGGAGAGGTCGGTCACGCCGGGGCCGACGGCGACCACGGCCTCCGGGCCGAGTTCCTCGCGTGCGAGGCGGCCGATCCGCTCGGCGACCGGCTGCCAGGCGCTGGCCTGGGCCAGTGCGAGGAGCACGCCGATCCGGCCCGGGGCCGTCTCGCCGACCAGGGCCCGGATGCCGGTCTGCGCCAGCGCCTTCGCGACCCGTTCGTCGAGGTGCTCGCCCTCGGTGCCGGTGCGCGTGTGCCGGATGACCACGGCGAAGAGGCGATGCCCGAAGGCCGGGAGCCCCAAGGCCTCGGCACGGGCACGGGCGTCCGCGGGGGAGCGGAAACGCCGTTCGTACAGGTCCCGCAGCACCGAGCGGTGGGCACGGCGCTCCCACCAGGCCGGCCCGGCCAGGCGTGCCATGGTCAGCGCCACCGCGGCGCGCTCCAGGACCAGGACGTGTTCCGGGTCGGGCTCCGCGCTCAGCCGGCTGTCCAGCAGGACCAGCCGCCCCCACAGTCCGTGGTGGTCCTGCACCGGCGCGATCAGCCACCCTTCCGGGCCGCTCGGCGCGATCTTGGCCAGAGTGGGCGCGGCCCGGGACCGCCGGGACCAGGCCGACACCACCGGCTCGTACGGTCGGCCGAGCAGCTCGCACACCAGGGCCCGGTGGGTGAGATCCTCCAGCACCACGGGGGCTCCGGTGAGCTCGGCGGTGGTGTGCACCAGTTCCTCGGGACCCGCACCCCGCAGTGTCAGGGCGGTGAAGATGTCCTGGATGTCCCTCCCGCGGCGCAGCAGTGCCCCCTGAGCGTCGAGGATGAGCGCGTGCACCGTCTGCGTGACGTCGATGAACCGGACGCCGCGGGCCAGCTCGACCAGCGGCACCTCACGGGCACGGCAGGCCGCCACCAGCTCGTCGGGCACCTTGCGGTACCGGTGGCCGAGTTCCACGATCAGGCCGGCCGCGCCGACATCGGCGAGCTGGTCGACGTAGTCACGCAGCCCGGCGGCGTCCTCGGGATACGGCATGCCGGTCGTCAGGACCAGTTCGCCGCCCTCGAGGAAGTCGGCGGGATTGAGCAGTTCGGTGACGTGCACCCAGCGCACCGAACGGTGCAGCTGCGACTCGCCGGCCAGCACACGCGGCATCCCTTCGGTGAGCACGGGCAGGCGCAGAACCTCCGCGATGGTGAGGAAGTGCCCGCTTGCGGGACGTCTGGGTTGCATTGAGGGTGCTTTCGTCCGAGGGGCCGGGGGTCACCTTCGCACCGGCTCAGCACCGTGACAAGAGGGAAAGAGCACTTTCCGAAGTGTGCCCGTCCGCCGTGACACACCGTCTCGAGAAGGTCCCAAGGTGGAACAGAGTGTGGGTTGACCTGGGCATTCGCCCAGGTCGAAAGTGAACGCCATCCCCAGCAGGGCACGGACTGGAAGCGTCCGCACGGTGTCCGCACGCTGCTGGGGCCACGACTGCCACACAGGCCACACCCGGCGAAAGGAGCGACCCCATGCGCAGAGCGAAGCGCGTCGCCGTGATCGGTGCCGGCAGCATGGGCAGCCAGGCCATGTGGCGACTGGCCGCCCGCGGGGCCGACGTCATCGGTTACGACCGCTTCGCGCCGGGCCACGACCGCGGCGCGGCCGGAGGCGAGACCCGCATCTTCCGCGCCGTGCACCTCGGTGACCCCGGGTACATTCCGCTGCTGCGGCTCGCCGACCGCATGTGGGACCGGCTCCAGCGCGAAACCGGCTTCCCGCTGCGACGCCGCAGCGGATGCCTGGTGATGGGCGAAACAGCGTCGCCGTCCATGCGCCTCCTCCTCTCCGCCAGCTCCACCCACCGGCTGGATCACGAGGTACTGCACCGGGAAGAACTCGCCCGCCGCTACCCGCAGCACCGCCTCCCGGACGGGCACACCGCCGTCCTCGACCGGATGGGCGCCGTCATCAGGCCCGAGGCGTCGATCCAGGCCGCCGCCACCCGCGCCGAGCAACTGGGCGCCAGGCTGCACCGCTACACCCCGGTGCGAGAGATCGCGCCCGCGGCAGGCGGCGGGGTGCACATCGTCACGGATCAGGGCACGGACCACGTGGACACCGCTGTGGTGACCGCGGGCCCCTGGATCAACACCCTGCTCCCGGACCTTCCGCGGGCGGTCGACGTCCGCCGGCTGATCAGCTCCTGGCACCTCCCCACCCGCCACGACTGGTTCGCCGGCGGCGCCCCCGCCTTCGTACGCAGCACACCTCACGACTGCTACGGACTTCCGTCGCCCGACGGCATCTCCGTCAAGCTGGGCCTCTCTCTCGCACGCTATCTGCCCGTACCCGACCCCGAACTCCTCGACCGCACGGTCCGTCCGGAGGAACTCGCCACCTTCCGCGAGCTCATCAGCGAGTTGATGCCCGACCTGAACCCCGACCCCATCAGGCTGTCGGTCTACATGGAGGGCTACACCGCTTCCGGCAACCCGCTCGTCGGTCATCTCCCCGGCGAGGACGACATCATCGTCATGGCCGGATTCTCCGGCAGCGGCTTCAAACTCTCGCCCGCCATGGGCGAGATCGCCGCCGACCTGGCCCTCGACGGCACCACGGACCATCCCGTCGGCTTTCTGGCACCGGCCGAAGCCGGCGCCGTCTGACCTGAAGTCACCTCGCCCACGCCGTGGGGAAGTCCGTCACCGATGTGCCGGAAAAACAATGACAAATACTGAACCACGCCCTATTCCTGCAGCGAAGAATTGGAGCTCTTCCATGAGCGAACCCTCGTTCCGGCCGAAGTACGTCTCGTTCGACTGCTACGGCACGTTGATCGAGTACCCGATCACCCCCATCACGCGTGAGCTGGTCGGCGACCAGATCCCAGCCGCGCAGTGGGACCAGTTCGTGCGGGAGTTCCGCGGCTACCGCTACGACCAGGTCCGCGGCCAGTACTACTCCTACGAGCAGGTGCTCCAGGACTCCTTCGAGCGGGTCTGCCGCAAGTGGGGTCTGAAGGCGGCCCCGGACGCGGGCAAGCGGTTCGCCGACGGTGTGCGCAGTTGGGGCCCGCACACGGACGTGCCGGAGCCGCTGAAGAAGATGGGCGAGCACTACAAACTGGTGATCTTCTCCAACGCCGACGACTCCTTCCTCGAGGAGAGCGTGCCCCGGCTCGGCGCGGACTTCCACGCGGTGTACACGGCGGAGCAGGCCGGCTACTACAAGCCCCGCTACGCCGCCTTCGAGTACATGCTCGACCAGCTCGACGCGTCGCCCGAGGACTTCGTGCACGTCTCCTCGCACACTCGCTACGACCTGATGCCGATGCACGACATGGGCTTCCGCAACCTGATCCTCCTGGACCGCGGCTACGACCCCGTGACCCACGGCTACGACTACGTGCCGGTGAAGTCCCTGGACGAGCTCAACCGCATGCTCGGCATCTGAACTCCCCACCCCAGCGATATCCAGGAGGCTCTGCCATGGAAGACAACCGGATAGGACGCAGAACCGTACTGCGCACCGCAGGTGCTCTGGCCGCTGCCACTGCGGTGACCGGATGCGGCACTCTCATGGGTTCCGGCGGAAGCCGCGGCTCTTCGGGTGGCGGCGGCAAGAACAAGATCGTCGTCAGCAACAGCGGTGGCGCCTACAACGACGCTCTCACCAAGGCGCTCTACGAGCCGTTCACCAAGGCGACCGGCATCACGGTCACCACGGTCAATTACCAGTCCGCGCAGATCATCGCTCAGGTCAGGCAGGGCCGGCCGCAGGTCGACCTGATGGACAACACCCTGCTGATCTTCCAGAAGATGGCCCGCCTGGACTGTCTGGAGGCGGTGGACCACGACCGGCTGAAGAGCGTCAAGGGTGCCGGGATCGCGGAGCACCAGCTGCCGGAACACGCGGTCGGCAAGAACGTCTGGGCGAGCCTGATGGCCTACCGCACGGACAGTCTGAAGCGCGCACCGAAGAGCTGGGCCGACTTCTGGAACACCCACTCCTTCGCCGGTGAGCGCTCGTTGCAGAGCGCCGAAGCGGACTACCCGGAGCTGGAGTTCGCGCTACTGGCCGACGGGGTGCCGCTGGACAAGCTGTACCCGCTCGACCTGGACCGGGCGTTCGCCTCGATGTCACGGATCCGCGGCGACGTGAAGAAGTTCTGGAACACCGGCGCCCTCCCGGCGGTGCTGCTGGGCCGCAAGGAGGTCGTCATGACCAGCCTGTGGAGCGGCCGCGCTGACGAGCTGATCAAGCAGGGCGTGCCGGTCGCCTACCAGTGGAACGGCGCCCGGCGGCTCACCAACGGCTGGGGCATCCCGAAGGGCGCGGACAACACGGACGCGGCCTACAAGCTGATCGACTTCTCCCTGCGTCCCGAGGTGCAGGCGGCCTTCGCCAAGCTCTTCCCGCAGGGCCCGGTCGTCCCCGCTGCCACCAAGCTGCTCTCGGACGATGTCCTGGCCACGCTGCCGACCTCGCCCCAGAACCTGAAGACCGGGTTCGACACCGATGTGGCCTGGTGGGACAAGAACCTGGAGGCGGTCACCAAGCGCTGGCGGGAGTGGGCCGATGCCTGAGCGGACCAAACTCCTCGCTTCGGCCGTGGCCCCGGGGTCCAACTCGCCGACCGGTAAGCCGTTGTCCGTGACGGGCCTGCGGAAGTCCTACAGCGGGACGACGGTGGTCGATGGCGTGGACATGGAGATCGCGGCCGGTGAGTTCGTCACCTTCCTCGGCTCCTCCGGTTCCGGCAAGACCACCACGCTGATGATGCTCGCCGGGTTCACCGAACCCGACTCCGGCAGCATCACCGTAGACGGCCGGGACATCACCAAACTCAACCCCGGAAAGCGCGACTTCGGTTTCGTCTTCCAGCAGTACCTGCTCTTCCCGCACATGACGGTCGCGGAGAACGTCGCCTTCCCCCTCCAGCTGCGCGGGGTGCCCAAGGCGGAGATCCGCCGCCGCGTGGGCGAGACCCTGGAGGCGGCAGGCCTGTCGAAGTTCGCCGGCCGCAAGCCCCGTGAGCTCTCCGGTGGTCAGCAGCAGCGCGTGGCCCTGTGCCGGGTACTGGTCTACCGCCCGCCGATCGTGCTGATGGACGAACCGCTGGGCGCGCTGGACAAGAAGCTGCGCGACCAGATGCAGACCGAGATCAAGTCCATTCAGCGTGAACTCGGCCTGACCGTCGTCTATGTGACACACGACCAGGAGGAGGCGCTGGTCCTGTCGGACCGGATCGCCATCATGAAGGACGGCCGCATCGAGCAGTTCGACACCCCTCGCGGCCTGTTCGAACACCCCTGCACCCCGTTCGTGGCCGACTTCCTCGGCGCCGCCAACTTCCTCACCGGCAAGGTCGAGGACAGTGGGGAGGACGGCTGCACCCGGGTGCGCCTCGACACCGGCGGTGTGCTCACTGCCCGTGCCCACCCCTGCGTGCCCGGACAGAGCGTGCGCGCCGCGGTGCGGCCGGGCAAGCTCCGCCTGGTCAGCGCCGAGGAGAGCTGCTGTACCGGCACGGTCGAGACGGCCGTCTACGTCGGCTCGCTGACCCGGATCACGGTCCGTCTGGACGGTGCCGCTCCGGGGACGCCGCCGCTGCGGATCGAGACCGCCGGCGTCCCGCCGCGCACGGGCGAGCGGGTCTGTGTGACCGCTGACCGGGACGACGTCAGTGTCTTCGACGCCACGGACGGGGGGTGAGCCGTGGCCGGCACCGCTGTCGCGCCCACCAAGGTGCGTGTGAAGTCGTCCGAGAAGCGCGGACACCGCTCCCGCATCGCCCTGGTCAACGCCGTCCCCGTCACGGTGTTCCTGCTGGTGTTGTTCGTCTACCCGATCATCGGGGTGCTCTCCCTGAGCCTGGAGGGCGACAGTGGCGGCTTCACGCTGCACTGGTACGCCGACGCGCTCAGCGGCGTGAATCTGTCCGTTCTGGTCTCCACCCTGCGGATCTCCGCCGAGACCGCGCTGCTGAGTCTGCTGGTGGGTTTCGTCCTGGCGCACGCCATCACCCGGATGCGGCCCGTCTTCGCCGCCCTGGCCATGCTGGTCGTAGTCGTGCCGCACTTCATCAGCGCTCTGGTCCGCACCTACGGCTGGATCATCATGCTCGGTGAGCACGGCCTCATCAACACGCTGGCCACCTCGCTGCACGCGCCGGGCGCACCGTACTCGCTGCTGTACAACGAGACCGGTGTGGTCATCGGCACCACCTCCGTCATGCTCCCCTACACCGTCCTGGTGCTGCAGGGCGCGATGCGGGGCGTCGACGGCCGGCTCCTGGCCGCGGCGGCAGGCTTCGGCGCGACACGGTTGACGATCTTCCGCCGTGTCTACCTGCCGCTCGTGGCGCCCGGTATCGGCACGGCGGGTCTGCTCAGCTTCATCCTCTGCCTGGGCTACTACATCACCCCCGCCCTGATGGGCGGCGACCAGCAGACCGTCGTCGCGGCGCTGATCGATCAGCAGGTGATGAAGCAGGACCAGTGGAACTCCGCCGCCGCCTTCGGCGTGATCCTGCTCCTGCTCACCTTCGCCGGCCTGGGCGTGCTCGGCCTGGCCAAGCTGCGCCGCACCAGGGCGCACGCACGAAGGAGCAGCTCATGATGGAACTGCCTCCCACCCGGGCCGGACACCTCGGCCGCGCGCTGAGCGCCACCGCCATCCTGCTTTTCCTGGCGCTGCCCATCGTGATCATCCTGGTCACCTCCTTCGGCGCGGACGGTATCGGCACCTTCCCGCCCGAGCAGTACAGCACCCGCTGGTACGAGCAGATGGCCGCGCCCGGCGGCAACTGGGCGACCTCCATCGCCCTGTCCAGCCTGGTCGCCGCACTGACCACGGTGTTCTCCCTGATCCTGGGAGTCACCGCGGCGACCGCCCTGGCCCGTGGCCGGCTGCCGCTGCACGCGGCGGTCTATGGCCTGGTCCTGGCGCCGATGCTCATTCCCCAGGTGGTCATCGCACTCGGCCTGTTCCTGTTCTTCGAACCGGCCGGCATGCTCGGCAGTCCCTTGGCCATCGCCCTCGGGCACACGGTGCTCGCCGCACCGATCGCGATCCTCATCATGATCTCCACCCTGAAGGGCATCGACGAACGGCTCGAAGACGCCGCCGCCAGCATGGGTGCCGGCCGGATGACCATCGCCCGGTGTATCACCTTCCCCCTGGCCACACCCGGCCTGATCGCCGCAGCGGTGTTCTCCTTCATCACCAGCTTCGACGAGTTCTTCATCGCCCAGTTCCTGTCCACCCCCGACACCCGCACCCTGCCGGTCCTGGTCTTCAACGCCCTGCAGTTCGACGTCGACCCCACCGTCACAGCGGTCAGCGCCGTCCTCATCGCGCTCGCCATCCTCGCCCTCGCCCTGGTCGCCCTCGTCCGCAAACTCGGCGGCCACCGCAACGGCCAGAACGTCCTGCCCGTCGAACCCCTCACCTGAGCCTCGCGCCGGCACGGGCCGCGCCACCGCTGACAGCGCCGCCGGCCGGGCCCCTGGTGGCCCGGCCGCGCCCTCCCCGACCACTTTCCCGCAGGAGTCCCGAAATGAAGACGATCCCGTACTGGGTGGAAACCGCCGGGGTGTTCCCCGACCGGTCCGGCAAGCCACTGACCGAGGACACCGACCTGGTGGTCGTCGGCGCCGGCCTGACGGGTCTGTCCACCGCCCTGCACGCAGCCCGCAAGGGCGCCCGTGTCACCCTCGTCGAGAAGAGCCAGATCGGTTCCGGTGCCTCCGCGCGCAACGGAGGCATGGCGAACCTGGGCTTCACCATCGGCGTGAGCCAGGCCATCCGCCGGTACGGACTCGAACGAGCCCGCGAGATCTACAACTCCTACGGCGAGGCCGTGGACACCGTCGAGCGGCTCGTGCAAGAGGAGTCCATCGACTGCCAGTTCCGTCGCGTCGGACGCCTGGGCGTCGCATCCCGCCCCGCGCACTTCGAGAGCAAGAAGGCCCAACAGCGCGACCTGGCCAAGTACTTCGGACACGAGACCACACTGATCGGCAAGTCCGAGCTGCGTTCCGAGATCGGCTCCGACGCCTACCACGGCGGCCTGCTCGACCCGTTCAGCGCTGCACTGCACGTCGGCCGCTTCGTGCGCGGCATGGCCGAGGCGTGCGAGCGCACCGGTGTCGAGATCCACGAGCGCAACGCGGCGATCGGCGTACGGCGTACCGCCGCCGGCCGGTTCGAGGTCAGCACCGAACGCGGTGTGATCCGCGCCGGGCAGGTCATGATGGCCACCGACGCCTACACCGACAAGAACTTCCCGTGGCTGCGCCGCCGGCAGGTCTGCCTGGGCAGCTTCATCATCGTGACCGAGCCGCTCGGCGAGGAGCTTGCCCGGGACATCATTCCCAAGGCCCGCCTCATCGTCGACTCCAACCAGGTCTGCCACTACTTCCGGCTCACCCCGGACAACCGGCTGCTGTTCGGCGGCCGCGCCCGCTTCGCACCGTCCGACCCCACCTCGGACAAGAAGAGCGGGGCCGTCCTGTTCCGTGAGATGTGCGAGATCTTCCCCCAACTCGCCCGGACGAGGGTCGAGTACGTGTGGGGCGGCTCCGTCGGTTTCGCGATGGACCGCATCGTGCACGCCGGGCAGACCGAGGACGGCGTCTACTACTCCCTGGGATACGCGGGCCACGGCGTGCAGATGGCCACACACATGGGGCAGGTCATGGCCGAGGTGATGGACGGCCACCCCGAGGCCAGCCCGGTTCGCGACCTGGCACCGCCCCGCATCCCGCTCTACAACGGCACCGCCTGGTTCCTGCCCTTCGCGGGCGCCTACTACAAGACGCTGGACCGCATCCGCTGACCGGTCGGCAGCACCTCTACCCGTAGAAGGAGACACCCAAGATGACTGTCGTCCGTGATGTTCCCAAGCAGTTGTACATCGGCGGTCGCTGGCAGGACGCCGAGTCCGGCCGCACCCTGTCCGTCGACAACCCGGCCACCGGCGAAGAACTGTGCCAGGTCGCCGACGCCTCACCCGCCGACGGCAGACGGGCCGTCGAGGCGGCGGTCGCCGCGCAGGCCGCCTGGGCCGCCACCGCGCCCCGGGTGCGCAGCGAGATCCTGCGCCGCGCCTATGACCTCATCATCGCGCGTACCGAGGACCTCGCGCTGCTGATGACCTTGGAGATGGGCAAGCCCCTGGCCGAGGCCCGTGCCGAAGTCGCCTACGGCGCCGAGTTCTTGCGCTGGTTCTCCGAGGAAGCCGTCCGCATCGACGGCGGCATGACGACCGCCCCCGACGGGAGAAACCGCCTGCTGGTCACCCGCCGGCCCGTCGGCCCCTGTCTGCTCATCACCCCCTGGAACTTCCCCCTGGCCATGGGCACACGCAAGATCGGCCCCGCCATCGCCGCCGGCTGCACCATCGTCCTCAAGCCCGCACCTCAGACCCCCCTGTCCTCCCTCGCCCTGGCCGCGATCCTCAAGGAAGCCGGCCTGCCGGACGGCGTCCTCAACGTCGTCACCACCACCGACGCCGCCGGTGTCGTCGAACCCCTGCTGCGCGGGGGGCGAAGCGAGATGGGAGTCCCCCCGGCCGGAGGCTGGGGGAAGATCCGCAAGCTCTCCTTCACCGGCTCCACCCAGGTGGGCCGCATCCTCCTGGCCCAGTGCGCGGACACCGTGGTGCGCACCTCCATGGAACTGGGCGGCAACGCACCTCTCATCGTCTTCGACGACGCCGACCTCGACACCGCTGTCGAGGGCACCATGGTCGCCAAGATGCGCAACATGGGGGAGTCCTGCTGCGCCGCCAACCGCATCTACGTCCACACCTCCCTCGCCGAGGAGTTCGCCACCCGTCTCGCCTCCCGCATGGCCGCCCTGAAGGTCGGTCCCGGCACCGAAGCGGGCGTCCACGTCGGCCCCCTCATCGACAACGCCGGCCGCAGCAAGGCCCATGACCTGGTACGCGACGCCGTCAAGCGCGGAGCGAAGGTGCTCACCGGCGGCGAACTCCCGGACGGGCCGGGCTGCTTCTACCCGCCCACCGTGCTCACCGACGTTCCCGCCGAGTCCGCGATCATCGACACCGAGATCTTCGGCCCCGTCGCAGCCCTCATCACCTTCGACGAGGAGGACGAGGCCATCGACGCCGCCAACGACACCGAATTCGGCCTGGCCGCCTACCTGTTCACGCAGAACCTCGACCGCGCCCTACGCGTCAGCGAACGCCTCGAGAGCGGCATGATCGGCCTCAACACCGGCCTCGTCTCCAACCCCGCCGCCCCCTTCGGCGGCGTCAAGCAGTCCGGGCTGGGCCGCGAAGGCGGACGCGTCGGCATCGACGAGTTCCTGGAGTACAAGTACATCGCCGTCCCGACCGGAGCCTGACATGCCCGACCGCCTCGTCGTCCTCTACCGGGGCAACCGGCCACCCGCCACAGCACTCATCGAACGGCTCACGGACACGGTCTACGCGACCGAGGAGGAGCTGCCCTACCTCCTCCCCGGCGCCGACGCCCTCCTGGCCTGGGTCACCATCACCCCGGCCATCCGCGAAGCCTGGCCGGACAGCCCCGACAAGGCACCCCGCTGGGTCCACGCGGCCTCCGCAGGCGTCGACTCCTTCCTCTTCCCCGCCCTCGTCGAGGACCCGGGCGTCATCCTCACCAACGCCCGCGGCGTCTACGACCAGCCGACCGCCGAGTACGTGCTCGGGCTGATCCTCGCCCTCGCCAAGGACTTCCCCGGCACCTGGGAACACCAGCAACGCCGCGAGTGGCGTCCGCGTCCCAGTGACAGCATCACCGGACGCACCGCGCTGGTCTGGGGCACGGGACCCATCGGGCGCGCCACCGCCCGGCTGTTGCGCGCTGCCGGGATGCGGGTCTGCGGCGCCGGCCGCAAGGCCCGTACCGACGACCCCGACTTCGGCACCGTCCACGGTTCGACCACTCTGCCCCCAGCCCTGGCCGAGGCGGACTACGTCGTCCTGGCCGCCCCCCTCACCAAGGACACCCGGGGCATGGTCGACGCGTCCGTGCTGGCCGCGATGAAGCCGGGCGCGCGACTGATCAATGTCGGCCGGGGCGGACTCGTCGATGAGGAGGCGCTCGTCGACCACCTCGCCGCCGGCCGGCTGGCAGGTGCCGCCCTGGACGTCTTCGGCCAGGAGCCCCTGCCGGCGCGGTCGCCTCTGTGGGACATGCCCGGCGTGATGATCTCCCCGCACACGGCGGGCGAGACCACCAGCGAGCGGGAGGCACTCATCGAGGTGTTCCTCGACAACCTCACCCGCCATATCGAGGGCCGCCGGCTCCGCAATGTCGTCGACAAACGTCGCGGCTACGTGGTCGACGTGACGCACCCCGCCTGAAAGTGAGGAGCGACGCCCCTCCGGTGGAGGCCGTGTCACACGGCCTTCTCGCGTCCCAGAACGCTGCTCGTCACCGCCAGCACGGAGAGCACCACCAGCGCGGCGGCCGGGCCCAGCACGGTCCAGGGGGCCAGTTCGGCGTACGGCTGGTTCTCCGAGAGGAGGCGGCCCCACTCGGGGGTGGGCGGTTGTTCGCCGAGGCCGAGGAAGCCGAGTGAGGCGAGAACCAGGACGGTGGTGGGCAGCCGGAGCAGGGCGTTACGGAGGAGGGCCGGTAGCACCGCGGGGAGCAGGTGGCGGCGCAGCAGGTGTGTCCGCCCCGCTCCGAGCGCGACGGACGCGGCGATGTGACCGCTCGCGCGTTCCTGTTCGAGCAGGGCGGCGGTCTGTGCGGCGTACGGGCTCCAGCCGACCGCGCAGACCGCGCAGGCCGCGCCCCACACCGACGGTCCGGTCACGCCCGCGATCAGCAGCCCCGCGAGGACGGCGGGCAGCGTCGACACGACCTCCGTCGGACCGGCGCTCGCCCGTGGTGCCATGCCCAGCATGAGTCCGGTGACGGCGCTGAGCGTGGTCACGGCGAGAGCGACCCCCGCCGTGCGCACCGCACCGTGGCCCAGCCGCGCCAGCAGGTCCCGGCCCAGAGCGTCGGTGCCCAGGGGGTGTTCGAGGGACGGGGACAGCAGTCGCGCCGTCATGTCGACCTGCAGCGGGTCGCGCAGGAGGCCCGCCGTGACGAGGGCGAGCAGGGTCAGCGCACAGGCCGCGGTGAGCCGGCGCAGCAGACGCGGTGTGGTGAGCGGCGGCCGGTGCAGCGCCGGCAGGGCGCCGTCGCGCAGGGGACGGCCGAGGAGCGCGTGGCGCAGGGCCCGGATCAGGACGCCGGCGCTCACGCCGAGCAGGACCAGGGCCAGGGTCGCGGTCTGCAGCACCGGGAGGTCCTGCGCGACGGCGGCCTCCAGGGCGAGCCGGCCGAGCCCCGGGATGTTGAAGATCTTCTCCACGGCGACAGCACCGCCGACCAGGCCCACGACGGTCGGCAGCAACTGCGGCAGCATGCCCGGCAGGGTGCGGCGCAGCGCGCCCCGGGCGATGTGGCAGGGCGGGAGGCCCACGGCGTACGCCGTGCGCGCCCACGGTTCGTGGAACGCGGCGGGCAGCGCCTGGTCGAGCAGCCCGCCCAGCATCGCGCCCGACGGGATGCCGAGGGCGAGCGAGGGCAGCACCATCGACTGCGGCCCCTCCCAGCCGCTGGACGGGAACCACCCCCACCACACCCCGCACACCGTGGCCAGCACCGAGGCGAGCAGGAACTTGGGCAGCGCGGCCAGCACGGCGGCCGTCGTACCCGCGCGGTCCTGCCGCAGCCGGCGCCGGGAGCCCAGGAACACCGTCCGCGCGCACACCAGCGCGGCCACCACGACGGTGACCACGAACGCGCCCAGCATCAGCGTCAGCGACACCGAAAGGGCGGTCCCCACCTGCGGCATCACGGCTTCCCCGGACACCCACGAGACGCCCGCGTCCCCGCTCGGCAGTCCGCCCAGCCAGTGCGCGAGATGCGCGAGCGGCCCCTCGTCCAGGCCCAACTGCTCCCGTACGACGGCCAGGTCGGCCGGAGTGGGGTTCTGGTCGGCGGAGCGGGCGCGCAGCACCGTGCGGGCCGGGTCCGCGCCGGTCAGCCACGGCAGCAGAGCCACCGCCCCGAGCAGCGCGACTCCGGAGAGCACACGGCCGGCCGCCGCCGGCCAGGGGGACAGGCGGGCGGCCGGGGCGTGGGCGACGCTCATGCGGGTTACTTGACGTGGGTGTCGACGTCGACGAGCGAGCGCTCGCGCGGGTCGAGGATCACGCCCTCGACACCGGCCGCGATGCCCTGCACGGCCTGCTCGTGGACCAGTGGCAGCACGGCGTCGGTGCGCAGGATCTCCGCCTCCGCCTTCATGATCTTCTCCTGGCGGCGCTCCGTGTCGCGCTCCGCGGCGGCGGCCCGGATGGCCTTGTCCACCGCGGCGTCCTTCAGGCCGGGGAGGTTGTAGACGCCGTCGCTGGTGAAGTCGCTGGCGAGGTAGTCGACCGCGTCACCGGTGTCGAGGAGCGTCACCCGGGAGAAGACCAGGGCGTCGTACTTCCCCGCGAGCAGGTCGGCCTCCATCTGCGTGTACTCGCGCACGTCCTGCTTGACCGTGAACCCGGCCTTCTCCAGCTGCTGCTGGAGCACGGTGGCGGCCTCCGGAAGCTCGGCCCGGTTGGTGTAGGTGGCCAGCCGCAGGGTCCTGCCCTTCGTCTTGGACTTCACCCGGGCGGTGGTCGCCGCCTCGGCACGCCCGGTCACCTTCACACGCCGGTCGGCGGCCCAGGGCACGGCGGGCCCGAACAGGCCCTCGGCGGGGTCGGCGTAGCCGCCGAAGACGGAGTCGACCAGCGCGGAGCCGTCGACGGCCTCGCGGGCGGCGGCACGCAGACCGGCGTCGGTGAACAGGCCGCCGCCGGTGTTGAGGATCAGGCTGTCGGTGCGCACGGAGGGCACTTCGTGCCGGGTGCCCTCGTCGAGCAGCTTCGCCTGGGCGGTGGGGATCCACTCGGCGATGTCGGCCTCGCCGCCGCGCAGGGCGTTCGCGCGGGCCGTGCCGTCGGCGATCCAGCTGACGTCGATGCCCGGCGCCTTCGCCTTGCCGCCCCAGTAGTCGTCGAAGCGGGTGAGCGTCGCCTTGGCCTTGCCACCGAGCCGGGTGATCTCGAACGGGCCGGTGCCGGTGCCGACCGGGCTCACGGCGCCGTCCTTCGCGTACGCCTTCGCCGACAGGATCGCGAGTGCGGGACTGGCCAGCCGCAGCGGCAGCACCGGGTCAGGCGACTTGGTGGTGAGGGTGACGGTGTCGGCGTCCTCGGCCTTCGCGGTGAGGGCCACATCGCTCAGGACGCGGGGCTTGGGCTCGGCCTGTCCCGCGTGGTCGAGCGCGTCGACCACGGACCGGGCGGTGAGTTCGGTGCCGTCCTGGAAGGTGGCCCTGCGCAGTTCGAAGGTCCAGCTCGTCTCGCCGTCCTGCTTCCAGGACTTCGCCAGCGCGGGCTTGGCCGTGCCGTTCCTGTCGAGGGCGGTGAGGCCCTCGGCGACGGACAGCTTGCTCAGCACGGTGGCGTCGTTGCTGTACGGGGACAACGCCTGCACCGGCGGCACGGCCAGCGCGACCCGCAGCCGACCGCCCGATCTCCCTCCGGCGCCCTCGCCGTCGCCGCTGTCGCTCGGTGCGAAGCAGCCGGCCAGCAGAGGGATGAGAGCGAGTGCCGCTATGAGGCCGCGGGAGGTGGTGCGCATGTCGAGTCCTGTCGTGCGGGAGGCCGGGCATGCCGCTGCGGCCCGGTGCGGGCTTGATCGGCGGCGTCAGCCTATAAGGGGAGCCTTACCAAACCTTTAACCGGGTGGGTGAAATCTCAACGACTGGACGGTGCTGCTGGTGCTCCCGCGGTGTCGACCTGTTGTTCGAGCTGTGTCATCGTGGGCGCCGGGCGGAGGTGAGGCGCATGACGGGCGCGGACCCGGGGCTGTTCACTCCTGAGTCGGTGACCTGGCAGATGCACGGCGACCCGATGATGTGGATCGCCGGCATCCGGGCGCTCTACCTCCAGGCCCTGCACCCGCGCGCCGTGCGCGGCGTCATGCAGAACTCCGACTTCCGCCGGGACGCCTGGGGCCGGCTGATGCGCATCGCGCACTTCGTCGGCACGACGACGTACGGCACCACCGAGGCGGCCGAGCGGGCGGGCGCCCGCGTCCGGAAGATCCACCGCATGCTGACGGCGACCGACCCGGACACCGGAGAGCGCTACGGCGTCGACGAACCCGACCTGCTCCTGTGGGTCCACTGCGCCGAGATCGACTCGTATCTGCACGTGCTGCGCGGTTCCGGGCTCCGGCTCACCGACGCCGAGGCCGACCGCTACATCGGCGAACACCGCAAGAGCGCACGCCTGGTGGGACTCGATCCGGGCACCGTACCGGCCGACCGGGCCGAACTGGCCGCCTACTTCGAGAAGGTGCGCCCGGACCTGGCCGCCGGACCCGAGGCACGCGAAGTGGACGACTTCCTCCTCCACCCGCCGACGCACCCGCTCCTCGTACCGGCGCGGGAGGTGCTCTGGCGGCACGTGGCACAACTGGCGTACGCCTCTCTGCCACCGTACGCCCACGAGTTGTACGGCAGACCGGCCCCCGCACCCGCCACCGCCGCCCGGCAACTGCGCCTCACAGGTCTCCTGTTGCGCCGGGTTCCCGCACGTCTGCGGTGGCAACTCCCGCCCAAACACATCCTGAGCGCCATGGCGAGGCTCGGCCCCGACGCGCGCCCGGCACCGTACAAACTCGGACGATAGGCCGCCATACTGAGTGGGCCAGTGGGAGGAGCGGGCGAACAGCTACCGGGGGGAGCGTCGCGCGACATGGGGGAGACCAGGCTCATCCACGGCCGATACCGGCTGCTCGATCTGATCGGGCGCGGCGGCATGGGGGAGGTGTGGCGGGCACGGGACGAGTCCCTGGGCCGGCACGTCGCCGTCAAATGCCTCAAACCGCTGGGCCCCAACCACGACCACGCCTTCACTCGGGTACTCCGGGAGCGGTTCCGGCGCGAGGCCCGGGTGGCCGCCGCGCTCCAGCACCGGGGCATCACCGTCGTGCACGACTTCGGTGAGTCCGACGGCGTCCTCTACCTCGTCATGGAACTGCTGGACGGCCGCAATCTCAGTCAGCTCCTGGAGGACAACAAGCAGCACCCGCTGCCGGTCGCCGACGTCGTGGAGATCGCCGAGCAGGTCGCCGCGGCCCTCGCGTACTGCCACGAACAGAACATCGTCCACCGCGACCTGAAACCGGCCAACATCGTGCGGCTCGGCGACGGCACCGTGAAGATCTGCGACTTCGGCATAGCCCGCCTCGGCCACGACATCGGCTTCACCTCCCGGCTGACCGGCACCGGCATCGCCATGGGCACCCCGCACTACATGTCCCCGGAGCAGATCAGCGGCACCGAGGTCGACCAGCGCAGTGACCTGTACTCGTTCGGGTGCGTGCTCTACGAGATCGCCACCGGCGTACCGCCGTTCGACCTCGACGACCCCTGGGCGATCCTCGTCGGCCACCGCGACACCCCGCCCCGGCCGCTGCGCGAACACCGCCGCGAAGTGCCCGAGTACCTGGAGCGCGTGGTTCTGGACCTGCTGGCCAAGGAACCCGGCCAAAGACCCGACGACGCCCGTGAGCTGGCCCGCCGGATCAGCATGCACCGGGCCGCGCCGGCGTATGTCCCGACCGTGCTGGCGGCCCGTCCCGCGCCTGACGCGCTGGCGGGAGCGGGCCGGCTGCCGTCCTGGACCCAGGGCATGACCACCGGCCACAAGGCGGCCGGCGCCGGGCTGCGCACCGCACCGCCGGACCCGGCGGCCGGACTCTCCGGCGAATGGATCGCCCGGCCCGCCGCCGGCCCCGTCGAGGAACCCGTCCCCGAGGAACGGCCCACCCCGTCCCCGGACGTCCTGACCGCCCTGGCCGGCCGGCACAACGCGGGCCTGAGCCTCGGCCGGCTCGGCCGCTGGGCCGAAGCGGGGGAGGTGCACCGGGCGGTCGCCGCCGAACGCGAGCACCTCCTCGGCCCCGACCACCCCGACACCCTCGCCAGCCGCTACGAGGTCGCCTTCACCCTCAGCCGCACCGGCCGCGCCCAGGACGCCCTGCGCGAGTACAAGCACGTCACCGAGGCCAGGATCCGCAGCCACGGCGCCGACCACCCCGACACGCTCGCCGCCCGCCAGGAGATGGCCTACGTGCTCGGCCAGTTGGGCCGTCCCTTCGACGCCCACCGGGTGTACACCTCGGTGCTCACCGCCCGGGAGCGCACGATGGGGCCCGACCACCCCGACACCCTGCGTTGCCGGCACAACCTGGCCTTCAACCTCAGCCGCCTCGGCCGCCTGGAGGACTCCTACCGCATGGCCCGCGAGGTCGCCGCAGCCCGCGCACGGGTGCTCGGCCCGGACCATCCCGACACCCTCGTCACCCGGTACGAAGTCGCCTACGCCTTGGGACAGTTGGGTCGCTGGGCCGAAGCCCTGGAGACCTACCGTGAGGTCGCCGGGGCTCGCGCCCGGGCCCTCGGCGCCGACCACCCGGACACGCTCGCCGCCCGGCACGAGATCGGCATCAGCCTGGGCCGCCTCGGCCGCAGCGCGGAGGCCCTGGACCTCTACCGCGACCTGGCCGAGGACCGCACTCGCGTCCAGGGCCCCACCCATCCCGAGACCCTGCGCGCCCGCCACGGCCGCTGCGTCAACCTCGGACGGCTGGGCCGCTGGGAGCAGGCCCTCGCCGAGTCCCGGGACGTCGCCGCCGTCCGCGAGCGGGTCCTCGGCCCGGACCACCCGGACACCCTGGTCAGCCTCCGTGAGGTCGCCGTCGGCCTGGGCTGGCTGGCCCGCTGGGCCGACGCGCTCACCGAGTACCGGCGCGTCGCCGCCGCCCGCGAACGCGTCCTCGGCGCGGACCACCCCGACACCCTCGCCAGCCGCAACGACGAGGCACACTGCCTGCAGCAACTGGGCCGCGGTGCCGAAGCCGTGGCGCTCTACCGCCAGGTGGCGGCCCTGCGGGAGCAGCGGGCGTCGGCTGGGCGGTGACACACGGCGCAACCGGGTCGGGCAGCCCGGAAAGCCGGTCGGCCGACGCCCGGGAACCGGCCCGTGCGCGGCGACCGCACACGACCGGAGCCGACGCCTGAACACCGACTGCTGCGGGCCGGGCCGACCGCATGCCTAGACACCTGCACCCGAGATCGCGTCGCCCGGCCCGATGTCGACGAGCGGAGGGTCTGTTCGCCGGACCGACGCCACGACCGCAGGGCCCGCCGCGCGGATCGCGCCGATGGCCGATGAGCGCGCCGCCCCGGACTGGTGCCGACGATGGAGGAGCCCGTCGCCCGACCCGACGCCGACGAGCAAAGAACCCGCCGCCCACCTCGACACCTCCACCTGGAGGCTCGGCCGTCGTCGTCTGGCCGAGCCGGATCACCCCGTGTTACGAAGAACCATGACCGCACCCGAGGGACCCCGCGCACACCGGACGTACGACGCCGTTATCGTCGGCGGTGGCCACAATGGCCTGGTCGCCGCCGCCTATCTGGCCCGGGCCGGCCGCTCCGTGCTGGTTCTGGAGCAGTTGGACCACACCGGGGGCGCGGCGGTGTCCACCCGGCCGTTCGCCGGGGTCGACGCCCGGCTGTCGCGCTACTCGTATCTGGTCAGCCTGCTGCCGAAGAAGATCGTCCGGGACCTGGGCCTCGACTTCCGCGTCCGCACCCGCACCGTCTCGTCCTACACGCCCGCCGAGCGTGACGGCCGGCCCACCGGGCTGCTCGTCGGCGGTGGCGAACGTCGGACCAAGGAGGCCTTCGCCCGCCTCACGGGCTCGGACCGCGAGTACGAGGCCTGGCAGGAGTTCTACGGCATGACCGGCCGCGTCGCCCAGCGGGTCTTCCCGACCCTCACCGAGCCGCTGCCCACACGGGCGGAACTCCGCGACCGGCTAGACGACGAGCAGGCCTGGCGGACGCTGTTCGAGGAGCCGATCGGTGTCGCCGTCGAGGAGCGCTTCGCGGACGACCTGGTGCGCGGCGTGGTCCTCACCGACGCGCTCATCGGCACGTTCTCCGACGCCCACGACCCCTCGCTCAAGCAGAACCGTTGCTTCCTCTACCACGTGATCGGTGGCGGCACCGGCGACTGGGACGTCCCGGTCGGCGGCATGGGCGCCCTCACCGACGCACTCGCCGATGCGGCACGCGCCGCCGGCGCAGTCATCGCCACCGGCCACGAGGCGCTGCACATCGCCACGGACGGCCGAACCGCCGAGGTCACCTACCGGACGTCCGAGACCGAGGGCACCGTCGCCGCCCGGCACGTCCTGGTGAACGCCTCCCCGCAGGCCCTGGCGGAACTGACCGGCGACACACCCCCGGTTCCCGCCGAGGGCGCCCAGCTGAAGGTGAACATGCTGCTCAAGCGGCTGCCGCTGCTGCGGGACAGCGCCGTCGACCCGCGCGAGGCGTTCGCCGGCACCTTCCACATCGCCGAGGGCTACGGCCAACTGGCCACCGCCCACGCCCAGGCCGCCGCCGGTGACCTGCCCGCCGCGCCGCCCTCCGAGATCTACTGCCACTCGCTCACCGACCCGACCATCCTCGGGCCCGACCTGGCCGAGCAGGGCTACCAGACGCTCACCCTCTTCGGTCTGCACACCCCGGCCCGTCTGTTCGAACGGGACAACGACGCCGTACGCGAAGAGCTGCTGAAGTCGACCCTCGCCCAGCTCGACGCACACCTGGCCGAACCGCTCGCCGACTGTCTGGCCACCGACGCGGACGGACGGCCCTGCATCGAGGCCAGGACCCCGCTCGACCTGGAGCGGGACCTCGGCCTGCCCGGCGGCAACATCTTCCACCGCGAGCTGAGCTGGCCCTGGGCCCAGGACGGCACCGGCCGCTGGGGCGTGGAGACCGGCCACGCCAATGTGCTGCTGTGCGGTGCCGGAGCGGTGCGCGGCGGCGGAGTGAGCGGGGTGCCCGGGCACAACGCGGCGATGGCGGTACTGGAGGACGACCCCCGGTGACCCCTCAGTCCGCCGACTGCGTCCACCCGACCGCCTGAAGGCGCGACGCGTCCGCCGGGCGGGTCTCGTCGAACAGGACGCCGCCCGCCGTCTCGACCCGGAGTCCGTCCACGTAGCAACCACGCCCGACGTACAGGCGGTCCGTCGCGTACCGCCAGCGCAGGGCGAGTCCCCGCGCGGCGGGGACATCCGCGGTGAGCCGGTGCCAGACGCGGCCGGACCAGCCGGTGACCGAGCCCGACGGATGCTGCCGGGGATCCTCGCCCCGGCGGGACGTCGTGAAGGGCACCGCCTGCCAGGTCGTGCCACCGTCGGTCGTGGCCTCCAGGACCAGGGCGTCGGCCTTCGGCTCGGTGTCCCACCACAGCGCGCAGCGCAGCCGCGCCCCGCCGGCGGACGTGTCGAGCGCGGGGAGAGCGAGCGTCGCCGTCGAGGAGACCGCCATCCCGGAGAACCAGGCGCCGCGTCCTCGCACCGGCCGGACCGGCACGGCCCGTGCCAGGTTGTTCGCGGCGGCGACCCGAGGGGCGGACCCGGAACGCCAACTCCGTACCGGATGCACGGAGTTGCCGAGCACGACGAGGAAGGAGTCGGTCGTCGGGTCGAGCACCAGCGAGGTGCCCGTGAAGCCGGTGTGCCCGGCGGTGCGCGGCGTGGCCATCGCGCCCATGTACCAGTGCTGGTAGAGCTCGAAGCCGAGGCCGTGTTCGTCGCCGGGGAAGGCGGTGTTGAAGTCCGTGAACATCAGCTCCACCGACTCCGGCGTCAGGATCCGCGCCCGCCCGTAGACACCGCCGTTGAGCAGCGTACGGCCGAGGACCGCGAGATCCCACGCGTCGGAGAACACACCCGCGTGGCCCGCGACCCCGCCCAGGCTGAAGGCGTTCTCGTCGTGCACCTCGCCCCACACCAGGCCCCGGTCGAGGCCGGACCACGGAGGGCGTGCGTCCTCCGTGGCGGCGATCCTCGGCCGCCAGGAGGCGGGCGGGTTGTAGCGGGTGCGGCGCATGCCGAGCGGCGCGGTGATCTCGTCCCGCAGGAGGGTGTCCAGGGGGCGGCCCGTGATCCCTTCCAGCACGAGTTGGAGCGAGACGAGGTTCAGGTCCGAGTACAGATACGCCGTGCCCGGCGCGCTCACCGGTTTCTCGTTCCAGATGAGCTGGAGTTTCTCCTCGTAGGTCGGCGCCTTGTACAGCGGGATCCAGGCGCGGAAACCGGAGGTGTGCGTGAGGAGCTGACGGATCGTGATGTCCTGTTTGCCCGCGCGTCCGAAGTCCGGCAGGTACGAGGCGACCTTGCCCTCCAGCTCCAGCCTGCCCCGCTCGATCTGCTGCACGGCGAGGATCGAGGTGAACAGCTTCGACACCGACGCCAGGTCGAAGACGGTGTCCTCGGCCATGGGGATCTGCTGGTCCCGCGGGAACTCCACACCGGTGTCGTTCTTCTCGTCGTAGGCCTCGTAGCGCACCGCCATGCCGATGGGGCGGTGCAGGGCGACGGTGCCGCCCCGTCCGGCGAGCAGGACGGCGCCCGCGTACCAGGGGTGCGCGGGGGAGGGGCCGAGGAACGCCTCGGCGTCGGTGACGAGCCGGCGAAGGTGGGAGGAGAGCAGTCCGGCGCGTGCGGCCGAGCCGTGCCGCAGGGTGGGGTGGTGACGTGTCTCCGGGGCGGCCGCGGCGGGCCCCGCGGGCAAGGAGGCGAGGGCGAGCGCACCGCCCAAGGCCAGGGCCCGTCCGCCCAGTTGCCGCCGGGTCGGTTCAGCGGTCGCCGCTCTGTCTGCCGCTCCCTCGGTCACCGCACACCCCTTCGCCTCAACCGTCTCGCATGTCCCCGAAAGTATGTCCGCCGCACGCCCTCATGAATCTGACCGAGAATCTGACGGTGTATCAGAAAACCCCTTCCGTCCTCCGGAGGACTCCGGCATCCTGCGCCCATGCAGACGGAGCTGAGCCAGAAACTGGGAGTCGAGCACGCCGTCTTCGGCTTCACGCCGTTCCCCGCCGTCGCCGCGGCCATCAGCCGGGCCGGCGGCTTCGGCGTGCTCGGCGCGGTCCGCTACACCGCCCCCGACGAGCTCAAACGCGACCTGGACTGGATCGAGGCGCACGTGGACGGCCGCCCGTACGGCCTGGACGTCGTGATGCCGGCGAAGAAGGTCGAGGGTGTGACCGAAGCCGAGGTCGAGGCGATGATCCCCGAGGGGCACCGGCAGTTCGTCCTGGACACCCTCGCCAAGCACGGCGTGCCCGAACTCGCCGAGGGCGAGGTGTCCGGATGGCGCATCACCGGCTGGATGGAGCAGGTCGCCCGCAGCCAGCTCGACGTCGCCTTCGACTACCCGATCAGGCTCCTCGCCAACGCCCTCGGCTCCCCGCCCGCCGACGTCATCGCCCGCGCCCACGACCAGGACGTGCTCGTCGCCGCGCTCGCGGGCAGTGCCCGGCACGCCCGCAAGCACCAGGACGCCGGGATCGACATCGTCGTGGCGCAGGGCTACGAGGCCGGCGGCCACACCGGTGAGATCGCCTCCATGGTGCTCACGCCCGAGGTCGTCGACGCGGTCGCCCCGCTGCCCGTGCTGGCCGCCGGCGGCATCGGCAGCGGACAACAAGTGGCCGCGGCACTCAGCCTCGGGGCTCAGGGTGTGTGGCTGGGCTCCCTATGGCTGACCACCACGGAAGCGGACCTCCACTCGCCCGCCCTGACCCGCAAACTGCTCGCGGCCGGCTCCGGCGACACCGTCCGCTCCCGCGCCCTGACCGGCAAGCCCGCACGCCAGCTGCGCACCGAGTGGACCGACGCCTGGGACGACCCGGCCGGGCCCGGCACCCTGCCCATGCCGCTGCAGGGCCTGCTCGTCGCCGAGGCCGTCTCGCGCATCCAGAAGCACGAGGTCGAACCTCTGCTGGGCACCCCGGTCGGGCAGATCGTCGGCCGGATGAACAGCGAACGCAGCGTCCAGGCCGTCTTCGACGACCTCACCCGCGGCTTCGAACAGGCCGTGGACCGCGTCAACCGCATCGCCGGAAGGAGCGGCCAGTCGTGAGCACACCCGCAGTGGGCTTCTGGGCCCAGGCCACACAGGACCCCGACCGCCCGGTGCTCGTCGCGCCCGACGGCGAGGAGTGGACCGCCGGACGCCTGCACGCCGCCGCCAACCGGCTCGTGCACGGCCTGCGTGCCGCCGGACTCGAACGCGGCGACACCTTCGCCGTGGTCCTGCCCAACGGCGTCGAGTTCCTGACCGCCTATCTGGCCGCCAGCCAGGCCGGGTTCTACCTCGTCCCGGTCAACCACCACCTGGTCGGACCGGAGATCGCGTGGATCGTCTCCGACTCCGGAGCCCGGGTCCTCCTCGCCCACGAGCGCTTCGCCGACGCGGCACGCGACGCCGCCGACGAGGCCGGCCTCCCGGCCACTCACCGGTACGCCGTCGGCACGGTCGAGGGCTTCCGGCCGTACGCCGAACTCCTCGACGGACAGCCCGAGTCGGCGCCCGCCGACCGCACCCTCGGCTGGGTCATGAACTACACCTCGGGCACCACCGGCCGCCCCCGCGGCATCCGCCGCCCCCTGCCGGGCAAGCCGCCCGAGGAGGCCTACCTCGGCGGTTTCCTCGGCATCTTCGGCATCCGGCCGTTCGACGACAACGTGCACCTGGTGTGCTCGCCGCTCTACCACACTGCCGTCCTGCAGTTCGCCGGAGCGTCCCTGCACATCGGCCACCGGCTGGTCCTGATGGACAAGTGGACGCCCCGGGAGATGCTCCGCCTCATCGACGGCCACCGCTGCACCCACACCCATATGGTCCCCACCCAGTTCCACCGCCTGCTGGCCCTCCCCGACGAGGAGAAGGACCGCTACGACGTCTCCGCCATGCGGCACGCCATCCACGGCGCCGCGCCCTGCCCCGACCACGTGAAACGGGCCATGCTCGACTGGTGGGGCCCCTGTGTGGAGGAGTACTACGCGGCCAGCGAGGGCGGCGGCGCCTTCGCCACCGCCGAGGACTGGCTGAAGAAGCCCGGCACCGTCGGCAAGGCCTGGCCCATCAGCGAACTCGCGATCTTCGACGACGACGGCAACCCGCTGCCGCCCGGCGAACTCGGCACCGTCTACATGAAGATGAACACCGGCGGCTTCTCGTACCACAAGGACGAGGCCAAGACCCGCAAGAACCGCATCGGCGACTTCTTCACCGTCGGCGACCTCGGCCACCTCGACGAGGACGGCTATCTCTTCCTGCGCGACCGCAAGATCGACCTGATCATCTCCGGCGGCGTCAACATCTACCCGGCCGAGATCGAGTCGGCCCTGCTCGCCCACCCCGCCGTCGCGGACGCCGCCGTCTTCGGCATCCCGCACGACGACTGGGGCGAGGAGGTCAAGGCCGTCGTCGAACCGGCCCCCGGACACCGGCCCGGACCCGCCCTCGCGGCCGACCTCCTCGACCACTGCACCCACCGGCTCGCCGGATACAAGCGGCCCAGGAGCGTCGACTTCATCACCGAGATGCCCCGCGATCCCAACGGCAAGCTGTACAAGCGGCGGCTGCGGGAGCCGTACTGGGAGGGCCGGAACCGACCGGTGTGAGGTGACGCAGCGGCTTTGGTCGCACAGACGTCATCCTTTGGTCGGAGGGCGCTCGCCCTCCGGCCGATGTCCCGCCGGGCCCCGCTTCCCTAGCTTGACGACATGACGATCGCGACCGAAGAGGAACCGCTGAGGCGGGGCGCCGTACGGCCCGGCGAGCGGGCCCTCGCCCCCGATCTCGCCCGCGGGATCATGCTGCTGGGCATCGTGCTGTCCAACACCGCCTTCCACCTCTGGGCGGCCCGGCGCGGGCCCTCCGGATGGCAGCCCGCGGACGGCTCGTGGCTGGACCACGCCGTGCAGTTCACGATGATCATCGTGCTCGACCTGCGGGTCTATCCGCTCTTCGCGTTCCTCTTCGGCTACGGCATGACGCAGCTCTACCTCCGTCAGACCGCCGCCGGCACCGACCCGCGCGACGCCGCGAGAATCCTGCGCAGGCGCAGCCTCTGGCTGATCGTCATCGGCCTGACGCACGCAACCCTGCTGATGGCGGGGGACATCGTCGGCTTCTACGGAGTCCTGAGCCTCGTCCTCGGCCTGGCCTTCCTGCGGCGCGGCGAACGGGCCCTGAAGTGGTGGATCCGGATCGGGGTCGCCCTGATCCTGCTCGTCTCGGCCGGGCCCGTCCTCTCGGCCCTGCTCCGGGGCGAGCTGGGCACGTTCGGCGATGCCGGGGCCGACCCGGGCTTCAAGGCGTACGCATCGCAGGAGGAGAACTGGCTCACCGCGGCGGGCACCCGACTCCAGACCGGCCTGTTCGTCACTTTCGTCGCCGCCCCGCTGACCCTCGTCGGCGGCGGATACATCCTCTTCCTGCTCGGCTTCTGGACCGCGCGCCGCCGCATCCTGGAGGAACCGGGCCGCCACCGCACGCCGCTGCGCCTGACGGCGGTGCTCGGCATCGCGGTCGGCTGGCTCGGAGCGCTCCCCGCCGCACTCGCCCACATCGGCGTCCTGCACGTGCCGGACGACATGCAGAGCGAGTCCGGAGCGCTCACGGTGCTCCGCGACATCACCGGCAACGCCGCGGGCCTCGGCTATGTCGCGGCCGTCGCCCTCTTCGCACACTGGTGGACCACCCGCGGGCCCCGGCGCGGAGCGACGGCGGTGGCCGCGGTGACCTCCGTCGGGAAGCGGTCCCTGTCCTGCTACCTCGCCCACTCGCTGCTCTTCGCCCCGGTGCTGGCCGCCTGGGGACTCGGCCTCGGCGAGCATCTGGGCAGTGCCACCATGGCGCTCTTCGCGTTCGCCGTCTGGCTGGTCACGGTGGCCGGAGCGTACGCCCTGGAACGCGCCGGCCGCCGGGGCCCCGCCGAAACGGTGCTGCGCCGGATGATGTACGGCCGCCGGGCGGGATGAACGGGGTGCCGCCCTGGAGCGGCACCCCACCGGCACGGTCAGCGCCGCTCGTGCACCCGGACGACCTTCAGCTTCGGCGAGGACAGGATGTCCTTCTCGCAGAAGCGCGACGTCACCCACTTCTCACCGGAGAACAGCCGCGTCTGATCGGCGAAGTGCGGCGACTCGGGGTTCGACGACTGGGAGTAGGTCAGGAGGGTGCGGGCCACCGGACAGCGACCGCCGTCCCAGCCCACCGCCTGGAGGTGGCTGGAGCCGAACGGCACCTCCGTGTAGCCACCGCCGGCCGCGTCCCACGTCGGCTGGATCACGTTCCACACGCCGAGCTGCCCCGCGCCGCCCGGCACCGGAAGGCGCTCGCCGTCACGGACGACGAACTGGTGTGCGCCGAGCGGCGCGTCGGGCGCGATGCCCGCGGCCCGCAGTTCCGTCACCGTGTCGGCGAGCGCGGTGGCGAGGCCGGGAGCGTCCGTGTTCAGCGTGTTCGGGGTACGTACCGGGTCGGCAGCCGAGAAGGGCACCTTCCACAACTGGCCCGGCGGCACCGCCTGTTCCAGCCTCCGCCAGAACCGGTCGAAGAGCAGCGCGCCCCGGCTCCCGGTGTCCATGGTGCGGTCCCACGCCTTCAGCACCCCGCAGGCCTCCGACACGTCGACGGGCTTGCCGTCACTGCCGGTCGCCGTACCGCCGGGCAGTGCGGCGCACGCCCGTGCCACGTCCCCGGCGGCGAGATCACCCGCCGGCACCCGGTTGGCGAACTGCTGCCGCTGCAGGTCGCGTACGGTCAGACGGCCCTTGTCCGCCATCGCCGCCACGTCCTCGATCCCGCCGCGCGTGCGCAGGCCGAGCTGCGTGCCCACCGTGCCGAAGACCCGCTCGTACCCGGTGATCGGCCGGTCGGCGTTGGTCATCCACGCGGTGCCGTTCGAGTTCTCCACGTACGGCGCGTCCTTGAGCGTCGGCATCCTCGCCGGGCCGAAGATGCCCGGCCCCACGGCGTCGGGGTCGCTGCCGAGGGCACAGTCGCCGCGCGAGCCGTCGAGGATCGCGATACCGGACGCCGGATACGTGGTCCTGCCGAGCTCCGTCGAGCAGCGCTCGGCCAGCCCGTCGGTGATGCGGGGGAGTACCTGGGACTGGGTGTAGAGGGAGTGTCCCGCCCGGTCGGCGGCGATCGTGTTCACCCACGGGATGCCCTGGTGCCGCGCGAGCGACGCGAGGACGTCGTCGGTGCTCTTCGCCTTGCTGAAGCCGAGCGAGGTGTCGGCGAAACGGAGGTTCGCGGCGTTCGGGTCGTACAGGGCGTACGCCGTCGTGCTGGTCCACGGCAGCGGGACCTGAGAGCTCAGCGAGGTGACGACGGGGCCGTAGCGGGTCCACCACTGGGTGCGGGTCACCGGCGCGCCGTCCTTCACCGCGACCGTCACGGTCCGCTTCCTCATCCGCTCCGGCTTGCCGTCCACGAGGTAGGTCGTGGGATCGGCCGGATCCAGCGTCAGCCGGTGGAGGTTGGCCGGGACGCCGGTCGAGACGGTGTGACTCCACGCCACATTGGCGTTGAACCCGATGGAGATCGCCGGGGTGCCGAGCAGGGAGCCGCCGGAGACGTTCAGCTCGCCGGGGATCGTCTGCTGCGACTGCCAGAACCGGCGCCCGCCCTCCCAGGGGTAGTGCGGGTTGCCCAGCAGCAGACCGCTGCCGTTCGCCGTCGTGTCGCCGCGGAACGCGACCGCGTTGGAGCCCATGCCGGGGTCGCCCCACAGCTCGTCCGCCGCCTTCGCCACGGCCTTGGCGTCCGGCTTGCGGGGAGAGGAGCCGCTCCCGGCGGTCGGGGGCTTAGCGGTCGTGATCGTGTCCACGAAGCGCCCCTCGCCGGAGATCGAGGCGATGGCGAGCGAGCGGGCGGCCACGTCGAGCTCGGTGACCGGCCGGATCCAGGAGGCGCCCGCACAGGCGGGATCCGTGATCTTGTTCTTCTTCAGCCAGGCGTTGTACCCGGCCGCCCAGCCCCGCATCATGCCCCGGGCGTCGCGGCTGGGGCCCATGGGAGCGGGCTCGGCGAGCACCTTCTCCACGCTGCGCCTCTCCCGGACCCCGCGGAAGTACAGATCACTGGCGAGGTTCGTCCTGGCCCCGGAGAGAGCGCCGTCGGCGGCCGTGTCGGCGCCGAAGTGCCGGGAGCGCTCGCCCCGCAGGGTCACGAACCCGTCGGCGAGCGTGCAGACCTCGTCGGCGGCCTGCGCCCAGCCCGTGCCGAAGCCCAGGTCGGCGTAGTTCTTCGCGAGGATGTGCGGGATGCCGTACTCGGTGTAGCGGATGACGGCGGACAGGCCGTCACGCGAAGGGTGCTGCTCCGCTCGCCCCTGGCCCGGGGCGGCGGCCGCGGGTAACGCGGACGCGGCCGTGAACAGCGCCGTGGCCCCGAGAACGAGGCGTCTCAGGCGGTTGCGCATGGTGCCCTCCAACATCGTTGAGGGAAAGGAGACTTGAGCGTACAAATGTTGTTGGTTCACATGTCAGTACCATCACAGCGGACGCCGCTGGCGACGGCAGGGTTGATCCGGTCGGTCCTTGACCTCCCCGGGCGGCCGACCGAGGATCACTTGTCATGACAACGCCCGGACACGGCAGCACGGTCGACGGAGTCCTACGACGTAGCGCCCGGCGCACACCGGCGCGCGTCGCGGTGGAGTACGGCGAGCGCACCTGGACCTACGACGAACTCGACACCGCCGTCTCCCGCGCGGCGAGCGTCCTCCTCGACCAGGGCCTGTCCCCCGGGGACCGGGTCGGCGCCTACGGCCACAACTCCGACGCCTACCTGATCGCCTTCCTGGCCTGCGCCCGAGCGGGCCTGGTGCACGTACCCGTCAACCAGAACCTCACCGGCGACGACCTCGCCTACATCGTCGGCCAGTCCGGCAGCTCCCTGGTCCTCGCCGACCCGGTCCTCGCCGGCCGGCTCCCCGACGGCGTACGCACAGCGCCCCTGCGCGACGCCGACGACTCGCTGCTCGCGCGGCTGGCCGAGGCGCCCGTGTACGACGGCCCCGAGCCGCGCCCCGAGGACCTCGTGCAACTGCTGTACACCTCCGGGACGACCGCGCTGCCCAAGGGCGCGATGATGACGCACCGGGCTCTGGTGCACGAGTACCTGAGCGCCATCTCGGCCCTCGACCTCAGCGCGGGGGACCGCCCCGCGCACTCGCTGCCCCTGTACCACTCGGCGCAGATGCACGTCTTCCTGCTGCCGTACCTCGCGGTCGGCGCGACGAACCTCGTCCTCGACGCGCCCGACGGCGACCGGATCCTCGACCTGGTCGAAGCGGGCCGCGTGGACAGCCTGTTCGCCCCGCCCACCGTCTGGATCGCCCTGTCCAACCGCCCCGACTTCGCCACCCGCGACCTGAGCGGCCTGCGCAAGGCCTACTACGGGGCGTCGATCATGCCGGTCCCCGTACTGGAACGGCTGAAGGAACGCCTCCCCAAGCTCGCCTTCTACAACTGCTTCGGCCAGAGCGAGATCGGCCCCCTCGCAACGGTCCTCGCCCCCGAGGAGCACAAGGGCCGCATGGACTCCTGCGGCCGTCCCGTGCTGTTCGTCGACGCCCGCGTGGTGGACGAGGACGGCGAGGCCGTACCCGACGGCACCCCCGGCGAGATCGTCTACCGCTCCCCGCAACTGTGCGAGGGCTATTGGGACAAGCCCGAGGAGACCGCCGAGGCCTTCCGCGACGGCTGGTTCCGCTCCGGCGACCTCGCGGTCCGTGACGCGCACGGCTACTTCACGATCGTCGACCGGGTGAAGGACGTCATCAACTCCGGGGGTGTCCTGGTCGCTTCACGCCAGGTCGAGGACGCCCTGTACACCCACGCCCAGGTCGCCGAGGCCGCGGTCGTCGGCCTCCCCGACGAACGCTGGATCGAGGCCGTCACTGCCGTCGTCGTCCCGCGCGGCGAGGTCACGGAGGCGGAACTGATCGCCCACGTCCGCGAGAAGCTCACCCCCTTCAAGGCCCCGAAGCGCGTGGTCTTCGTGGACGGACTCCCGCGCAACGCCAGCGGGAAGATCCTCAAGCGGGAGCTCAGGAAGGACCTCGGAGGCGGCGGGCCGGGGTCGGCGGCGTCAGAAGGGTGACGTCGTACCCCCGGCAGAACCCGGTTGCGCCCCAGTGGCGTCGAGCCTGAGGATCGACCGCATGCCGATCTTCAGCGCCCCGGACGGGACCCGACTCGCCTGCCACATCCGTGGCGAGGGCGAGCCGCTCGTCGTGTTGCCCGGCGGCCCCATGCGGGCCTCCGCGTACCTCGGGAACCTGGGCGGCCTCGACGCCCACCGGCAGTTGGTCCTGCTCGACCTGCGCGGCACGGGCCGGTCCGAGATCCCGGCGGATCCCGCGACGTACCGCTGCGACCGGCTCGTGGACGACGTCGAGGCGTTGCGGCGCCACCTGGGCCTGGAGCGGATGGACGTGCTGGCGCACTCGGCGGGCGGGAGTCTCGCCATGCTCTACGCGGCGCGCTGTCCGGAGCGCTTGGGACGGCTGGCCCTGGTCACCGCCACTCCTTGGGCGCTGGGCCTGCCGGCCACGGCCGAGGACCGGCTGGCGGCGGCCCGGCTGCGCGAGCCGGAGCCCTGGTTCACCGACGCCTTCCCGGCGTTCGAGGCCTGGCTGACCGGCACCGCGGACTTCGACCCCGTGTTCCTCCCGTTCTTCTACGGACGCTGGGACTACGCCGCCCGGGCCCACGCCGGCCGGGAGGAGGACGAGACCAACGACGACGCGGGGGAGCTCTATGGTGCGGACGGCGCCTATGACCCGGACGCGACCCGGACCGCGCTCGCCCGCGTCACCGCCCCGGTGCTCGTCCTGGCCGGAGAAGTCGACGGCGGCCCGCGTCCCGGCCTCGCCCGGCGCGCCGCCGAGGTCTTCCCGGCCGCCGAGTTCGCGGTGCAGCCGGGGGCGGGGCACTACCCGTGGCTGGACGACCCGGAATGGTTCGTGCGCCGCGTGGCCGCCTTCTTCGCCGGAGGGGAGTGAGGCCTCCTTCTGCTGTCGGCAGAGGGGGCCCTGCCTTCCGACCACCCGTGGCTACCGTTCCCGGCATGGACACAGAGCGGCGTACCGTACGGGCGAACGGCATCACCCTGGCGTACCGAGCCTGGGGACCGCAGGACGCGCCGCCCGTCCTGCTCCTCCATGCCCGCGGGGCCGACGGTGCCGACTGGTCCGAGACCGCCCCCGCACTGGCCGCCGGGCCCCGCCGGGTCTACGCCCCGGACCTTCGCGGGCACGGCCGCAGCGACTGGCCCGGCGACTACGCCTACGAGACCATGCGCGACGACGTACACGCCTTCCTCACCGCCCTCGGCATCGCCCGCGCCGATCTCGTGGGCCACTCGCTCGGCGGCGCCGTCGCCTGCCTGCTCGCCCAGCACAGCCCGCACCTCGTGCGGCGCCTTGTGCTGGAGGACGTACCCGCGCCGTTTCCCCTGGACCCGCCGCGACCGCTCGCCGAACGTCCCGGCGGGGACCTGCCGTACGACTGGGCGATGATTCTCGCCACCGACCGGCAGCGCAACGCCCCGGATCCTGTGTGGTGGGACCACATGGGGCGGATCACCATGCCCACGCTGTTGATCGGTGGCGGGCCCACCAGTCCCATCCCTCAGGAGCAGATCGCCGCCCTGGCCGATCTGCTTCCCGATGCCCGGCGCGTCACCATCGACGCCGGGCATCTCGTGCACGAGGTTCGGCCCGGGGAGTTCCTCGCGGCCGTCGAGGAGTTCCTCAGCCCTGCGGACCGTACGCCGTCATGAAGCGGTCGCGGAACTTGTCCATGCCCCACCGGGGCGCGTTCTCCGCGGGCTTGAGGCCGTCGGTCCAGCCCCAGTCGGCGACCCGGTCCAGGACCTTCTTGTCCTTGGCGACGATGGTGATCGGCACGTCCTTGCCGGTGTCCCCGGCGGTGACGGTCGGCACCGGCTGGTGGTCGCCCAGGAAGACGAGGACCGTGTTCTCGTCGCCGTAGCGCTCGAGCCACTCGGTGATGCTCCGGATCGAGTACTCGATGGCCTTCCGGTACTCGGTGCGCACCTTCTCCGGGTCCTTCCAGACCTCCGTCGGGTTGGTGCCCTCCTTCTTGATCTGGTGGAACACCGAGCCGTCGCCGAGGTCCTCCCAGTCGATCATCCGCGCGATGGGCGACCACGGGTTGTGGCTGGAGGCGAGGATGATCTCCGCCATGATCGGCTCACGGTCCTTCTTGCCGTGCTCCAGGCGCTGGAAGGCCTCCATGCTGAACTGGTCGGGCACGGGCGTCCAGCTGAAGTACGGGCCGTGATAGCCGAGGTGCTCGGAGTCGTAGATGTGGTTCAGGCCGAAGTACTTCCCCTCCGGCCAGGCCCGGCGCACCCCGGGCACCACGCCGACGGTCCGCCAGGCCTTCGTCTTGCCGAAGTAGTTGGTCAGCGTCATACGGTCACTGGTGGTCAGGCTGCGGTACCGCTGCTGGTTCTTGATCCACAGCCCGGACAGGAACGTCGAGTGGGCGAGCCAGCTGCCCGCGCCCGTCACCGGCGACTGCAGCCAGCCGCTGCGCGACTCGAACCCGGCCGCCTTCAGCGAGCCGGTGCCCTCCTTGAGCACCGAGTCGATCCGGGGCGCCATCGCCGGGTCGTCGATCGCGACCCGGCCGTAGCTCTCGATGAACGTGAACAGCACGTCCTTGCCCCGCAGCCCCGTGAGCAACTGGTCGGGCGGCGTCTTCGCGAAGGCGTCCACGGCGGCCTGCTTCCGGAACACCCGCGCGTCCGCCAGGCCCGCTTGCACCTGCTCCACCCGGTTGCCGATGAACTCGGCGTTGCCCTTGGTGGCGAACGGCACGCTGCCGATCTGCACGCCCAGCGTCATGGCGGTGATCCACGCCGTGCCGAGGATCAGTGTCGTACGGGCGGCGACGGGACGGTGGCTCACCATCAGGTTCGTCAGCCGCACCATGGCCAGCGTCGTGAGGACCAGCACCGCGATGAACAGGACGATCACACCGACCACGGCCAGTACCTGGCCGGTACGGCCGAACGTCTCCCTCAGGAAGTCCGTCGCGTTCTCGATCAGTATCCAGTCCAGGACCAGATCGAAGGGCCGGGCCAGCACCTGGTAGAAGCCCATGTCGACGAACTTCAGGATGGTGACCAGCCCGAGGAACGCACCCGAGACGATCGCCGCGAACCGCCGGGCCCGCGACGGCAGCGCGAGCAGCAGGCCCGCGAGCAGCACGCCCTCAGCGGGAATGCGGACGAACGAGGCGAACTCGACCTTCTCCGTCTGGTTGGGCACGAGGAGCGCGAAGAACACGAGCGCACCGGCCAGGACGGTCGTCCCGACGCTGACGCCGCGTGCGGTGCGGGGGTAGCGCCGCCGCCATCCGAACCAGCCGGCCTTTGCCGCGCCAGGCGCCTCATCAGGAACAGCGTCGGTGTCTACTTTCCGCGCGGGGGCTGTGCCATCGGCCCCACCGCCCGCTTCCACCTCGACCGCACCGGCATCGGACTCCGTCCTGTCGGTATCGCCGTCGATATCGGCCGTGCCGGTGCCGGTGCCGGTGCCCGTGTCGCTGTCGGGCTCGGGGGCCGTCGCCCCGGTGTCCTTGTCCGGATCCGCCGCGGCTCCGACTCCGTCCGCCCCCGACCCCTTCCCACCGGCATCGTCATCCGGTTCCGCCCCGTCCCCGTTCGAGTCCGACTGCTGACGGGAGCGAGTGAAGAGCGACACCCGGGGGTCCTTCCGTGCGGTCTTGCTAGGCATGGCAAACAGAGCCCGGTGAACCGAGCCTGCCACCACCAGTACGTCCGCAGGTCACCTTAGGTTCAATCGACAGGCCGGAGAATCACTCGTCCGCCGCCACCGCCACGTCTCGCGCCCACCGGTAGTCCGCCTTGCCGCTCGGCGACCGCTGGACCGACTCCGTGATCACCAGCTGGCGCGGGATCTTGTAGCCGGCGAGCCGGTCACGGCAATGCGCCCGGATGTCCTCCAGCGACGGCCGCGCCGCCCCGTCACGCAGCTGCACCACGGCCGCCACATGGTGGCCCCACTGGGGGTCCGGCACCCCGGCCACCAGCGCGTCGTAGACGTCCGGGTGGGACTTGAGGGCCTGCTCGACCTCCTCCGGGTACACCTTCTCGCCGCCGGTGTTGATGCACTGCGAGCCGCGCCCCAGGACGGTGACCACGCCCTCCTCGTCGACCGTGGCCATGTCGCCGAGCAGCACCCACCGCTCGCCGCCCCTCTCGAAGAAGGTCCCGGCGGTCTTGGCGGGGTCGTTGTAGTAGCCGAGCGGCACATGTCCGCACTGGGCGATCCGCCCCACCTCACCGGCCGCCACGGGCTCGTACGTGGCCGGGTCCACGACCTGCGTACGGGAGTGGACCCGGATCCGGAAGCCCCGCTCGGGGCCCGAGTCCTCGGTCGCCGTGCCGTTGAAACCGGACTCCGACGAGCCGAAGTTGTTCAGCAGCATGGCGTTCGGCACCAGTTCCTGGAACTGCCGGCGCACCGTGTCCGACATGATCGCGCCGGAGGACGACACGCTGAACAGCGAGGAGCGGTCGATGTGCCGCAGGGGACCGCCCAGCGCGTCGATCAGCGGCCGCAGCATCGCGTCGCCCACCAGCGAGATGCTGCTGACCCTCTCCTTCTCCACGGCCCGCAGCACCTCCTCGGGCACGAACTTGCGGTGGATCACGACCCGCTGCCCGAAGTTGAACCCGATGAACGCCGTGAGGGTGGAGGTGCCGTGCATCAGCGGAGCCGTCGGGAAGAAGGTGATCCCGGCCCCGCCTGCCGCGACACGCTCGGCCAGCTCCTCCGGCTTCTTCACCGGCTCACCGGTCGGGGCACCCCCGCCGAGACCCGCGAAGAACAGATCCTCCTGCCGCCACATCACTCCCTTGGGCATCCCGGTCGTACCGCCGGTGTAGATGATGAACTGATCGTCGGCAGACCGCGGCGCGAACTCGCGCTCAGGCGATCCCCCTGCCTCGGCATCCGCGAACTCCGTACACGGCACCGAGGCGGCCCCCGGCGCCGGCGCCCCCACCCGGACCAGATGCCGCAGCTTCGCCGCCCGCGGCCGCGCCGCCGCCACCCGGTCCGTGAACTCGGCGTCGAAGACCAACGCCACCAGATCCGCGTCCCGGTAGAGGTACACCAACTCCTCTTCCACATAGCGATAGTTGACATTGACGGGGACGATCCGAGCCTTCAGGCAGCCCAGCACCGTCTGCAGATACTCCACCCCGTTGTAGAGGTGGAGGCCCAGGTGCTCACCGGGCCGTATCCCGCTGTCGAGCAGGTGGTGACCGACGCGGTTGGCCGCCGCGTCCAGCTCCGCGTACGTCAGACGGCGCTCCGCGCCCGTACCGGGATGGTCGGCGTACACCAGCGCCTCACGGCCGGGGACGACGTCGACGACCGACTCGAACAGGTCGGCAAGGTTGTACTCCACCGCTCCTCCTGACCCGGGACGTGCCTGGCATCGGACGGTTCGCCGGTCATCAGAGCAAAGGGCGGTCCAACTGTGAAGGGTCCGCGCGAAGAAAACTGACTACCTGTCAGAAAACCCTTGAAGTGCCTCACGCCCTACTGCAACCTGTTCTCGTTCTTCGAGAGGGGAGTTGGCCATGGGTGGGACGGAACACCTCACCGTGCGGCGCGAAGGCGCCACACTGGTGCTCACGCTCAACAGGCCGGAGGCCAGGAACGCGCTCTCGCTGCCGATGCTCGTCGGCCTCTACGACGGCTGGCTCGAGGCCGACGCGGACGACTCGGTCCGCTCGGTCGTGTTCACCGGCGCGGGCGGCTCGTTCTGCTCCGGCATGGATCTCAAGGCCCTCGCCGGGAACGGCATGGCCGGCGAGGAGTACCGCGACCGGCTCAAGGCCGACCCGGACCTGCACTGGAAGGCGATGCTGCGCCATCACCGCCCCCGAAAACCGGTGATCGCAGCCGTCGAGGGGTACTGCGTCGCGGGCGGCACCGAGATGCTCCAGGGCACCGACATCCGCGTCGCCGGCGAATCGGCGACCTTCGGCCTGTTCGAGGTCAAGCGGGGCCTGTTCCCCATCGGCGGCTCCACGGTCCGGCTGCAACGCCAGATCCCGCGCACCCACGCCCTGGAGATGCTCCTGACCGGCCGCCCCTACAGCGCCCGCGAAGCCGCCGCCACAGGCCTGGTCGGCCACGTCGTCCCCGACGGCACCGCACTCGCCAAGGCACTGGAGATCGCCGAACAGATCAACTCCTGCGGCCCGCTGGCCGTCGAAGCCGTCAAGGCCTCCGTCTACGAGACCGCGGAGATGACCGAGTCCGACGGCCTCGCGGCCGAACTCACCCGGGGCTGGCCGGTGTTCGACACCGCCGACGCCAAGGAGGGCGCCCGCGCCTTCGCGGAGAAACGACCGCCCGTCTACAAGCGCGCCTGACCGCCCCTCCCGTCCGCGCGCCCGACCGAAGGAGCCCTGTGGCATGCCCGAAGTCCTCAAAGCCCCCCTCGTCGTCGAGTTCCCCTTCACCCGCTCCCTCGGCCCCGTCCAGAGCGCCTTCCTGACCGGCCTGCGCGAACGCGTCGTCCTGGGGGTACGGGCGAGCGACGGCCGCGTCCTCGTCCCGCCCGTCGAGTACGACCCCGTCACGGCCGAGGAGATCCGCGACCTCGTCCCCGTCGGTCTCACGGGTACCGTCACCACCTGGGCCTGGAACCACGAACCCCGTCGGGGCCAACCGCTGGCCACGCCCTTCGCCTGGGTCCTGGTGCGACTCGACGGCGCCGACACAGCGCTCCTGCACGCCCTCGACGCCCCCGGCCCCGACGTCGTCCACACCGGCATGCGCGTCCGTGTCCGCTGGGCCGGGCAACGCACCGGTGCCATCACGGACATCGCCTGCTTCGAGCCGTACGACGGCGAGGTCTCCACCGTCACCGTCCACGCGGGCGAGTTCGAGAACCCCGTCACCGGCATCGTCGCCGCCGCCCGCCTCGACTACACCTACTCGCCCGGCCGCGCCCAGACCGCCTACATCGACGCCCTCGGCGGCCGACGCACCGTCGGCGAGCGCTGCCCGTCCTGCCGGAAGGTCTACGTCCCGCCGAGGGGCGCGTGCCCCACATGTGGGGTGGCCACAGCCGAACAGGTCGAGGTGGGGCCGCGCGGCACGGTGACCACGTTCTGCATCGTCAACATCAAGGCGAAGAACCTGGACATCGAGGTGCCGTACGTCTACGCCCACATCGCCCTCGACGGCGCCGGCCTCGCCCTGCACGGTCGCATCGGCGGCATCCCCTACGACGAGGTCCGCATGGGGCTGCGGGTCGAACCGGTGTGGACGGAGGGCGCCCGCTACCCCGACCACTACCGGCCTACGGGTGAGCCCGACGCGGACTACGACACCTACAAGGAGCTGCTGTGACGAGCGCACCGCGGGACCGCGAGATCGCCGTCGTCGCCTTCGCCCAGACCGCCCACCGGCGCACCAGCGAGGAGCACTCCGAGGTGGAGATGCTGATGCCGGTGCTGCACGAGGTCCTCGACCGGACCGGCCTGAAGACCGCCGACATCGACTTCACCTGCTCCGGCTCCAGCGACTACCTCGCCGGCCGCGCCTTCTCCTTCACCCTCGCCCTCGACGGCGTCGGCGCCTGGCCGCCGATCTCCGAGTCCCATGTCGAGATGGACGGCGCCTGGGCCCTGTACGAGGCCTGGACCAAACTCCTCACCGGCGACGCCGACACCGCCCTGGTCTACTCGTACGGCAAGTCCTCGCCCGGCCCGGTCCGCGACGTCCTGACCCGCCAGCTCGACCCGTACTACCTGGCACCCCTGTGGCCCGACTCCGTGGCGCTCGCCGCCCTCCAGGCACAGGCCCTCATCGACGCCGGCGACACCGACGAGCCCGCCCTCGCGGCCGTCGCCGCCCGCAACCGGGAGGCGGCCTCCGCCAACCCGCACGCGCAGCTCAAGGGCCCCGTGCCGCAGGGCGACTACCTCGTACGACCCCTGCGCACCGGCGACTGCCCGCCCATCGGCGACGGCGCCGCCGCCGTGATCCTCGCGGCCGGAGACCGGGCCCGTGAACTGTGCGCACGCCCCGCCTGGATCCGAGGCATCGACCACCGCATCGAGGCCCACGGCCTCGGCGTGCGCGACCTGACCGACTCGCCCTCCACCCGCCTGGCCGCCGAGCGGGCCGGCGCCTTCGAACGGCCCGTCGACACCGCCGAGCTGTACGCGCCCTTCACCTCGCAGGAGATCGTCCTGCGCAAGGCCCTCCGGCTCGGCGACGGCGTCCACGTCAATCCGTCCGGCGGCGCGCTCGCCGCCCACCCGATCATGGCCGCCGGACTCATCCGCCTCGGAGAGGCCGCCGCCCGCATCCACCGCGGCGAGTCCGACCGCGCCCTCGCCCACGCCACGTCCGGCCCCTGCCTGCAGCAGAACCTGGTCGCCGTACTCGAAGGGGATCCCCGATGAGCAGGGAGCCCGTGGCCGTCGTCGGCATCGGCCAGACCAAGCACGTCGCGGCACGCCGGGACCTGTCGATCGCCGGACTGGTCCGGGAGGCGGCACGACGCGCGCTCGACGACGCCGAGCTGACCTGGGCCGACATCGATGCCGTCGTGATCGGCAAGGCGCCCGACTTCTTCGAGGGCGTCATGATGCCGGAGCTCTACCTCGCAGACGCGCTCGGAGCCGTGGGAAAGCCGATGCTCCGTGTGCACACCGCCGGGTCGGTCGGCGGCTCCACCGCGCTCGTCGCCGCCAACCTCGTCGCGGCCCGCGTCCACGGCACCGTCCTCACCCTCGCCTTCGAAAAACAGTCCGAGTCGAACGCCATGTGGGGCCTGTCCCTGCCGATCCCCTTCCAGCAGCCCCTGCTGGCCGGGGCCGGCGGTTTCTTCGCCCCGCACATCCGCGCCTACATGCGGCGCAGCGGCGCACCCGAGTCGATCGGCGCCCTGGTCGCCTACAAGGACCGGCGCAACGCGCTCAAGAACCCCTACGCCCACCTGCACGAACACGACATCACCCTGGAGAAGGTGACGGCCTCGCCCATGCTGTGGGACCCGATCCGCTACTCGGAGACCTGCCCCTCCTCCGACGGCGCCTGCGCCATGATCCTCACCGACCGCGCCGGAGCCGCCCGGGCGCCACGGCCACCCGCCTGGATGCTCGGCGGCGCGATGCGCAGCGAACCCACCCTCTTCGCCGGCAAGGACTTCGTCTCCCCGCAGGCCGGACAGGACTGCGCGGCCGACGTCTACCGGCAGGCCGGGATCACCGACCCCCGCCGGGAGATCGACGGCGCCGAGATCTACGTGCCCTTCTCCTGGTACGAGCCGATGTGGCTGGAGAACCTCGGCTTCGCCGACGAGGGCGAGGGCTGGAAGCTCACCGAGGCGGGCGTGACCGAACTGGACGGGGACCTGCCCGTCAACATGTCGGGCGGCGTCCTGTCCACCAACCCCATCGGCGCCTCCGGCATGATCCGCTTCGCGGAGGCGGCGCTCCAGGTGCGCGGCCAGGCCGGGGAGCACCAGGTGGACGGCGCCCGCAGGGTCCTCGGACACGCCTACGGCGGGGGATCACAGTTCTTCTCGATGTGGCTCGTGGGGGCACAGCCCCCCAAGTCCTGAAACGACTCCCGATACGACTCCTTAAAGGTCCCCCTCACGTGCCCTGTTGGCCATGGGAAGCGATCGCTAGGCTGGCCGCGGACGACGAACCGGGAGGAGCACGGACGTGGCCGAGACCACCACCCAGCAGCGCCCGCTCATGGGCTGGGACAAGCCGGAGCTGGACCTCACCAACGCCGACTGGCAGTCCAGCAGCCGTGGCGTGGGGGATGTCCAGATCGCCTTCGTGGAGGGCTTCATCGCCATGCGGAACAGTGGCCGCCCGGAAAGCCCTTCCCTGATCTTCACGCCCGACGAGTGGGGCGCGTTCGTGTCGGGAGCGCGGGAAGGGGAGTTCGACCTCACGTGACGCGGGCCGGGTGAGCCGTCCCGGAGGCCGTGATCCGACGGCCGATCCGGGGGTGTTGCGCCCGCATTTCCGGACACGCGACCTGAGACATCCTCCCGGGGCCGGCCCCTGAGCCAGGCTGGCCCCCGGAAGGGACGGTCGTATCCCGGAGGTGAGGTATCCATGAGCACCCTGCCGGTCATCGCGGCGGTCGACGGTTCGGACGACAGCCTGCGCGCCCTGGAGTGGGCCCTCGACGCCGCCCGTCGGCGTTCGGCGCCCCTGCGCGTGGTCCATGTACGCCAGTACGCCCACTGGGCACAGCCCGAGGTCCTCGACGCCGGGCCGGCGGACCCACAGGACGACCCCGTCCTCGACCGGGTCCGCACCCGCCTGGAAGCACGCTCCGACCAGCCCGATACGGAGTACGTCGGACTGGAGGGCGCGGTCGGCGCCGTCCTACCTGAACTGGGAGCCTCCGCCCAACTGCTGGTGCTGGGCTCCCGGGGCCGTGGCGGGTTCGCCGGCCTCATGCTCGGCTCCAACGGCATGGCCGCCGCCCGTGACGCCGAGTGCCCTGTCGTCGTGGTGCCCCGGACCGGAGGCGATGTGCGGGACGACGGCCCCGGCCGCCGGGTCGTCGTCGGCCTCAAGGTGGACGGCCCCGACGAGGCCACGCTCGAGTTCGCCTTCGCCGAGGCCGCCCGGCGCGGCGCGCGGCTCCAGGCGGTCGCCGCCTACCCGTGGCCCGCGCAGCCCTGGATGATGCCCGGGGAGATGCCCCCGCCGGTGGTCGACCAGGACGTCATCGAGGACGAGGCCCGGGTCCTCGCCGAGGGCTTCCTCGCCCCGTACCGCGAACGGCACCCCGACGTCCGGGCCGAGCCGCTCGCCGCGGCGGGCGACGCGGCCGGACACCTCGTGGCGGCCTCCCAGGACGCCGACCTCGTCGTGGTGGGCCGGCACCGACGGCACCTGCTGGCACCCGCCCGCATGATGGGCTCGGTCACCCACGCCGTCCTGCTGCACGCCGCTAGCCCCGTCGCGGTGGTCCCGCCGGCACCGCCCGAGGACTGACCTCGCTGTAATGGATACCGGCAGGCCTATCATTAGCCCCATGCGGGAACCGATCAGCAGGGACGCCCGGCTCGCCCTGGACCTGGCCCTCACCGTCCGGCACGACGGCGACGGCGGCGTGGCCGACGATCTGACCGACCCGGCGGGCCTGACCGCCTGGCTCCGGGATCACGCCGAGGTCCTGCCGGACGCCGAGGGGTTCACCGTCGACGCCGCGCGGCTCGCCGCCGTCCGCGAGCTGCGTGCCGCCGCCCGCGCGCTCTTCGCCCGTGCCGTGCGCCCCGGCGAGCCCAGCCCCGCGGACGCGGCCCGCCTCCTGCCCGAGGCCGAGGCCGTGCGGCGCCTCAACGAGGCGGCCGCCCGCACCCCCACCGTGCCGGTCCTGCACTGGCCCCGGGAGTCCGGACCCGTCGTCCACCAGCGGCCGGTACACGGCGCCGACGACCTGACGGCAACCCTCGCGCACGCCGTGATCGCGTTCCTCGCGAGCCCCGACCGCGACCGGCTGCGAGCCTGCCACGCACCGCGCTGCGTGCGGTACTTCCTCAAGGAGCACCCACGCCAGGAGTGGTGCAAACCGTCCTGCGGCAACCGCGCCCGGGTCGCCCGCCACCACCAGCGGCACCGGGCGTCGGTCTAGGCCGACCGGGACGGCGCCCTCCCGACACTTCGCAGGCCGGGACACGTACCATTGGCGACATGTCGTTCCTCCGCCGCCGCAGCGCCACTCCCGCCGGGCCTGACTTCGACGTACTGGCCATGGACCCGGGCGACTGGCCCGGCAACCTCGGTGCGGGACTGCTGCCCGCCCCCGACGGCACCTGCCAGGGCGTCTTCCTGCGCTACGACCTGTTCGGCGGCCGCGGCCCCGCGATGATCATCGGCAACCTGCCCGAGGGCTCCCCGGCGCGCGAGGTCCCCGAGGGGCAGGTCCCCTTCGAGGTGGCCCAGCTGCTGCTGGCGCTGGAGAACGACGAGGAGGTCACCGTCGTCAGCACCGAGGACGTGCCGGTGATGCAGGGCGACAACCTTCTGATCGTGCGCCGCGTCAAGCTCTCCGAGGGCCGGATCTCCTGCGTGCAGTTCGACCGCAGCGACAACGTCCTGGTGACCATCGCCGCCTGGGACCGCCCCATCACGGACGACCTGTACGCCCTCCTCAAACCCCTGCCCGCGGAGCTGTTCCAGCAGGGCTGAACCGGCGGTGGTATGCCCCACACGAAAGGGCCGCTGTACGCCTGGACAGGCGT
>NZ_JBHUTX010000059.1:0-47155 GCF_042671245.1 Streptomyces sp. NPDC057099
TCCGGCAAGACCGCCCCTGACATGCCAGCAGCCAAGTACACTCCCGACGATGCCTCTGACCAGGCCAGATAGCGAAACGCTGCTGGAGTACTAGGTGACGCAGGCCCGGTAGCCGGGGTGGGTCTCGCTCGGTACCGACGCGGTCAGTGCCTTCGGGGCGGGTGGGGGCCCCAAGTCGACCTGATTACCCGTCAGAAAAGTCAGCAAGTGGTCAGCATGAGTCCTGAGGCACCCTGCGGAAGCTGCCCGAACATGCGACTCGCTGCGGAGTGCGGGACGCAGGGGCCGACCCCCTGGAGCCCAGGCCAAGACACTGATGGAGAGTCCCGGAGCGCGGCGGGACGCCTCCTGCTCGCTTCGGATCGATCCCGCATGCCCCTCTGTCCACTCCACTGCACATTCCTTTGGAAAATGCCAAAGCGTTCACCTGCACCGAGCACACACCGTAGTGTCGTGCTCACGTTCGCGGGAACGGCCGTGCAGGGGAGGGGGATTCGGCGTGCCCGGAATTGACGAGAGTCTGCTGGAGGCCATGCGGTTGCCCGGCGCGCGAGGGGCATCGGTGGTCGACTGGATCAGTGGTCTCGCCCTGGGCGCCGTGGGTGACGCACCGGGCGGTGACCTGGAGGCAACGGCGGCTGAGACCGCCGAACTCGCCCGACTCGCCACGGAGAGCGGCCTCCTCGCGCCGGCCGGCGGCGATGAGGGAGAGGTGTCCGGCAAAGAACCACCCGTACAGGATTTGATCATCACGAACGCCGACTCGTACCACCTGCTCAGGTTCGTCAGCACGACGTTCGACAGCACCGTGTTCCTGCACTTATGGCTCGACCGAAGTGACGGCAACCTGGCTCTGGCCCGCATCCGGCTGGCCGAGATGGCGGACCGACTGGTGCTCGGATGACCATGACCATCCGCACCTCACGCACGGACGAACCGGCCTCGGCCCTGCTCGGCACCCTTGCCGAGCAGGGTGCGAGCGGCGCCCTGTCCACCGAGTCGGGCATCGTCTACCTGGCCTCGGGACACGTCGTCCATGTCGAATCCGCCGTCACACCCGCCCTCGGCGACCTGCTCACCCACAGCGGTGCGCTCGCCGCGGACGGCTGGTGGGCGGCGATCGACCAGGCCGGCCGCCGTTGCCGGGTCGGCAGGCAGTTGGTCGACAGCGGCCACCTCGCCGCCGGCGCGCTGGAACTGTGTCACCTGGGCGCCCTGTTCGACGCGGCGTACTTCGTCCTCGCCCACGACGGACCGGCACTCCGCTTCCGCCCCGGAGTCGCGCACTGGCTCGGCGCGGTCCGCTCCGTACCGGTGGACGCGGTCCTGCGCGAGTCGAGACGCCGCCGCGAACTGCTGCACCGGATATGGCCCGAACCCGGCGTCGACCTCGCCCCGCTCGCCCGGGTGCCCGACGCCGCCCCCTCGGACCTGCCGGCCCGCCGCAGCCGCACCCTCGCCCAGGTCGACGGCGTCCGCACCGCCGCCCAGATCGCCACGGCCCTCGCCTGTCGCACCTTCCATACGCTCGTGGAACTCCGCCGCCTGGCCGCCGCCGGGATGGTCGTCCCCGTAGCCACAGTCCCAGCCGCGGCCACAACCACAGCCCCAGCCACAGCCGCGGCCCCAGCCACAGCCGCCCCCGCTCCCTCCCCGTTCCCCGCCCCCGCGTCCGCCGAGCCTGGCCCCGCCCCTCGTCCGGTGGCGCCGGACGAGCCCGAAACCGCATTGCTGCGACGGCTCCTGCACGCCTTGGAGGCACTGTGATCCGCGCGCGAAGACAGCGTGCCGAAAGGAGAATGCTCATGGCCGTCGAGACCGACGTCCTGGACGAACTGCGTCGGCTCCGCACCCGCATACCCCGGCTGACGGGCTCCCTCGCGGCCACCGTCGACGGACTCGTCCTCGCCCATGACGTGCCGGAGACCGAGCCGGAGGGACTCGCCGCACTCACCGCCGCCGCCCTCGGTGTCGCGTACCGCATGACCGACGCCTCCGGCCGCGGCGACTTCCGCGAACTGCTGGTACGCGGCTCCCGGGGCTACGTCGCGACCTACGCGGCCGGAGCCACCGCCGTTCTCACCCTCCTCGCCGAGGACCGCGTCAATGTCGGCCGCCTCCACCTGGAGGGCCGCCGCAGCGGCGCCCGGATCGCGGACCTGGTGGCCACACGCGTAGGACCGGGCACCGGCCGCCACGCCGACCGGCCCGCGCCCGCCGAACACCGCGCCGCGGCGCTCCCGGTCACGGCCCGCCCCATCGGCACCCTCCCGGTCCGCACACCGCAGCGGCCCACCCACCAGCCACGCCCGCAGACCGGCATCTGAGCCATCCGAACCTCTGGACCGACGAAGCAACACCGATCGAAAGGAACTGACTTATGGCGAACACGGAGACCGCGCTGAAGGAATGCCTGAGCTCCATCGACGGAGCCACGGCCGCCGCACTCGTCGACTACACCAGCGGCATGGCTCTCGGCACGCTCGGCAGCACCAAGGACTTCAATCTCGAAGTCGCCGCAGCCGGCAACACCGACGTCGTACGGGCCAAGCTGCGCACCATGGAACTCCTCGGCCTGAAGGAGGAGATCGAGGACATCCTGATCACTCTGAACACCCAGTACCACCTCATCCGCCTGATCAAGGGGCGCGGAGGCAGTGGACTGTTCCTCTACCTGGTGCTCGAGGGGAGCCGGGCCAACCTGGCGATGGCCCGCCACCAGCTCCGCCGGATCGAGACCGATCTGGAGGTCTGAGACGGCACCGTCGTGAGCCCGCTCGACCGGTCGGGGCCCTCCGCGAGCAACACGGCGGAGGGCCCCGGCCTTGCCGTACGGTCCCGACTACCGTGGAGGCCATGACGGCACCCCTGGACGTGCTGGTGGTGGGCGCGGGCCCGACCGGACTCGCGCTCGCGACGCAACTGCGCGCGTACGACACCCCGTTCCGGATCGTGGACCGCTCACCGGACCGTGCCCGGGAGTCACGCGCGCCGGCCATCCAGCCCCGAACTCTGGAGATGCTGGCCGGATTCGGCGTGACGGACGATTTGGTCGACCGGGGCAGTACGGCGGTCCGGCTGCACCTGCATCTGCCCCGACGGGAGCTCCAGGTGCCGGTGTTCGACGTCGGCTGCGAGGACACCCCGTACCCCTTCCTGCTCTTCCTCCCGCAGTCGGAGACCGAAGCCGTCCTGACGGCCCGGCTGGCCGCCCGGGACGTGAAGGTGGAGCGGGGCACGGAACTGGTGAGCACCGAGCGGGAGGGCGAGTACGTCAGCTGCCGACTCCGGTGCCCGCACGGCAATGAGGAGACCCTGCGGGCCCGCTACGTCGTCGGCTGCGACGGGGCGCACAGCACCGTGCGCACCCAGGCGGGCATCGCCTTCGAGGGGCACGCCTATCCGCAGACGTTCCTTCTGGCCGATCTCGAGGTCGACGGGCTGGAGCCGGGCGCCGCGCACACGTACATGACCGCGGCCGGGATGCTGTTCTTCTTCCCGCTCGGCACACCGGCCACCTGGCGGATGATCGCGATGCGCCCGCCGGGTTCCCGCGGGGGAGAGGTGACACTGAGCCTCCTCCAGCAGCTCGCCGACGACTGGACCACCGACCGCGCCGGCCATGACGACCACCGGCTGCTCCTGCGCGATCCGGTCTGGATGACCGCCTTCCGCCTCCACAACCGCGGCGCCACCCACTACCGCCACGGCCCGTTCTTCCTCGCCGGGGACGCGGCGCACATCCACAGCCCGGCCGGGGGACAGGGCATGAACACCGGCATCCAGGACGCGCTCAACCTGGGCTGGAAGCTCGCCCACGTCTGCCGGGGCGCGGCGCCCGAGGAGTTGCTGGAGACGTACGAGGCGGAACGGGCCCCGGTCGGCAACGGCGTGCGCAGGCTCACCGACCGCGCGTTCACCGTCGGCACGAGCGGCAACCCGGCCCTCCGGCTCGCCCGCACACGTCTCGCCCCGCGCCTGGCCCCGCTGCTGCTGCGCACGACCGGCCCCCGCGCACGACTCTTCCGTACGGTCTCCGAACTCGGCATCCACTACCGCCGGGGACCTGCCTCCACCACCGGACCGCACCGACCACGACAGGGCCCCCAGGCGGGGGACCGGCTCCCCGATGTCCCACCCGGACTGCACCAGCGCACCTCCGCACGGGGCTACCACCTCCTGCTCACCGGCCCTGCCGACCTCTGGCCCTCGGCATTGCCGCCGCGCGGACGTCACGACCTGCTCAGCGTGCACCACCTGGGCACGGACAGCCCCTGGCCGGACGTCACCCATGCCCTCGTACGCCCCGACGGATACGTGGGTTACGTGGCGCGCGGCAACGACCTGACCGGTCTGCGCACCTACCTCGAGCGCTGGCTGCCGGGCCTGGCTCTCTAGGTCAGCGAAGACCCGCGAGCCACTCGATCAGGAGCCGGTTGGTCTCGTCGGGCCGTTCCTGCTGAAGGAAGTGGCCGCAGTCCTTCAGGATGTGAGAGGTCGTCAGGCCGGGCAGAGTGGTCGGGTAGGCCTCGATCGCGTCGGCCAGCCAGGTCGTGGACGCGTCCAGGCTGCCGCCGATGAACAGGGACGGCTGGGTGACGGGTGCGCCGGCGAAGTCGGCCAGGTCCTCCCAGTCGCGGTCCATGTTGCGGTAGCGGTTCAGGGCGCCGGTCATCCCCGTACGCTCGAATTCCCCGGCGTAGACGTCGAGGTCGGCCTCGTCCAGCCAGTGCGGCAGCGGGCCGGCGGGGAAGCGGTCGCGCAGCCTTCCTCCGCGGCCGACGAAGTGCGGGTCAGGAGCGTCGGCTTCGGGCATCGTGTCGGCGGACAGGGCGGCGTAGAAGCCCGCCAGCCAGCCGCGCACATCCGGCTCGATCTCGGCCTCGGCCCGGCCGGGCTCCTGGAAGTAGGAGACGTAGAACTCCTCGTCGCCGCCCATCCGGGCGAAGACCTCGCCGGGCCTCTGGCCGCCGGGCGGGGTGTAGGGCACGCTCAGGAGCCCCACCGCGCGGAACACCTCGGGCCGGAGCAGCGCGGAGGTCGCGGCGATGCTCGCACCCCAGTCGTGTCCGACGACCACCGCGGACCGCTCGCCCAGTGCCCGCACCACGGCGACGTTGTCCTCCACCAGCTCCCGCATCCGGTACGACTCCACCGCCGCGGGCCGGGACGAGCGCCCGTAGCCGCGGACGTCGACAGCCACCGCGCGATAGCCGGCGGCGGCGAGCGCCGGCAGCTGGTGGCGCCACGCGTACCAGGACTCGGGGAACCCGTGGAGCAGCAGAACAAGCGGTCCGTCTCCCTGCTCCACGAGGTGTGTGCGACCGGCCGGTGACGGCACCAGACGGTGGGTCGGGCCGGTGGCGGACGTCTGCGGCATGGATCCTCCCGGGGGACTCGGCTCCCTTGATCATGCTGCGCCCGGCGGGAAGAACGTGAGGCCTGTTGCCGGAACGGCAACAGGCCTCAGTTTCATGCCAGGTCAGCCGTGGTACGTGATGTACCCGTTGCCGTCCTTGTCGGAGCCGCTCTTGGTGTACGAGTGCACGTCGGCACGGCTGCCGGACGGCTTGTACACGTAGATCGTGTCCTTGTCGTTGTTCCACATGAAGTTGCAGTTGTCGCGGTAGACGACGTTCTTCGTGTCGGAGTCGGACCCGTGGCCGCCGCGCAGCTTCACATGGTCACCGGGCTGCAGCGTGTGGCCGGCGGTGAAGGTGAACTTGTTGCCGGCGGCGTCCTTGACGACGTACCCCTTGAGGTTCACGGTCGTCGACCGCGAGTAGTTCTCGATCGTCAGGTACTCCTCGTCGGTGTTCCCCGTCGAGCAGCTGTTTGAGTCGCGTCCCGGAGCGTCGTACTGGATGCCGCGGATCTTCAGTGCGGAGCTGTACTCGGCGGCCTGGGCCGGAACCGCCGTCAGGGCGGTCAGGGCTCCGGCAACGGCCACCGTGGTGGCGACAAGGCGTATGTGCATGGACGTTCGTCCCCCCTTGCAAGACCCTCTTGTGAAGGTCGCGTGATGATTCGGTGAAGCATGCGGATCGTACACGCTTCAAGCACGCATAAGGGCGGGTCCGGTGACATTGCCACCGGACCCGCCCCACAGGCCTACAGGACGGGCGTCAGGCGCCGCTCGCCCGCAGCATGTCCTCGCGCTCGACGAGCTTCACGCGCTCGCGGCCTTCCGGCTCGCCCAGCGCCTTCTCCGCAGCGTCCAGCTTGTACCAGCCCTCCCAGGTGGTGAAGCGGACGTTCCGCTCGGCGAGGAACGCGTCCACGGCCTCGGGGGCGGGGGTGGCGGGCGTCTGCAGCCGGCCGTTCGCGTAGTCGTCCAGCAGGTTGGACACCGTCTCGTTGGCGTCGCCCTTGGTGTGCCCGATGAGGCCCACGGGGCCGCGCCGGATCCAGCCGGTGACGTACGTGGACTGCAGGTGCTCGCCGGACTCCTGCATGACCCGGCCGCCCTCGTCGGGCACGGTGCCGGAGTCGATGTCCCAGGGCAGCTTGGGGAGTTTGTCGGACAGGTAGCCCACCGCGCGGTAGACCGCGCCGATGTCCCAGGTGTTGAAGGTGCCGGTGCCCTTGACGTTGCCCGTGCCGTCGAGCTCCGTGCGCTCGGTGCGCAGACCGACGACCTTGCCGTCCTCGCCGAGAACCTCGACCGGCGACTCGAAGAAGTGCAGGAAGAGTTTGTGGGGCCGGTCGCCGGCGTCGCGGATCGCCCAGTTCTCCAGGGTCTTGGCGACCATGTCGGCCTGCTTGTTGCCGCGCCGAGTGGCGATCGAGCCCTCGTCGTAGTCGATGTCCTCGGGGTCGACGATGACCTCGATGTTGGGGGAGTGGTCCAGCTCCCGCAGCTCCATCGGGCTGAACTTCGCCTGCGCCGGGCCTCGGCGGCCGAACACGTGGATCTCCTTGGCCCGGTTGGACTTCAGACCCTCGTAGACGTTCGCGGGGATCTCCGTCGGCAGCAGCTCGTCCGCCGTCTTGGCCAGGACACGCGCGATGTCGAGGGCGACGTTGCCGACGCCGAGCACGGCGACCTTCTCCGCCTCCAGCGGCCAGGTGCGCGGCACGTCCGGGTGGCCGTCGTACCAGGACACGAAGTCCGCGGCGCCGTACGAGCCGTCGAGCTCGATGCCGGGCAGGGGCAGCGCGCGGTCGGCCGTCGCGCCGGTGGCGAAGATCACACCGTCGTAGAACGCGCGCAGGTCGTCCAGGCTGATGTCGGACGGGTAGTCCACGTTGCCGAAGAGCCGGATCTGCGGCTTGTCGAGGACCTGGTGCAGGGCCGTGATGATGCCTTTGATCCGCGGGTGGTCGGGCGCCACGCCGTAGCGGATCAGGCCGAACGGCGCCGGCATGCGCTCGAAGATGTCGATGGACACACCGGGGTCGGCGGCCACCTCGGACTTGAGCAGGGCGTCAGCGGCGTAGATCCCGGCGGGGCCGGATCCGACGATGGCTACCCGCAGGGGGCGGGGCATGGTCAGGTTCCCTTCGAGCGGCGACAAGCGATCTCGTCGGGAAGCCTAAACTAAGGCATGCCTAAGTCGGTACGCGGGTCCGGTCTATGAGCTCATAAGCCAACTTTATGAGCACCTCCAAGTGCCGCTTATGGCAGCGGCTGCTCCGCCCAGATGACCTTCCCGGCGGGCAGATAGCGCGTCCCCCAGCGTTCCGCGAGCTGGGCGACGAGGAACAGGCCCCGGCCGCCCTCGTCCGTCATCGTCGCGTACCGCAGATGCGGTGAGGTGCTGCTGCTGTCGAACACCTCGCAGATCAGGTTGCGGTCGCGCAGCACCCGCACGTGGATGGGGCCGTCACCGTACCGGATCGCGTTGGTGACCAGCTCGCTCAGGATGAGTTCGGTGGTGAACGACAGCTCGTCCAGTCCCCACTCGGTCAGCTGCCGGGTGACCGCAGCCCGTACCTCGCCCACCGCCGCCGGGTCGGCCGGTACCGGCCACTCGGCGACCTGGTCGGTGGCGAGCGCCCGGGTGCGTGCGACGAGCAGGGCGATGTCGTCGCTGGACCGGGCCGTGAGCTGCGAGTCGAGCACGACCCGGCAGGTGTCCTCCGGTGACTCACCGGCCCGGCTCAGTGCCTCGCGCAGCATGTCCAGGCCGACGTCTATGTCCCGCTCACGGTCCTCGACCAGCCCGTCGGTGTACAGCACGAGCCGGCTGCCCTCCGCCAGCTCCAGCTCCGCCGTCTCGAACGGCAGACCGCCGAGCCCGAGCGGGGGACCGGCGGGCACCTCCGGGAACTCGACACTGCCGTCCGGATGGATCAGCGCCGGCGGGGGATGCCCGGCCCGCGCGACGGTACAGCGCCGGGAGACCGGGTCGTAGACGGCGTACAGGCAGGTCGCGCCGGTGACCGGGGCGCTGCCGTCCTCCTCGGTCTCGTCCTGGTCGATGCGGCCGACCAACTCGTCCAGCAGGGCGATGAGTTCGTCCGGCGGGAGGTCGAGGGAGGAGAAGTTGTGCACGGCGGTCCGCAGCCGCCCCATCGTGGCCGCGGCGTACAGCCCGTGGCCGACGACGTCCCCGACCACGAGCGCGACGCGGGCCCCCGACAGCGGCAGTACGTCGAACCAGTCGCCGCCCACCCCGGCCTGTGCCGGCAGATAGCGGTAGGCGATCTCCAGAGCCCCCTGCTCGGGCAGGTTCCGGGGGAGCAGGCTCCGCTGGAGCGTCACGGCCATGCTGTGCTCGCGGGTGTAGCGGCGCGCGTTGTCGATCGAGACGGCGGCCCGCGCGACCAGCTCCTCCGCCAGGGCCAGCTCGTCCGTGTCGAAGGGCTCCGGCTTCTCGAAGCGCCAGAAGCTGACCACGCCCAGCACCAGGGCGCCGGCCCGCAGCGGCACGGTGATCAGGGAGTGGATGCCGTACTCCACGATCTGCGCGGAACGCTCGAGATCCTGTGCCTGCCAGCCGGGTGCCTCACCCAGCCGGGGTTCCAGGACGGCCCGCCCGGTGTCGAGGCTGTGGCCCTGCGGAGAGGAGTCGACGAACCTGATCCGCTCGCCGATGGGGTAGAGCGGAGCGTCCTTGCGGATCCCGCTCAGCGCCGTACGGCTCAGTGCGGCCGCCGCGTCCGGCTGCCCGCCGCCCAGCACCGCGTCGAACAGGTCCACGGTGACGAAGTCGGCGAACCGGGGCACGGCCAGCTCGGTCAGCTCCTCGGCGGTACGGGTCACGTCCAGGCTCGTCCCGATGCCCACACCGGCGTCGTACAGCATGTTGAGCCGTTCGCGCGCGGTCTCGGCCCGGCCCGACAGGGCGCGCAGCTCCGTGGAGTCGCGCAGCGTGGCGACGCTGCCGGGCGGGCCGCCCGCGCTCTCCGTGGTCCGCTGGTTGACGGCCAGGAGCCGGTCCCCGACGAGGTGCACCTCGTCCGTGGCGACGCGCCCTGAGGCCAGCAGATCGGCGGTGCCGGGGTCGAGCCCCAGACCGAGGATGTGCCGGCCCTCGGCGTCGGCGGGCAGTCCGAGCAGGCGGTGCGCCTCGTCGTTGGCGAGCAGCAGGGTGCCCGAGCCGTCGAGGATGAGCACGCCCTCGCGGACGGCGTGCAGCACGGCGTCGTGGTGTTCGTACATCCGGGTCATCTCGTGCGGCCCGAGCCCGTGGGTCTGGCGCAGCAGCCGCCGGCTCACCAGCGCGGCGCCCGCCGTCGCCAGGGCGAGGGCCACCGCGGCGGCGGCCAGCACGAGCGGCAGCTGACGGTCGGCGGTGCCGCCCACGTTCTCGGTGGTGATGCCCGCCGACACCAGGCCCACGACCTTGCCGTCCGGGTCCTTCACCGGCACCACGGCCTGTACGAGGTGGCCGATGGTGCCCCGGATCTCCTCGGTCACCGACTCCCCGGCCAGCGCGGGCGCGATGGTCCCGACGAACTTCTTCCCGATGCGGTCCGGCTTGGGGTGGGTGTAGCGGATGCCGTCGGTGTTCATGACGACGACGAAATCGACCTTCGACTGCTCGCGGGCGGCCTCGGCACGCGGCTGGAGCACCGCTGTGGGATCGGAACTCTCCAGCGCCTCGACGGTGCCCGGCGCGTTGGCGAAGGTCTCCGCGACGGCGAGCGAGCGGTTACGGGCCTCCTGGGTCGTGTCGTGCCGTACCTGCAGGACCAGCGCCACCACCGCGGCCACCACCAGCAGCAGCACGATCACCACGACGAGCAGGAACACCTGTCCGGCGACGCTGCGTCCGCCCACGGCCGATCGCAGCCCCGCCGTCGGATGCCACCGCGACGAACCCGCCTCCCACCGCTGCCGTGCGGACGGCGCAGCGCCGGGCCGCAGGGGCGATCGAGTCCCGGATCGACCCAAGAGTCGGACCATGTGCCATGTCTACACTGCCGGGCCCCACGAGGCGAGGGGCATCACCCATGGTGACAGCGGGCCCTCACGGTTTCGTCACGTCTCCCGGCGCCATGAGCGCCCGGGACCCGTCCGCGGCCGGGCGCGTACCCTCACTTTGGCCCGATCGGAAACCTTCCGCAAAATCTCCGCGGCTTGGACCTCGGGGCTCAGGTTCCCAGGGAACGCGCGAGTTCGTTCGTGGCCCGGGCGATCTCCGTGTCCTCGTCGTCCATCAGCCGGCCCAGCTCGCCGCGCCGGGCACGCACCGCCTGGCGCGCCGCACGCTCCCACACCACCGGGTTCTCCCGATGGTTCAGCAGCTTCGGATAGACGGCGGCGGTGCTCTCCCACTGCCGGGCGTCGGCGATGTTCTTGAGCAGCTGGATGATCTGGGCGCGGCAGGTCACCTGCGGCAGCTTCGCCAGCTCCCACAGGAACGGAACCGTGGCGGCGGTGGCCTGCTCCACGACGAAGCCGAACTGGCAGATCCGTTTCCGCAGGTCGTCGAGTGCGGACCTTGCGGTGTCGGGGTCGCCCCAGGCGATGCCGTTGAGCAGGAGGGGGATGGCCGCCGCCGAACCGGTGGAGTCCTGGATGTCGCCCCACGGCACGCGGTCCAGTGCCGTGAGCGGCGTGGCCCGGGCCACCCCGGTCGGGAGGTCGGGGCGCTGTGGGGGGCGCTCGCTGCTCGGGTGTTCCGTCGAAGCGCTGCGCATGGCGTGGGGCCTTTCCGCGGCAGTCGTGTCAGAGGGGTGGTCAGGTCTACGACCTGGCCCGGATCGTCTTGCCCGCCGGAGGTCGGGGCGTCCGGCCCCACTCCTCGGACAGGGCGTCGACGACGCACAGGACCCGGCCGTGCTCCGGCAGGTGGGCGGGATGCAGACCCTCGCGGCAGTGGTCGAGCGACCGGATCTGCGGGGCGGCCGAGGGAGACGGGGCGCCGGAGGGCCGCTGTCTCGTCTCCCGCATCGAGGTGCTCGCCTGTGCCCCGGCCCCACTCGGCGGCCGGAGCACGTGCTGCGCAGGTGAGGACACGGCATCTCCCCGATGCGACGTCAGAACGCGGCGTCAGCACAGGGGTTGACGCCGCAGCTATTATCCACGCTGACGGCGCTCGCGTGCAATTGCACGAGAAATTGCGTGAAAATCAAGCCGTTGTGGGTACGCAAGCCGGGGCGAGCGAGGCCGAGGAATGCGGCCGGTCTCGGCTGGACGGCCGGGCACGCCGTGCGCGGCGGGGTACGAGAACAGCAAGGAGACTGCGGTGCCACCAGTGCAGAACGGAGTGCGGGCGAGCATGTTGGACGCCTGCTGGATCAAGAGCCGGCACAGCAATGCCGAGGGCAACTGCGTCGAGGTCGCCCCGCTCGTCGACGGTGGGATCGCGATGCGCAACTCCCGTGACCCCGACGGGCCCGCGCTCGTCTACACGGCTGCGGAGGTGGCGGCGTTTGTGGCCGGTGCCAAGGACGGCGAGTTCGACCACCTGCTGTAGCGGAGCCCAACTCCCTACTTCTGCGGGGTGCTTACGGACCGATGCGGAGACGCCCGGCCGGGTGCGATAGTGTTAGTCGCCCTTGTGCCGGTCTGCTGGGAGTCAGGATGTCCGCCGCGTCGCATCGCATCTCCCGTCTGGAACCCTACCTGGACAGGCCCGAGCCGGCGCCGACTCTGCTGAAGATGCTGGTCGGTGTGCAGCTGGCCGGCTTCCGAGAGGACGCCGGGCTCGCCCAGGACCAAGCGGCACGCGCCGTCGGGTTCAGCCCCGCGAAGCTGTCCCGCATCGAGTCGGGCAAGGGCCGCCGCCCGCCTACGGAGAACGACGTCCGCGCCCTGCTGCAGCTGTACCGCACCGACGACTACGAGGTGTCGGTGCTGCTCAAGCTGCTGCAGCGGGCCGGTGAGCCGGGCTGGTGGCAGCGGTACGACAAGCGGCTGATGCCCGAGTGGTTCGACCGGCTGGTCGGACTCCAGGAGGCCGCCGCCACCATCCGTACCTTCGAGATCCAGTACGTGCCGGGCCTGTTGCAGACACCCGCCTACACCAGGGCCGTGGTGGAGCGCGGCCTGCCCAACGCCCCGGCCGGCGAGGTGGAGCGGCGCGTCGAACTGCGCAGGCACCGGGCCCGGTTGCTGCTGCGGCAGGAGGCCCCGCAACTGTGGGCGATGATCGACGAGTCCGTGCTGCTGCGCGTCCTGGGCAGTACCGACGTGATGCGGGAACAGCTCGCGCACCTCGTCGAGATGGCCGAGCGGCCGAATGTGACGCTGCAGATCGTGCCGCTCAGCGTCACCAACGCCTCGGCGCCGGCCATCCCGGTCACGTATCTGCGCTTCGGCGGCCTCGATCTGCCCGACGTGGTCTACCTGGAGCACATCAAGAGCGCGAACTTCCTCGAGGACCGCGACGAGACGGAGGAGTACCGGATCGCGCTGGACCGGCTCGCGGACGAGGCGCTCAAGCCCCGTGACTCCCTGGAACTGCTGCGTCAGGCGATGGAGCAGCGCTACCCGTGAGGTGCGGGTGCTCCAGCTACTTCTCCAGCGGAATCCGTCCCACGCCGCCGAACTCGATCCACTCGTGGGTCAGCTGACGCGGCGCCACCTCCGTGTCCGGACGCCAGGTGGACACCTCCACGAGGCCCGGCCGCAGGATCTCCAGGTCCTCGAAGTACGTCTCGACGTCCTTCGGCTCACGCACGCGGCCCCAGTGCCCCTGGGTGGCCTGGTCCATGAAGTTCGTGACGAAGTCCCGGACTTCGGCATCCTCGCTGACCAGCTGGCACATCACCAGGAAACTGCCGGGCGCGAGCCGCTCCCGGACACGGCGGGCCACCGCGAGCGGCCCGTCGGTGTCGCTGTCGGGGATGCAGTGGAACACCGAGTTGAAGAGCACGCACACCGGCTCGGAGAAGTCGATCAGCCGCTTGGTGTCGGGGTGGTCGAAGATCAGGTCGGTCTCGCGCATGTCCGCGTGGATCACGGTGGTGCGCTCGTCCTGCTCCAGCAGCGCACGGCCGTGGACCAGCACCATCGGGTCGTTGTCGACGTACACCACGTGCGTGGTGGGGTCGATGCGCTGGGCGACCTGGTGCACGTTGTCCTGCGTCGGCAGGCCTGAGCCGTGGTCCAGGTACTGCCGGATGCCGTGCTCCTCCGACAGCGTCCGCACGACGCGCTGGAGGAAACGCCGGTTGTTGAGGGCCAGATGGCGCGTGCTGGGCACGACCTTGTCGAGTTCCTCGCACGCGGCACGGTCCGCCGCGTAGTTGTCCTTGCCGCCCAGGTAGTGGTCGTACATGCGCGCTGCCGTCGGCACGTTCGCGTTGATCTCGGTGGACAACTGCTTCTCGGACTGCATCGTTCCCCCTGCAAGGCGCCGCGCCAACGGACTGGCTGGACAGGAAGTACATCCTAGGGAGCGGGAGTTGGGCGGTGCCAGCCTCTTGCGCACATGCCCCGATCGAACGACAAGATGATTTTCTCCGGCCGGGCCGTCACGGCCGCTGTGCGGCGATCATGGCCCGGTACCAGTGGTAGCTGTCCTTCGGCGTCCGCCGCTGCGTGGCGTAGTCGACGCGGACGATGCCGAAGCGCTTGTCGTAGCCGAAGGCCCACTCGAAGTTGTCGAGCAGGGACCACACGTAGTAGCCGCGGACGTCCACGCCGGCGTCCATCGCGGCCCGCAGCGCGGTGAGATGGTCGCGCAGGTAGGCGACTCGGTCGCTGTCGTGGACGGCCCCGTCGGCACTCACCTCGTCGTCCTCCGCCGAGCCGTTCTCGGTGATGTGGAGCGGCGGGAGGGCATCGCCGTAGCGCTCCTTCAGTCCCACCAGCAGATCCGTGAAGGTGCCGGGTGCGACGGGCCAGCCCATCGCGGTGTGCCGTACCCCGGGCAGTCGTACCTCCTCGTAGCGGTTGTCGGTCGCCACGCGCGGCGCCGGGTCGCTCTCGCGGTACGGGGCGTCGGCGACGACGATCGGCCGGTAGTAGTTGATGCCGACGAAGTCCAGCGGCTGGGAGATCAACTGCAGGTCGCCGTCCCGCCGGAAGTCCTGGCCGGTGATCAACTCGCCCCAGGTCTCCTCCTCGGCGGCCGGGTAGCGGCCCGCGAGGATCGGCTCGGTCCACACCAGGTTGTGCAAGGTGTCGGCGCGGATGACGGCCGACCGGTCGGCAGGGGAGTCGGTGGCGGGGAGGACGTGGTCGAGGTTGAGGGTGATGCCCGTCTCGCGTACGCCGGCCGCCCGCAACGCCTGTACGGCCAGGCCGTGCCCGACGAGCAGGTGATGGGCCGCGGCCAGCGCGCCCCGGCCCTCGCGGGCACCCGGGGCGTGCCGGCCGACCGAGTAGCCGAGGAAGGCACTGCACCACGGTTCGTTGAGGGTGATCCAGCGCGGCACCCGGTCGCCCAGACGCTCGGCGGCGACGGCCGCGTACTCGCCGAACCGCTCTGCCGTCTCCCGTACCCGCCAGCCGCCGCGGTCCTCCAGTGCCTGGGGCAGATCCCAGTGATAGAGCGTGGCCGCGGGCTCGATGCCGGCCGCGAGCAGTGCGTCGACCAGTCGCGAGTAGAAGTCGAGCCCCTTGGGATTCACCGGACCGGAGCCGTCCGGGACGATGCGCGGCCAGGCGATCGAGAACCGGTAGGAGTTCACGCCCAGATCGCGCAGCAGCGCCACGTCCTGCGGATACCGATGGTAGTGATCACAGGCGACATCACCGCTGTCCCCGTTCGCCACCAGGCCGGGGGTGTGGCAGTAGGTGTCCCAGATCGACGGCCCACGGCCGTCCTCCCGCGCCGCACCCTCGATCTGATACGAGGCGGTAGCGGCCCCGAACACGAAGCCGGGCGGAAAACTCGGGAAGCCAGTCATGCCAGTCATGTGCGCCGGAAGCTGCATCCGTGCACTTTACCGAAATCCGAAAAGGTGATCTGGTAATAGGCGGAATTGGCAGAGGGGCGAGAGGATGTGCGCGGCCGCTATTCTCACCGGATCGGGCCGATATTCCAGGAGATGACCATGGACGACTACTACGACCTCGGCACCTACAGCCGACCCGTCACCACGTCCTCTTCCGCAGCTCAGCTCTGGTTCGATCGCGGTCTGCTGTGGACGTACGCCTTCCACCACGAGGAGGCCGTCGCCTGCTTCGAAAAGGCCGCCGAGGCCGACCCGGAGTGCGCGATGGCGTATTGGGGGATCGCCTACGCGCTCGGTCCGAACTACAACAAGCCCTGGGAATTCTTCGACGACGACGAGTTGGTACGGACCGTCGAACGCACCCACACCGCCGTCGAACGGGCTCACGACAAGGCCGTTCAGGCCACCCCGGTCGAACAGGCCCTGATCACCGCGCTGCGTGCCCGCTATCCCCAGTCGGAAGCCGTCGAGGACTGCTCGGTCTGGAACGAGCCCTACGCGAACGCGATGCGCACGGTCTGTGAACTGGCACCCCACGACCCGGACATCGCCACCCTCCACGCCGACGCCCTGATGAACCTCACCCCGTGGCAGCTGTGGGACCTGAGGACCGGGCAGCCGGCCGAAGGCGCCCGGACCATGGAGGCCAAGGCCGTCCTCGACGGCGCCCTCGCCACGGAAGCCGGAGTGGGGCATCCAGGGGTGCTGCACCTGTACATCCACCTGATGGAGATGTCCCCGACGCCGGAGCAGGCCCTCACCGTCGCCGACCGCCTGCGCGGCATCGTGCCCGACGCCGGGCACCTGCACCACATGCCCTCGCACCTCGACGTCCTGTGCGGCGACTACCGTCGGGTCGTCGCGGCGAACAGCGACGCGATCGCCGTCGACGAGAAGTACCACCGGCGCGTCGGCGCGATGAACTTCTACACCCTCTACCGGGCGCACAACTACCACTTCAAGATCTACGGGGCCATGTTCCTCGGCCAGGCGCAGGTCGCCCTCGACACCGCCGCTCAGCTCGAAGCGGCCGTCCCCGAAGACCTGCTCCGCGTGCCGAGCCCCCCGATGGCCGACTGGCTCGAAGGCTTCCTGGCCATGCGCGTCCACGTGCTGATCCGCTTCGGCCGCTGGACCGAAATCCTCGCCCTGCCCGCCCCCGCGGACCCCGAGCTCTACTCGGTGACCACCGCCATGCGGCACTACGCCCGCGGCGTCGCCCTCTCGGCCACCGGCGAGATCGGCCCCGCGGAGGCCGAGCGTGAGCTCTTTCGCGAGGCGGTGAGCCGGGTGCCCGAGACGCGGATGCTGTTCAACAACACCTGCCACGACATCCTCGCCATCGCGTCGGCCATGCTCGACGGAGAACTCGAATACCGCAGGGGCAACCACGACGTCGCCTTCGCCGCCCTGGAGCGATCCATCGAACTGGACGACAACCTCCCCTACGACGAGCCATGGGGCTGGATGCAGCCCACCCGCCACGCCTACGGCGCACTGCTCCTGGAACAGGGCCGCGTGGCCGAGGCCGAGGCCGTCTACCGCGCGGACCTCGGCCTCGACGCCACCCTGCCCCGAGCCCTCCAGCACCCCGGCAACGTCTGGTCCTTGCACGGCTTCCACGAATGCCTGCTCCGGACGGGCAAGACCGGCGAGGCGGCCCTCGTCGCCCAGCAACTGAAGATGGCGACCGCCCTGGCCGACGTCCCCGTCGAGGCGTCCTGCTTCTGCCGCCTGGACACGGGGCCCGACCCTCAGAAGGACGACGCGTGCTGCCACTGACGTGAGCCGAGACGCCGCGGTCACCGGGCGTCCACCGGGCGTCTAAGGACCCTTGAGGTCCTGCCCCGTCCCTTCCTCCGACCGCGGCACGGCCAGCGTGGCCGCCGCGAGGAGCAGCACCACCGCGGCGATGACGAGCAGCGCCCGCCCGGTGCCCAGTGGCACCAGCAGCAGTGTGCCCAGCACCCCGCCGACGAAGATCCCGCCCGCCGTGGCCGTCCACCGCGTCCGGGCCAGCCGCTGCCGGGCCGACATCCCGAGCAGCGCCGCCCGAGGGCGCTTCAGCACGTCGTTGATGAGTTCGGTGATCGCGGTCTGGCTCAGCAGCGTCGGCATCCCCGGCACGTGGACCCGCAGCACGGTCGACGTACGCACCCCCATGGCCAGTGCGACGAGGGTGACGACGCCATGATCGGAACCGGCGTCGGCGGCCGCCTCGGTGCCGTGCTGCCACAGGGTCAGCGCCCCGGCGCACACCAGCAGCACGGCCTCGCTGACGAGCCCGGCCGGGAACCACGCCCTGCCCCGCTCCGCGAGCCGCTTCAGCACGACGGCCGCGGTCGCCGCCCCGGCCAAGAACGCGCCGATCGCGATGGCGGGCCGCGCCACCGGGACGTCACCCTCACCGGCGAGCGCGAAGGACAGGAAGAGCACGTTGCCGGTCACCAGCGAGCAGAACACCTCCCCCATCGTCAGAAAGCTGACGGCGTCGACGGCACCGGCCAGCAGGGTGAGGACGGTCATGACGGCCACCTGCCGGGCATCGTCCTCCAGGGCTTCGGACGCGTCGGACATTCGCCCAGTGTGAGCAGCGCTGACGGCCCTCCCCTCGCACCGCCGCCCGGACACGCCGCCGAAGGCTACGCCCGGCCTACTGTGGCCCGAGGCGGTCGTCCGATCGGCGTGCGCGGCGGCCGGACAGACGACAGATGTGCCGACGGACGGCGGAAGAGGGGGCGTGGACGCGGTGACAGCGCGATACGACGGAGAGGTCCTGGAGAACGGCGACCGGACCGGGGACCCCTGGGAGGGAGTGGACGCGGCGGCACTCGCGCGGGCCGTGCGCGCACAGGCGGAGCGGCCGGTGGCGGGCGTCGACGACATGGCGTCGTACCTCGCCGCCCAGGTGTCCGACGCGTCGCACCGCGAGGTCATCGGCCCGCTCCTCGACGGGCAGGGAGCCGGCGGTGTCGTGGTCCGGGGCGGCACGGTCCTCGCCTCCTGGGGCGACCCCACGCGCCCCGAGATGGCCTACAGCGCCACCAAGAGCGTGCTGTCGCTGGTGGCGGGCATCGCCCACGACGAGGGGGCGCTGCGCCTGGACGAGCCGGTGTCGAAGACCGTGGACCTGCCCGAGTTCGACACCCCCCACGGGCGGGCGGTCACCTGGCGCCACCTGCTGGACCAGACCAGCCAGTGGGAGGGCGAGCTGTGGTCCAAGCCGACCTGGGTGGACGCACAGAGCACCCGCGAGGGAACCGAGTCGGCGGGCGGACTCCCCGGCGCGGGCTGGGCCTACAACGACGTGCGCGTCAACCTGGCCGCGCTTGCGCTCACGGTCCTGCTCCGCCGCCCCCTGCCGGACGTGCTGCGCGAGCGCGTCATGGCCCCGGTCGGCGCCTCCGACGGCTGGTCCTGGCACGGCTACGACCACGCGGTGATCACCCTCGACGACGCGGAGGTGCCGGTGGTCTCCGGCGGCGCGCACTGGGGCGGCGGACTGTGGATCAGCGCCCTGGACCTGGCCCGCATCGGCCTCCTCTGTCTGCGGGGCGGGCGGTGGGACGGGCGTCAGGTCTTGTCGCGGCGCTGGATCGAGGAGTTGTGGACGCCCTGCCCGGTCAAGCCCGAGTACGGCCTGTCCTGGTGGCTCAACGACCACGGCACGGTTTGGCCCCGGGCCCCGCGCACAGGCCGCTGCGCCCGCGGCAACGGCGGCAACCACCTGCTGTGGGTGGACCCCGCCCGCGACCTGGTGATCGCCTCACGCTGGGGGAGCGAGGTGGAGCGGCTCCTGGCCGAGGTGTCGTCGGCGGTGCCGCCCTGTGCGCCTCAGCCGGGCAGGGCGACCGGGTGAGTCTCCGTGGCCACGTACTCCTCGCGCGGCGAGGAATCCGTCGATGTTACGTTCGCTCAGGGAACCTGACCTTGAGCGTCGAGGGAGCTTGCCATACGCACCGCCGCCCCGCACATCGCACTCGACTCGGCCGGACCCACCGCCGTCGACGGCCGCCACATCCGGGCCCTGACCTTCCAGTCCGTACGGATGGAGTACCTGCGGCGCGTACTCGGGGAACTGAACCTCGCGGCGGCCGGAAGCCGGGCGCTCGTCGTCGGCAGCGGGCGCGGCCTGCCGGCCCGCGGCCTGGCCCGGCTCGGATTCGAGGTCGTCGCCGCCGATCCGTCCCCCGCCGCGACAGCCCTGGCCATGGACGCGGACGACGGGCTGGGCGTCACATACCTGACGACGCCCGCGGAGCAACTCGACGTCCACGCCGACTCCTTCGACCTCGTGTACTGCGCCGACACCCTCGAGATCACCGGACGGCCGGACGCGGTCCTCAGGGAGGCGGCACGCGTGCTGCGCCCCGGCGCGGCCTTCGTCTACGACACGGTGAACCGCACCCCCGTGTCCCGCCTCATCTACCTCGGTGCCTTCCAAGCCTTCCCAGGAACACGGATCATGCCCCGGGGCCGCTACGCCGCGCACCGGTTGCGCCGCCCGGGGGAGCTTGCCGAGGCCCTCGACCGCGCCGGGCTGTCCGCGCAGGACGTCTCGGCGTTCAAGCCACGCGACGTACGCGGCCTGGTGCGCGCGACGCACGGGCGCAGGCGTGGCACACTGACCGACGATCAGCTGCCGGAACTCGTCGACATGGTGCTCGAGCCGGAGAGCAGCCCGGTGGTGACGTATCTGGGGTACGCGGTTCGTCGGGCCTGAGCCATGCACCCGTTCCCGGAACGGCCGGCATCGCTCCGGGGCGGATGCGAAAGGGTGCGCCCGCGGTCGGACCGCCCGGAGAACGTCAGCTCGGACAGCTCTGCTCAAGAGCCGGATCCCGTTCAGGAAGGGCCCTACATTGGCGCCATGAGCGGTCACTCCGAAGAGCCTGTCACGCCTGTTGAGGCCTATGAACCCCCCTACTACGTGGCTGTCTTCACCACCGTGCGAACCCAGGACCAGAGCGGCTACAGCGAAACCGCCGCACGCATGGAAGACCTGGTGAAGGACGTCCCCGGGTTCCTGGGGATGGACCACGCGCAGACTCCCGGCGGGCTGGGCATCACCGTCGGATACTTCCGCGACGCCCACGCCCTCACGGAGTGGCGGAGCAACACCGAGCACCGCGCGGCGCAGAAGCGCGGGCAAGCCCAGTGGTACCAGAGCTACACGCTGCATGTGGCGAAAGTGGAGCGGAGTCACGGATTCACACGAGCGGAGGTCCCGCAGAACCCGACAGCGGGCTGACCGACCGACGTCACCTCAGCGACCGTCCGCGCCGGCCGGCCCGAGCAGGGTCCAGCGCCGGGCGCTCGGCCGTATGGCGGTATGGAGATGCCCGGCTGCGCACAGCCGGAGAGCATGTGGTGGGCGGTCGCGAGGTGTCCCACCTGCTCTCGTACGCATGCGCTGAGTCGTGCGAGCGGTGGCACGGTGGCGTGGGCCGCCTTGCCCGTTCCATGAACGCCGCGCCCATCGGAAACCGCGCCTGCAAGGCGGGGACCAGGGACACTCGGCCTCGCAGAGGAGTAGTGCATGCGCGTCCTCATCCAGATGCGACCGGAACGCGACGCGGTCGCCGCCGTCATCGATCCACGTGTCACGGTCACGGCGGATGAGGTCGCGGGCCGGGTACCTGGCGTCGATCTCGACCCGACCTTTGCTCCCGTGGCGGCCCCCAGGCCGCGTCCGGTCGGTGAGAGCCGGGACCCGCTCTCGCTCGAGCAGCCACTCACCTTCTCCATGAGGGCCGAAGACGCCGGCGTCCTGGTTCGTGGAACGATCCAGGACTACGACACCGCAAGCCGGCTGGGGATGCTCGCCGTGGCGCGTCCGGACATCATCGGCGTCTATGCCGATCCGGTCATCACCACCACGCCCACCTGCGAAGGCGACTCCCCGGTAGGCAACTGGAAGGACGTCGAGAACCACCTCGCCGAACTCGGAGCCGAGGGGCTGGAGGGCGAGAACGTCCCCGTGGCCGTCCTGGACGGGGGCATCAACGCCCAGCACCTCAAGGAGGAACTGGGCCGTCCCGTCCCCATCGACGCGGCACGCAGCTGGAATCCCGCAAGTGTGGTCGGCCAACCCGGCCACTTCGACGTCGGCCACGGCACGATGTGTGCCTTCGACGCCCTCATCGCCGCACCCAAGGCCACCTTGCTCGACCTGCCGGTGATGCGTTCGCTGCACCCAGGTGCGACCTTGATCAGCGGACTGCTGTCGGACTCCGTTGCCGCCTCTTCCCACCTGTGGGGCCTGCTGGAGGCCATGGACCCGGACCGCAGGGCTCTGGTCGTGAACTACAGCTTCGCCTCCTTCTCCCCCGAATTGGACTTCCCCCCTGGCCACCCGGGCAACTACTCGGACAACCCCGCGCACCCCTTCAACCTCATGGTCACCGCTCTGGACAGCGCCGGAGCAGACGTCCTTTTCGCTGCGGGCAACTGCGGTCGCGACTGCCCGCAGCCCCAATGCCGGTTCCCCGACCGGCCGATCGTCGGCGCCAACTCTCACCCGCGCGCCCTGTGTGTCGGCGGAGTCGACACCCGCCGTGACCGTGTCGGCTACTCGTCCCAGGGGCCCGGCCGGCTGAGCCACCGCAAGCCGGACATCTGTGCCTACACCCACTTCGACGGCTCCCATGCCTTCGGCCCCCAGAAGCCGGACAGCGGCACCTCGGCTGCCTGTCCGGTTGCCGCTGGTGTGGTCGCGGCCATCCGCTCCCAGTGGCCCGTGGGCTCCCTGTCGCCGAGCCAGATGCGCACCCTCTTGCGACGCACGGCCGATGACCGAGGCGCCGCCGGGTTCGACTACAACCACGGCTACGGCATCGTCAGCGCACCCGGCATCGTTGACGCTCTGCGCCGCCGCAGGAAGAACGGGTTCCGGTAAGCAACCCCGGAGGAGATCCAAGGCCCCCGACGCACCCGGCGTTCTCTTCACCGTCCACCTCCCGCCGGGGGCTACGGACGAGGTCCATACCGACTACGGCCTGATCGACCTGCACGTCTGCGCCCCATCCAGTCTCACTCACGTTTGACCGTCCCTCCCGAGGTCACTCGGGAGGTGACCCCGGAGTCGAACACGACTTGGAGTGAGCGAATCGTGGCTGGAGAGCAGAAGTCCAAGGCGAAGGCCGAGCAGGCCAAGGGAAAGGCCAAGGAGACGATCGGCCGTGCGGTGGGTAACGAGCGGCTGACGGCCGAGGGCCGGGCCGAGCAGTCCAAGGGAGACGCCCGGCAGGCCAAGGAGAAGAGCAAGGACGTCTTCAAACACTGAACGCGTCGGGGCCCTGCTGCGGCAGGGCCCCCGTCACGTGCCCGTCGGGAGCCCCGCGGTGCTCGCGTCACCGCGGCGGACCCGGCAGACGATCACGGCCGTGAGCCGCTCGTACGGAATCGGCCCGACCTGCCGCGAATCCCAGCTGGTGGCGCGGTGGTCGCCCAGTACGTAGACGTGTCCGGCGGGCACTCTGCCCGTCCCCGCGTCCGGCACCGGAACCGCTTCGCCCGGAAGGGCAGCGACCCGCTTGATCATGCACGTGGGTGATGCGGAATCGGCGGTGCGATGGCCGGGCGCCGGCTTCAGTCTGATCGCCACCACCGTTCCGCGTCGTACCACCCGCATCAGGGACATGACGCGCACCAGGCGTACCGGAAGCCTGGCGGCCAGCAGCCGGTCCCCGTCCGCGAAGGCCGGACGCATGCTGCCCCCGCTGACATCGAGCAGGACACAGCTCCTGCGCAGGACGAGGGCGAGCACTCCGACCGTCAGGACCAGTGCTGCCGGACCCGCCGGACCCGGGCTCATCGGCATCACGGGCATGCCTCCTCCGTCTCGGCCGGTTCCGCTTCGTCCCGGTAGCCGCTGGACTGGAGTGTGAACAGCCGGTGGTAGGTGCCGCCGCGGGCGAGGAGCCGCCGGTGGTCGCCGAGCTCGCGGACCTGCCCGTCCTCCAGGACGGCGATGACGTCGGCGTCCTTGACCGCGCCGAGCCGGTGGGAGATCAGCACGCTGGTCCGCCCGGTACGGCGTTCGCGCAGCCGGGCGTGAATCTCGTACTCGGCCGCCGGGTCGAGGCCCGAACTGGGCTCGTCCAGGATCAGCAGATCCGCGTCCGTACGCAGGAACGACCGGGCGAGGCCCATCCGTTGCCACTGTCCGCCGGACAACTGGACCCCGCTCCCGCTGCCGTCGCCCTCGCCGGAGCGGAAGGTCCGGCTCAGCATGGTCGCGTAGCCGCCCGGCAGCCGGGCGAGATCCTCGTGCATTCCGGCCAGCCGCGCCGCCTCCTCGCAGCGCCGGGGTGCCTCGAGCGCGGTCAGCTCGCTGATGGCGATGTTCTCCCGGGCCGTGAGGTCGTAGCGCATCGGGTCCTGGAACGTGGCGGCGATGCGTGCGCGCAGTTCGGCCGCCGGGATGTCGCGCAGGTCGGTGCCGTCCCACAGGATGCGTCCGCGGGTGGGGTCGTAGAACCGGCACAGGAGCTTGACCAGCGTGGACTTTCCGGAGCCGTTGACGCCCGCGAGGGCGAGTGCCGTGCCGCGTTCGATACGCAGGTCCACGCCCCGCAGCACCCAGGGAAGTTCGTCCTCGTAGCGGAACCAGACGTCCTGGATCTCGATCGCCTCGCGCAGCGGGCCCGCCGGGCGGGGCCGATGCGGAGCGGGGAGATCGGGTCCGAGCCGGACGATGGTGACATAGTGGTCGAACATCACCAGCGAGTGGTGTGCCTGGCCCAGTTCACCGGCCAGTCCGCCGATGCCGCTCTGCACGGCGGGGATCGCGGCCAGCAGCATCGAGACGTCGCCGACGGTCATCGCCCCGCGCGACGCGGCCCCGACCGCCCACAGCAGGCCGGCCCCGGCGAGGACGGCGGCGGCGGTCTGGAGAGTCGACTGGATGCGCAGTTCACTGCGGTCCATGCGTTCCCGCAGGGCGTCGGCCGCACGGCGCTCGCCCATCATCCGGCCCCGCAGAAAGCCCCCGGCGCCGTAGAGCCGGATCTCCTTGGCGGCTTCGACGCTGGTGAGCAGGGTCGCGTAGAAGATCTCCCGGCGCTCGGAGGGGCTGATGTCCCAGAACGTGCGGGCGCGACTGCGACTGAGCGTGATCTCCGCCCAGAGCACCGGAAGGCCGGAGAGGGACACCACGGCGGCCAGGAAGGGGTCGAGGACCGCGAGGGAACCGACGAACCCGGCCAGCAGCACGGCGCTGCGGGTCAGACCGGCCGCCCCTTCGACCACCTGGGAGGGGGCGAGTCCCCCCGCCTGCTGAGCCAGCCGCAACTGGTCCAGGAACTCGGGGTGTTCGAACCGGCGCAGCCCCGTGAAGGTGTCGACCGCCGCGTGCAGGTCCTCGTGGGCGCGCAGGCTGGTCGCGCGCGTCATCCCGGCGCGCAGATAGCCGGTGAGCTGAGGGGCCACGGCGGCCACCGTGCTGACGGCGGCCAGGGTGGCCGCCGGAGCGGCGATGCCGACGGAGGAGGTTCCCGACGCTCCGGAGGTGAGCGTGTCGAGGATGTCCTTGACCAGCCAGGTGGCCACGACGGGGGCGGCCGCCGACACCAGGGTCACGGCGAGATGGCTCGCCAGCACCCACGGGGACGAGCGGAAGGCGAGCCGGAGTGCCAGGCACAAGGCCCGGCCCAGGTCCCGGACGCCGGGAGTGGCGGGAGCGCTGCCGGGGCGGGCGGACGTACGGGCGGCGCCGGCGGGAGTGCCGCTCATGCCGACCCGACCGGCGAGGCGGCGAGCGCCGCGTTGCCCACGGCCAGCACGGTGGGCGCCGTTCCGCCCGAAGCCGAGACGGCGAACCGGGAGGGAAAGGCCGTGACGCCGAAGGCGGCGGTGCAGGGGCCGTCGGGTTCCTCCACCAGTACCCGTGCGACGGGGGCGAGCCGGCGGGCCATCCCTTCGGCCTCCGCCGTCTCGTCCGGCGTGGCACCGGGCGACACGACGACGGCGATCACCTGGCTACGGCCGCCCATCGTCCCGGCCTCCTCGACGAAGGCGGGCAGCTTGTTCCGGCACGGCGCGCAGCCGGTGGTGAAGAACGCCACCAGGGCCCCTTCGGCGAGGTCCCTCTCGGTGAGCGGGGCGGCCTCCACGCAGCGCGTGGCGAAGGAACCCACGGTCGCTCCCACGGGGATGCCGCCCGTGTCCGCCCCCATGGTGCTGTCGGGCCGGTCGCGGAGTCTGCGAAGGACGGCGAGGGTCAGCAACAGATCCCAGACGCACAGGGCGGCGACAGCCACGAGGGCGACGGCCAGGTAGACCATGACGGGCCTCTCCGGATAGGCGGATCAGAAGACTTCGGCGACTCGGTGACTCGGCGAACCACCGTGGATCAGAGGGCTTCGTACGGACGGGCGGCGGGGACAGGGACCTGATGCGCGGGACGCAACAGCGCGACCACTTCGTCCCCGGTCACCACCACCACGGCACACACGGCGCCGATCAGCCAGGCCGCGAACCAGCCCTGCCAGGACAGGGATCCGGCGCCCGGTACCCCCGGCACGGCCAACGCGACGGCGGCGAGCAGCAGGGCGTTGCGGACGAGTTGGGCCGGCCCCGGTGCGTGATCGCCGGACGCCCCGAAGCAGCGGCACGCGACCGCGGTGCCGTCTCGCACAGCGCGGACGACGCTGTACGTGAAGCCGGTCAGCAGGACCGCTGCCACCCACAGGCCCGCGCCGCCCCACCCCGGCATGAGGAGCAACAGCGCGGTCGCTCCCTCCAGGGCGATGATCCCGGCCGCCACCCAGGTCGCCCAGGGGCGGGACACGCGCCCCAGTGCCACGACGGCGTCCGTGAACCCCGCGAACGACGCCCGGCCGTGCGCCTTGCTCGCACAGGCGATCGCGAAGACCAGCGCGAGCAGGGCCTGGCATGTCACCGAAAGGAAGGTCACGGATGCTCCTCGCGAGGGAAGACCGGAGATCAGAGGTCGGAGACGGGAGATCGGCGGCCGGGCCCCGCCCCCCACCAGAGGCCCGGCCGCCTGGGACAGGACCGGCCTTACGACGTGCAGCCGCACCGCACGAACTCGCGGCGGTTCAGATCGCACGACCAGACACGCTGCGTGTACTGGTTGTGGGAAGAACAGGGCTGGTTGCGGATGCAGCGGTACCACCACTCGCACGCCCCGGCGGTCTCCCGCGGCAGCAGGCGCTCCAGCATCCGGTCGGCGAGAGTGCGAATCGACTTCATCGGGCGATGTCCTTTCGTCAGGTGATCCCCGTGATGCTCGGGGCGGTTGATCCGGCCGGTCGGGCTCGGACGGGCTCGACCGGGCAGGGAACCCAGCCTGGGCGGACGGGCATTCCGCGCACCAGGGACTTCGGCTGTCCCGGACGCGGCGGCGCTGTCCGGGCTGGTAGCGGCGCTGTCCGGGTCCTGTCCGGTCCCGTCGCGGCGGTGTCCGGAACACCGGAGCGATGGGACGTGGATTGGCAGAATTCCGGATTGTCCGGTGCCAGAGGCACGACGAGGATGGCCGGGCATGGGGAGACAGCGTCCGTTGCCGCACGAGGCGCGCAGCGCCGCGGAGTTCGTGGCCTGCCTGCGACGGCTCAAGGAACAGGCCGGCCTGACCTACCGGCAGTTGGAAGCGAACGCGGAACGGCGCGGTGATGTGCTCGCGCGGAGCACCGCGGCCGACGCGCTGCGCCGGGACTCGCTACCGCGTGCCGAGGTGGTCGTCGCGTTCGTCCGGGCGTGCGGAGGAAACGAGGATCCCGCCGTCTGGCTGGAGGCCAGAGACCGGCTGGCCGTCGCCGAGCCGTCGGGAGCGGACGACGCGGCCACGCCCGTGGACGACCGGTCGACGCTCGCGCACGATGAACAGACACCCGGGCAGGACAGCCCGACGCACACGGACGGTCACCCGGCACACGCCGCCGACGCCCCGACCCCCGGTCCGACACCCGCCTCGACGACGGAACACCCCACCGGCCCCCAGGCCGTGCGTGCGGTCGCCACCCCCGTCGCCGTCCTTATCAAGAACCGACGAGCCCTGGCCGCCTCCGTCGTCGCCGCGCTCCTGCTCGCCGCCGCAGGAGCCTGGGCGCTGCTGCCCGGCGAGAGGAGCGACCGGGGCACGGGAACGCGCGCGGCCGGTGCCGGACCACGCCTGGACCCTTCCGCGGTCCCCTCCTCGACCACCGACGTCGAAGGCCCGCCACCGGGACCATCCCGGATCCGCCCGGCCCTGGCCCCCAAGCTGTGCGTCACCGAAGGCCACGACCGCAAGGGGCGCTACCGGAGCCAGGTCGCCGTCCAACGCCCCTGTGCCGACGCCACACCACCCGACCTGTCACTGGTGTCGGTCGGCAAGACGGGCTCGTACTACATCCAGTGGCGCCACCCGGTGTACGGCGACGGCTGTCTCACCGCGCTGGGCAGCGGCCATGTCGTCGAGGGACTGCTCGAACCCTGGCCCTGGGAGAGCTGCTCGGCGGACCGCACCAGTCAGCATTTCTTCCTCGACCCCGCCGGAGGCTCCGAGGCCGACGGCTATCGGATCCACGTCGTGCAGAACGGGATGTGCCTCGGGATCAACGGCGCCGACGACCGTGCGGCGGGCGCCGAGATCGCCCAGCAGCGGTGCACGGGGGCTCGGGACCAGGAGTTCTTGGTGGACGCCGTCGAATGACACCACCCGTCAAGCCGTGACCGCGGGCGTCCCCTCGGCTGTCTCCTCCAGCGGGAAGTGGCATGCCGCACCGTGGAGGGGCGCACCCGGCGGAGGTTCGGGTACGGCTTCCGCGCACAGGTCCCGCACTCGAGGGCACCGGGTCCGGAACCGGCAACCGGACGGCGGGTCGGCAGGAGACGGGATCTCGCCGGTGAGCACGATGCGTTCCCGACGGCGATCGCCGCTGGCCACAGGCGTAGGGGCCGCCGACAGCAGCGCCTCCGTGTACGGGTGGCGCGGCCGCTCGTAGACCTCCTCCGTCGGGCCCGTCTCCACGATCCTGCCGAGGTACATCACGGCGACCCGGTCGGCGAGGTGCCGCACCACGGACAGGTCGTGCGAGATGAACACGTACGACAGCCCCAGCTCGTCCCGCAGGTCGCACAGGAGGTTGAGCACCTGCGCCTGGACCGACAGGTCCAGCGCGGAGACGGGTTCGTCGCAGACGATCACTTCGGGTTCCAGCGCCAGGGCCCGGGCGATGCCGATCCGCTGCCGCTGACCGCCGGAGAACTCGTGCGGGTGGCGGGCCGCGTCCGACGCGCGCAGGCCGACCATCTCCAGCAGCTCGGCGACGCGCGCCGCCCGCCGCGAACGGGGGACGAGGGCGCGATGGGTCAGCCAGGGCTCCCCGATGAGGTCCGCCGCGCTGAGGCGGGGGTTGAGCGAACCGAACGGATCCTGGAAGACCATCTGCACCTTCCGCCGCCAGGCGAGCAGTTCCGCACCCGACAGCGCGAACGGGTCGACGCCCCCGTACCGCACGGTGCCCGCGTCGGGACGCTCCAGCCGCAGGAGGAGTCTGGCCAGCGTGGACTTGCCGCAACCGGACTCGCCGACGAGGCCCAGGGTCTCCCCGCGCCCGAGGGCCAGGTCCACCCCGTCCAGGGCCCGTAGCCGGGTGCCGCCGCGCACGGTCCGCCGGACGGTGAAGCTCTTGGCCAGACCGGCGGCCTCCAGCAGGGTCCCGCGTTCAGGCATCGGCCAGTTCCTTCCCGAAGTGGCAGGCGGCGGCCCGGCCGGCTGCGGTGCCGGTCAGCGCCGGACGGTGGGTCACGCACCGCTCCCGGGCCAGGGGACAGCGCGTACGGAAGGCACAGCCGGCCGGCACCGCGGCCGGGTCCGGCGGGCTCCCGGGAATCGACGTCAGGCGGGATCCCCGGTGCTGCTCGGCCGGAACCGAATCCAACAGGCCCCGGGTGTAGGGGTGGTGGGGTCGGCCGAACACCTCGGCCACCGGCCCGGTCTCCACCACCGTTCCGGCGTACATGACGGCGACCCGGTCCGCGTGCTCGGCGGCGAGCCCGAGGTCGTGTGTGATGAGGACGAGCGCCGTCCGTTGCTCGCCCCGCAACTCGCCGAGCAGGTCCATGATCTGCGCCTGCACGGTCACGTCCAGGGCCGTCGTGGGCTCGTCGGCGATCAGGACCTTCGGCCGCAGGGCGACCGCCGTCGCGATCAGCAGGCGCTGCCGCATGCCTCCCGAGAACTGGTGCGGATAGGCGTCCGCCCGGGAGCGGGCCTCCGGGATTCCGACGCGTTCCATCAGTTCCACCGCCCTGGCCCGCGCCGCGCGCCGGGACAAGCCCTCGTGGATGCGGAACGGCTCGGCCAGCTGAACTCCGACCGTGTGGACGGGGTTGAGGGCACTGAGCGCGTCCTGGAAGACCATGGCCAGGCCCGGGCCGGCCAGCCGGCGCCTGGCCCGTGCTCCGAGCCCGAGCAGATCCTCGCCGTCGAGCCTGACCTGCCCGCCCACCACCTCGGCGACCGGGTCGAGCAGACCGGCGACGGCGTGTGCGGTCATGCTCTTGCCACACCCCGACTCGCCCAGCAGCGCCAGCGTCTCGCCCGACCGCACGGCGAAGCTCACGCCGCGGACGACATGCACCGGCCCGGCCGCGGTGTGCACGTCGACCGACAGGTCGTCCACGACCAGGACGCCGCCCGGAGACAAGCCCTCGGAGCGGTCGCTGTCCACCGGGGCGGCCGTGCCCGTGGAGGGGTCGGCGGGCACCGCACCGCTCACACCCGCCGCACGGTCGCCGACACCGGCCGCGCTCCCCGTCACCGAACCCTTGCCGTCCCCGCTCGCCGTACGCGGCCCCCGGGAACGCCGCCGGAGTCCCTGCCGCCACCGCTGCCCCGGATCCGTCGTCAGCCTGGCCCAGGAGGCGAGAACAGTGGCCGACACGGTCGTGACGACGATCGCGAGCCCCGGAAAGAGCGCGATCCACCACGCGCTCTGCAACTCCTGCCGCCCCTGGGCGACCATCAACCCCCAGCTCACGTCCGGCGGTTGGATGCCGATGCCCAGAAAGCTCAGTGAGGACTCGGCCAGCATCACGAAGCAGAAGTCGAGCGCGGCGACGGTGAGCAGCGTGGGCAGCACGCTCGGCGCGACATGACGTCGGATGGCCGCCCAGCTGCCCGTGCCGAATGTCCGGGCCGCGTCCATGAACAGCCGGCTGCGCAACTCCGCGGCCTCGGCCCGGGCGGTGCGCAGATACACGGGGATCCGGGCGACGGCCAGCACCAGCACGATGCTCGCGGCACTCGGCGAGAACACGTACAGCACGACCACGGCCAGCAGCAGCGAGGGGAAGCTGAGGATGACGTCGGCCACCCGCAGCGACACGCTCTCGCGCCAACCGCCGTGATAGCCCGCCCACATGCCCCACACCGAGCCGATGACCAGTGAGCACAGCACCGCGGGCACGGCCACGGCCAGGGTCGTCCCGGCCGCGGCCAGCAGCCGCGCGGCGACGGGTCGGCCGAGGGAGTCGCTGCCGAGGACGAAGGCCCAGCCGTGGTCGAGGCTGAAGGGCGGCCGGCCCGGGGCACGGAGGTTCTGGCGCGTCGCCAGGTCCCCGGCCAGGAGCGGCCCCAGTACGGCGCTCAGCGCGACCAGGAGCAGGAGCAGGGCCGCCGCGCAGGCGAACCGGTCCCGGAGCAGCAGGGCGAACCACCGTCGCCGTACGGTCGTGGCGTCCGTCTGGGATGTGGCCTTCTGAAGCATGTCCCGTCCTTGGCTCATGCCGCCGCCCGCTGCCGTACCCGCGGGTCGAGGAGCGCGTGGCAGAGGTCGACCAGGATGTTGAGGGCGAAGATCGCCAGGGCGGTCAGGAGCACGGCCGCCTGAAGCACCGCGAAGTCGCGCTGCAGCACCGAGTCGATCATGAGCTTGCCGATGCCGGGCCAGCCGAAGATCGTCTCGACGACGACCGCCCCGTTGACCAGCCCCACGGCCAGATCGCCCGCGACGGTCAGTGCCGGTGCGGCGGCGTTGCGCAGAGCGTGCCCGAAGACCACCCGGAGTTCGGAGGCCCCCTTGCCGCGCGCCACCTTCACATACGGGGCGGACAGCGCCGAGACCATGGCGCCGCGCACCACCTGGACCAGCACGCCGAACGGGCGGATGAACAGCGTGGCCACGGGCAGCACCCACGCCGCCGCGCCGCTCGTGCCGGAGGTGGGCAGCCAGCCCAGGGTGACCGCGAAGACCAGCACCCCCATGATGGCGATCCAGAAGTCGGGCACGCTGGCGGCCGTGGAGGACAGGAAGCTCGCGATCCGGTCGGTCGCCGAGTTCGGGCGGTAGGCCGCCAGACTGCCGATGACCACCGCGCCCACGATGGCGAGCAGCATCGTCCAGCCGGCCAGCTGGAGTGTCGCGGGGAAGGCCCGCAGGACGGCCTCGCCCGCCGGCTGGGCGGTGCGCAGCGACTCGCCGAAGTCGAGGTGGGCGACCTGGGCGAGATAGTCGCCGAACTGGGTGATCAGCGGGTCGTCCAGGCCGTTGCGGGCGGCGAACTCGGCCCGCATCTCGGGCGTCGCGCTCAGCGGCAGATACAGGTTGGCGGGGTCCCCGGTGAGGCGGGCCAGGAAGAAGACTCCGAGGACCACCACGAGCAGCGGGACGACACTGGAGACCGCGCGGCGGCGCAGCAAGGTCAGCACGTGAGGTCCTCCCTCAGTCCGCGCGGCGCATGTCGGCGAGCCGCATCTCGTCGTTGGTGGCCGAGTCGGGCCGGTAGCGGACCTTGGGGGAGAGGGCCAGCAGTCCGGTCATGTTGGCCATGACGGCGTCCCGGACGACCTCGTCGTTCTGATGGGTGAACGCGTCCGCGAACGCCTTCTGCCGTTTCCCGCCCGAGGCGAGCTGCGCCTCCTCGATGAGCGTGTCGAGCGCCTCGGTGCCGTAGCTGCTCTGGGCGCCCTCACTGCCGTAGATCTGCCCCATCGTGAAGGCGGCGTCGCCCGCCTGGTTGCCGTGCTGGGCCTGGAGCAGGGTGGGTCCGGTGTCGCCGGCGGGGAAGGGACGCAGCAGGTACTCCAGCCAGGCGTTGACGTCGAGCATCTTGATCCTGACCTTCAGCCCGGCCTTGATCAGCCCGTCCTGGACGACCTCCATCGCCTCGGCGGCCTTCGGGTAGATGCCGTTGCGGCCGATGAGGGTGAGGGTGGCGTCGGTGCGGACTCCGTCGGCGCGGGCCTCGGCGACGAGTCGTCGGGCCCGTTCCGGGTCGTACGGCCATGGCTTGATGCCCGGGTTGTAGCCGGTGACGCCCTTCGACACGAGCTGCCCGGTCGGCCGGCCCGCGAAGACAGCGGTGACCAGGCCCTCACGGTCGATCGCGTAGTTGACGGCCTGTCGGATCCGGATGTCGTCCAGGGGCGGCTCGGTGGCGTCCATCCGCAGGTACGACACCTCGTTGGTGGCGAACTCGACCGCGCGGTCACCGGCCCCGTCCTCGGGGGCGAGCCCGATCGCGACATCCGCCTCGTTGTTGGTCACCATGGCCGCGCGCACACTGCCCTCGGCGCGCCAGACGTAGGTGGCCGCGGCGAACTCGGGAGCCTTCCCCCAGTAGCCGGGGAAGCGTTTCAGCCGCAGGTGACGGCCCTGGTTCCAGTCGTCGATGCGGTAGGGCCCCGTGCCGACCGGCTCGCGCACCCGGGAGTCGGGGTCGGTGCTCGTCGGCACGATCTCGACGAAGGACAGGCGCAGCGGCAGGATCGGGTCGGGTTTCGAAGTGGTGACCCGTAGCGTGGTGTCGTCGACGGGTGTGGCGGTCAGCTCGCTGTCCGCGAAGATGTAGCCGTCGACGTTGCAGTCGATGCCGGAATCCGTGGCGCGCTGGATGGAGAACGCGGCGGCGGCCGCCGTGAAGGGCGTCCCGTCGTGGAAGGTGACACCCTTGCGGAGGGTGAAGGTCCACGAAGTGGCCGCATCCCGGGTCCACTTGGTGGCGAGGGCGGGTTCCAGGCGTCCGGTGGACGGTTCGCGCTCGGTGAGCGCCTCCGTGATGTTGGCCCGGGTGGCCCGGCCCGTCGCGGTCAGCGAGGCGTCACAGGGTTCGAGAGTCGGCGGTTCCTCGGGCAGGACGATGCGCAGGGTTCCCGGACCGCCGCCGATGGGGTCGGCACCGGCCACCGAGCAGCCGGAGACGGCGAGCAGGGCGGCGAGGGAGGCGGCGATCGGACGACTGCGGGTGGTGCATAAACCGGTCACTGCGCCTCCGTACTCGCTCGCGTACACAACAGAGAACGTCGTTTAGATATGTGGACGGCGTATGGATGGTCATTATTGGGGTGGCGAGGCGGAACGCGTCAAGGGGTGTGCGTCGGTTCCCAACTCGCCCCACCTCTTGACGTGTTGATTGCCGTCCTAAAACATTCGGGAAACTCGATTGGTTCTGCGCGGTTCTGTTCACTCCCGAAGGGAATCCATGTCCAGCAGACATCGCCTCGCCCCGGCCCTGGCGGTCGCCGTCCCGCTCGTCCTCGGCGCGGGACTCGTGACCGCGCCTCCCGCCGCTGCCGCCGAACCGCCCGGCAGCGCGGTCACGGTACGGATCGACCCGTCCTACCGGCAGCAGGAGTTCGAAGGGTGGGGGACGAGCCTCGTCTGGTTCGCCAACATCACGGGCCGCTACCCGGAACCCATCCGCCAGAAGCTCGCCGACATGCTGTTCGGCGAGGACGGCCTCCGCCTCAACATCGCGCGCTACAACATCGGCGGTGGCAACGCGCCCGACGTCCGCAAGGACTACATGAAGACCGGCGCGACGATGGACGGCTTCTGGAAGGCCCCGGCGGGCACCACCAGGGAGGACACCGACTGGTGGAACCCCGACGACCCCGACCACTGGGACTGGTCCGCCGACCCCGGGCAGCGCTGGTGGGTGGACCGGGTCAAGAACAAGGTGACCAAGTGGGAGGCATTCAGCAACTCGCCGCCCTGGTTCCAGACCGTCAGCGGCTACGTCTCGGGCGGCTTCGACGCCAACACCGACCAGATACGACCGGATCGCGTCGACGACTTCGCCGCCTACCTGGTCAAGGTGACGGAGCGACTGGAGAAGAAGCACCGCATCAAGTTCGACACCCTCGCCCCGCTCAACGAGCCCAACACCAACTACTGGGGCACCCAGATCGGCCCCGACGGACAACCCACCGGCGGCCGCCAGGAGGGCGCCCACGCCGGCCCGGAACTCCAGCAGAAGGTCGTCCTGGCGGTGCGCCGCGCCCTCGACAAGGCGCAGACCCGCGCCACCGTCTCCGCCATGGACGAGACCAATCCGAGCACCTTCGTCCGCAACTGGAACGCCTACGACAGCTCCGCCCGGGCGGCCGTCGACCAGCTCAACGTGCACACCTACGGCACCGGCATGCGCACCAGCGCCCGCGACAGCGCCAAGGCCGCCGACCGGCCGTTCTGGATGAGCGAGGTGGAGGGCACCTGGGGGACCGGCACCGACTTCACCGGCATGGAACCGGGGCTCGGCATCGCCACCCGGGTCGTCGAGGACATCCGCGAACTGGAGCCGTCCGCCTGGGTGTTGTGGCAGCCCGTGGAGGACTCCATCCCCCAGGCACAGGCGGGCAAGAACTGGGGCAGCATCCACATCCCGTTCAACTGCACGGCGCAGGACACCCTGGAGCGCTGCCCGATCCGGGCCAACACCAAGTTCCACACCCTGCGCAACTTCACCCACCACATCCGCCCCGGCGACCACTTCGTGAAGGCCGACGACCCCTCCAGCGTCGCCGCCGTACGCAAGTCCGGCCGCGGAGCGACCGTCGTGCACGTCAACAGTGGAACGGCCCCGCGCGCCGTGACCCTGGACCTCTCGCGCTTCGGACGCGTCGCACCCGGCGCCAAGGTGACGCCCGTCGTGACCAGCGCCGACGGCGCCCTGGTCCGCGGCACACCGGTGAAGGTGAAGGACGATGCCGCCACGCTGACCGTCCCCGCGAAGTCGGTCACGAGCTTCCTCGTCGATGGTGTCTCGGGTACCGACAAGGACGCCGCACTCGTCCAGCCCGGCCACGTCTACCGCCTCGCGGGAGCCCAGAGCGGCAAGTCCCTGGCCCCGTCCGCCGAAGGCAACGGCGTCGTCGTCCGTACGCCCGACCCGGCCGCCAAGTCCCAGCTGTGGTCCGTGAAGCAGCTGACCAGGGGCGACGGCAATCGTGAGCGTTACGCCCTCGTCAACGCCGCCACGGGCACGCGACTCGCCGTGCGCGACAACGAGGCGGTGCTGGAGGAGAGCGACACCCCGGCCGCGCAGTGGATCATGTCGACCACCGGGGACGGCACCTGGACCTTCGTCAACGCCGCCACGGGCCGACTGCTCGACGTCGTCGGTCAGTCGACGGCGGACGGCGCCCGCGTATCGGCCTTCCTCCCGACCTCCAACGCCAACCAGCGATGGGCAGTCACCGATGAGACGGTGCTCCATACCCAGCAGGCCAAGGCGTTCACCGTCCCCGGCCGTACGCCCGAACTGCCCGGGACCGTGACACCCGTCTACCGGGACGGTGCCCGGGGATCGCTCCCCGTGCGGTGGACGCTGCCCTCCGAGTCACGGTGGGGCAAGCCCGGAACCGTCCGGGTCAAGGGCCGGGCGACCGACGCGCTCGGCCGGACCGTCCGGGCCGAAGCGGTCGTCACCGTGGACACCATCGCCTCGACGCTCCCGGCCCGCGCCAAGACCTACACCGGCGGACGCCCCGACCTGCCCAGCACGGTCACCGGCGTCGGACGGCACGGCGGAACGGCCGACCTCCCGGTCATCTGGGACGCCGCACCCGACGGCGCGTTCGACGACGCCGGGGTGGTCACCCTGCGCGGCACCGCCCAGGTCCCCGGCGGAACGACGGCAGCGGCGGCCGTACGCGTCCAGGTCACCGCACCCCGGGACACGAACTCCGCGCTCGACGAGGGCGTGACGGCCGGCGCGACGTACACCGAGAGCGGCTACTCCGCCGAGGGCCTGCGCAACGGGAACACGTCCGAGAAGGCCTGGTCGAACTGGAGGTCAGGCACGAAGAACCCGTCCGACGCCATCACCTTCACCCTGCCCGAGGCGCGCGATCTGACCCGGGTCGTCACCCACTTCCACCGCGACGGCGGCAACCTCAGCTTCGCGCAGTCCCTCAAGGTGCAGGTGCGCGGGGCCGACGGCACCTGGACCGACGCGAGCGACGAGGCCGCCGTAGGCACCGAGGGCACACCTGTGGTCGACGTCCCGGTGCGCGCCACCGGCCCGGTGACCGGGGTACGCGTGGTCATGACGGCCCGCCCGGGCGGCTACATCACCCTCGGAGAGATCGAGCTGCGCGCCAAGGCGCCGGGGACCTCCTCGGACGCCGGGGCCGCCGCGATCGAGGTCGACGGTGTGCCGGTCGGCGGCTTCGACCCGGACCGGACGACCTACCGCGTGACCTCCGACCGCCCGGACCGGGCGAGCATCACCGCGACGTCCCGTGACCCGTACGCGACCGTGACCGTCCGCAAGGAGGCGTCACGGGCAGCTGTCGTGACCGTGAGCAGCGAGGACGGCTCGGGGACCCGGCAGTACCGGATCGAGCTGACCCGCTCCTGACACACGACGACGCGGGGCGTGCCGTCCTGGCACGCCCCGCGTCGAAGAACCCTTCAGGCCGGGGATCAGACCGCCGGAGCCGGGTACGTCGGGTACTCCACGCCGGACACGTGCTGCACGACACGGATCACCTGGCACGAGTAGCCGAACTCGTTGTCGTACCAGAGGTAGAGGATCGCGTTGTCGCCCTCGACCTTGGTGGCGCCGGCGTCGACGATCGAGGCGTGACGCGAGCCGATGAAGTCGCTGGAGACCGCGTCCGGGGCGCTGATGAAGTCGATCTGGCGCTTCAGCGGCGAGGTCAGGGAGACGTCACGGAGGTAGTCGAGCACCTCCTCGCGGGTGGTCTCCCGCGCGAGCTGCAGATTGAGGATCGCGATGGAGACGTCCGGCACCGGCACCCGGATGGAGCTGCCGGTGATCTTCGCCTTCAGCTCGGGCAGCGCCTTGGAGACGGCGGAGGCGGCACCGGTCTCGGTGATGACCATGTTGAGCGGCGCGCTGCGGCCCCGGCGCTCGGACTTGTGGTAGTTGTCCAGCAGGTTCTGGTCGTTGGTGAACGAGTGGACGGTCTCCACGTGGCCCCGCTGGACCCCGAACTCGTCGTCCATCGCCTTCAGCGGCGGCACCAGCGCGTTCGTGGTGCACGACGCGCAGGACAGGATCTGCTCGTCCGGCTTGATCGTGTCGTGGTTGACGCCGTGGACGATGTTCGGGACGTCGCCCTTGCCGGGCGCGGTCAGCACGACCTTGTCGATGCCCGGGCGCAGGTGCTCCGACAGGCCCTCGCGGTCGCGCCACTTGCCGGTGTTGTCGATGAGGATGGCGTCCTTGATGCCGTACGCCGTGTAGTCGACCTCGGACGGGTCGTTCGCGTAGATGACCTTGATCTCGTTGCCGTTGGCGACGATCGTGCTGTTCGCCTCGTCGACGGTGATCGTGCCCTGGAACTGGCCGTGGATCGAGTCGCGGCGCAGCAGCGAGGCGCGCTTGACGATGTCCTGGTCGCCTCCACCGCGGACGACGATGGCCCGCAGGCGCAGACCGTTGCCCGAGCCGGACTTCTCGATGAGCAGCCGAGCCACGAGCCGGCCGATGCGGCCGAACCCGTAGAGGACGACGTCACGGCCCTCGCGGCGCTCGATCTTGTTGGCCCCGGTGGCACCGGCGACGGCCTCGGCGGTGAACTCGGCGATCGACAGGCCGCGGTCGTCCTCGCGGTACGTCGCGGCGAGCATGCCGATGTCGATCTGCGACGGACCGAGGTCCAGCGCGGCGAGAGTCTGCAGGAACGGCAGCGTCTCGGTGACGGAGAGCTCCGCGCCGGCGATCTGCCGGGCGAACCGGTGGGTCTTGAGGATGCTGACCACCGACTTGTTCACCAGGGAGCGGCTGTGCAGCAGGATCGTCACGTCCCGCTCCCGGTGCAGCTTCCCGATGATCGGGATCATCGACTCCGCGATCTCCTCGCGGTTCTTCCAGTTGGTGAACGAGTCGTCGTTGACAGTCACAGATCCATCTTTCGAGCTAGGCGGCGCTCATATGTTAAACCGTCGATTTCCCGATCATGAACGGGGTACCTCCGGAACCTCCCGCGAGCCCCGGACGGCGTGGCCTGAGACGATCGAAACGGAGCTTCCGCGCGAAAGGGACGCTCATGGAGTACGACGCCGTGGCCGACGAGCTGTACGCCCTGCGGCCGGAGGAGTTCACCGCGGCCCGCGCCTCGGCCGTCGCCGCCGCCCGTACCGCCGGTGACCGGGACCTCGCCGAGCGGATCGGCGCGTTGCGCAAGCCCAGCCTCGCCGCCTGGGTCGGCAACCTCCTGGTCCGCGGCCTCCCCGGCGAGGTCGAGCCCCTGCTCCGCCTGGGGGAGGGGCTGCGGCAGGCCCACCGCGACCTGGACGGCACACAGCTGCGCGAGCTGAGCCGGCAGCAGCACGCGATCGTCCGCGCCCTGTCCGCCCAGGCCCGGCAGCTCGCCGCGGAGGCCGGTCACCCGGTCGGCGAGGGCGTGCTGCGCGAGGTCGAGAACACCCTGCACGCCGTTCTGGCCGACCCCGAAGCCGCCCAGGCCTGGGCGAGCGGCCGGCTGGTCAAGCCGCTCAGTGCCACCGTCGGCTTTCCGGCCGTGGGGGAGCGTGCTGTCACGCAGGACGCCGGGGCCCGGCGTCGCCCAGCCGCCCCTTCCCGCCCGGACCGCAAGGCGGACGGGACGCGGCGGCTGGCCGAGGCCCGGCGGGACGCCGAGACCGCCGAGCGGGAACGGCGGGCGCTGCGGGACGAGGCGGCGGCCGCAGGCCGGGCCGCGGACGAGGCGACAGCGCAGGTGGACCGCCTGCAGCGGCGAGTCGACGAACTCACCGAGGAACTGGAACGCGCCAGGAGTGAGCATGAGCAGGCCCGCTTCGCTCAGCGGTCGGCCAGGGAACGAGTGCGCACGGCCGACCGCCGCGTCCGCGAAGCCGATCGCAAGGCCGCGACGGCCGCCGCCAAGCTCGAACGCCTGAGCTCCACGAACGCCTGACTTCCACGAACGCCTGACCCTCCGTCAGAGGGAAAGAGCGCCGGTGAGGAGGGCGCCGGCGGTCATCACGAGCGTGGTGGCGAAGGCCCAGCGGAAGATGAAGCGCTGGTGCTCGCCGAGCTGGACGCCGCTCATGCCGACCAGGATGAAGGTGGAGGCGGTGAGCGGGCTGAGCGGGAATCCCGTCGTCATCTGGCCGAGGATGGCGGCCCGGGCGACCTCCGCCGGGTCGGTGCCGAAGCCGTGCGCCGTCTCGGCGAGGACGGGCAGAACCCCGAGGTAGTAGGCGTCCGGGGTGAAGACCAGACTCAGCGGCATGCCCGTGACGGCCACCAGCACCGGCAGATGGCCGCCCAGGGAGCCCGGGATCACGGACACGAGCGCCTCGGCCATCGCGTCGATCATCCCGGTCCCGGTCAGGACACCGGTGAGCACTCCGGCCGCGAAGATCATCGTGGTGACGAGGACGACGTTCTTCGCGTGCTTGTCGAGCAGCGCCTGCTGCTGTTCCCACGTGGGGTGGTTGACCAGGAGGGCCACCGCGAACCCGAGGACGAACAGCACCGGCAGCGGCATGACCTCCAGGATCAGGGAGACGACGAGGACGACGGTCAGCAGCAGATTGAAGACGGTCAGCCAGAGCCGCGGCGGTTCCGCCACCCGGACCGCGCCGGGGCCGTCGCCGGTCGCGGTCGCGGTCGTGGGAACCGGCTCGTCGGCGACGGCCTCCCGGCCCGGCACCGCGAGCGCGCCCAGGCGCTTCCGCTCCCGGCGGCCGATCAGCCAGGCCGCCACCAGGACCCACGCGATGCCGAAGCCCATCGCGGGCAGCACCGGCGTGAAGACGTCCGAACTCTCCAGCTTCAGCGCCGCCATGGCACGCACCGTCGGCCCGCCCCAGGGAACCATGTTCATCACGCCCGCACCCAGGCAGACGACCCCGGACAGCACCAGCGGACTCATGCCCAGCTTCCGGTAGACGGGCAGCAGCGCCGAGACGGTGATGAGGAACGTCGAAGCCCCGTCGCCGTCCAGGGCCACGCACAGCGTCAGGACGGCCGTGGCGACGGTGATGCGCAGCGGATCGCCCTGCGCCATCCGCAGCAGACCGCGGATCAGCGGATCGAACAGGCCCGCGTCCACCATGAGGCTGAAGTACAGAACAGCGAAAGCGATCATGATGCCGGTGGGCGCCACCTTCGACAGCCCGTCGAGCACCATCCCGCCCAGCTCACCCGCGAAGCCGCCCGCCAGCGCCGCCAGCACCGGGAGCACCACCAGCGCGACCAGGACCGAGACGCGTCTGGTCATGGTGAGCACCAGGAACAGGGCGATCGTGGCGAAGCCCAGGGCTGCCTGCATGGTGACGCTCGCTTTCTCGGGTCGCGGTCCCCGGCGGTTCTCGGTGGCGAAGAGCGGGGCGTACGGGGATAGCCGAGAGTGTCCGAGCGCCGGAAGATCCATGTCCAGCATCAAACCGGGATCTGTTCATGCGATCCACGCATCAATCGCCCCGCGCTGACGTACGCTTCCCGGCCATGGAAGCCACCTTGCGCCAGCTCTCGGCGTACGCGGCCGTCGCCCGGGCGACGAGTTTCACCGCGGCCGCCGCCCGGTTGGGCGTCGCGCAGTCGTCCCTCAGCCGCGCGGTCGCCGACCTGGAACGGCAGGTCGGAGCCCAACTCCTCGAACGCGACACCCGCAACGTGCAGTTGACCGCCGCAGGTACGGAAGCGCTGCGGATCGCCGAGCAGATCCTCAGCGCCCACCGGGCCGGGATGAAGGAGCTGGACCGCTTCCTGCTCGGCGAGTCCGGCACCGTCGCCGTCGCCACCCTGCCCTCCGTCGCCGCGGTGCTGCTCCCGCAGGTCATCTCCGGCTTCCGGCAGGACCGGCCGCGGGTGTCCGTACGCCTGCTGGACGGTCTGGAACGCGCGGTGCTGAACCGCGTCCTGTCCGGCGACGCGGACTTCGCGATCACCACCGTCGGGGTGCCCCCGGAGCGGCTGGAACACCGCCCCCTGGTCCGGGACCGCTTCGTCGCCGTCCTGCGCGAGGACCACCCGCTCGCCGCGCACGACGAGGTCGGCTGGGCGGACCTGGCTCGCGAACCGTTCCTGGCCGTCGGACGCGACTCGAGCGTGCGCCGGCTGACCGATGCCGCGTTCGGCCAGGTCGACGCGCACGCCGTGCCCGCGGCGGAGGCCGGCAGCGTCGCCACCGTGGGCGGGCTCGTGGCCGCCGGCCTAGGCGTGAGCGCGCTGCCCGCCCTGGTCCTGCCCCTGCTGGGCACCGGGCCCTTCGTCTTCCGGCCGCTCGTCCACCCCGTGGTCGACCGCCGCCTGGACATCGCCCTGCGGGCCCGGCGCACCCTCCCGCGCGTCACCGAGCGCTTCCTGGAGACGCTCGAGGACTTCCGCGCCCAGGGCAGGGAACTGCCGCCCGGGGTGTCCTGGGCCTGAGCCGTCCCGGACCCCATTCATGCGGCTTCCGCATTGATTGATGGCGTTCTTTTGCTGGACAGGCATTTCCGCGTCTCGGCAGTCTGAAGAACCAGCAGCTGAGCCGAGGGGACGCATCCGTGTCGGACAAGGACAAGCCGAACGCCACCGGGCAGGGACAGTTGCGCGGGCTGAAGGTGGTCGAGTTCGCCCATGTGGTGGCCGGCCCGCTCGCGGGCTCGATGCTCGCCGACCAGGGCGCGGACGTCGTGCACGTCGAACCCCCGGGCGCCGGCGACGCCGCCCGGGCGATGGGGCCCCGGCGCGACGGCGTTCCCCTGTGGTTCAAGGTCGCCGGTCGCAACAAACGCTCCGTCACCCTCGACCTGCACCACGAGGCCGCCCGTGCGGTCGCCCACCGCCTCGTCGCCTGGGCGGACGTCGTCATCGTCACCCTGCGTGCCGGGCGGCTGCGCAGCTGGGGTCTCGACTGGGAGGCCGTGCACCGGATCAACCCCCGGGCGGTCCTGCTGCAGATCTCCGGCTTCGGCGCCACCTCCAGCCAGGCCGACGCCCCCGGCTTCGGCAAGATGGGCGAGGCCCGCAGCGGCGTCGTACACCTGACCGGTTCCCCCGACGGCCCGCCCGTCCACACCGGCTTCTCGCACGGCGACGCCGTGACCGGCCTGATGGGCGCCTACGCCGTCCTCGCCGCCCTCCACCGGCGTGATCACGACCCCGGCTTCGACGGCGAGTGGATCGACCTCGCCCTGTTCGAGCCCCTCTTCCGGCTCGTCGAGTGGCAGGTCATCGTCCACGACCAGCTGGGCACGGTGCCGCAGCGCTCCGGCAACCAGCTGGCGGTCGCCCCCGCCGCCGTGATCAACACCTACCGCTCCCGCGACGAGCAGTGGATCACCGTCACGTCAGCGACCCTGCGCTCGGTACGCAACGTGGCCCGGCTGCTGGGCCTGCCGGAGGAGGAGTTCGCCACGTCGGAGCAACAGCACGCACGGCGCGGGGAGCTGGACGACGGTCTGCGGGCCTGGGTGGCGGAGCGCTCCGAGGCCGAGTGCCTGGAGGCGTTCGCCCGCGCCGAGGTCGTGGCCTCCCGGGTGTTCGACGCGGCCGACATCGCCGCCGACCCCGTCTACGCCGAGCGCGACGACATCGTCACCGTCGACGACCCCGACCTGGGCGAGGTGCGTATGCAGGCGGTCATCCCGCACTTCCGGCAACGCCCCGGCCGCGTCTGGCGCACCGGCCCCGCACTCGGCCAGGACAACGACCTCGTGTACCGGGACTGGCTCGGACTCAGCGACGAGGAACTCGCGGCCCTGGAGAAGAACGATGCCGTCTGACCCCGCAACACATGCGAGCGGCGAGGCGCGCGCCACGGCACCCCTGCATGCGACGACACCCCTGCGCGCCACGACCCCTCTGCGCTCCCTCCTCTTCGTCCCCGGTCATCGCACCGACTGGCTCCCCAAGGCCCGCGCGGCCGGTGCCGACGCCGTCATCCTCGACCTGGAGGACGCGGTGCCCGCGCCCGACAAGCCACTCGCCCGCGCCCGGGTCACCGAGGCCTTGGCGGAGGCCGCCGCGCAACCGGTCGGCGCCATGCCCCTGTTCGTCCGGATCAACCCGCTCGACGACTGGACCGCCGCCGAGGAACTGCGTGCCGTCGTACGCCCCGGAACGGCCGGGATCGTCCTGCCGAAAGTGCGCACCGCCGCCGACATACGCCTCGCCGACCGCCTGATCACCTGGTGCGAACAGGAACACGGCCTCCCCGTCGGCACGACGGCCCTCGTCCCCCTGCTGGAGTCGGCCCGCGCGCTCCACGACGCCTACGACATCGCCGCCGCGGCCCGCCGGGTCGCACACGCCGGCGCGCTGACCGCACCCGGAGGCGACGTGGAGCGCGCCGTCGGCTACCGCTGGAGCCCCGAGGGCACCGAGACACTGGCGTTGCGCTCCCGCGTCCTGCTCGATGTCCGCGCCGCCGGAGCGCCGTACCCCGTGACCGGACTGTGGACGCACATCGCGGACCTCACGGGCCTGCGCGCCTTCGCGGAGCAGAACCGTGCCCTCGGTTACGACGGCATGATGGCCATCCACCCGACCCACGTCTCGGTGATCAACGAGGTCTTCGCCCCCACCCCCGAAGAACTCGACCGCTGTGCCCGCCTCATCGCCGCCGTGGAGTCCGCCCAGCGCACCGGCACCGGCGCGCTCACCTTCGAGGGCCAGATGGTCGACGAGGCCATGGCGGCGACGGCGCGAGCGGTGCTGACACGCCACGCACACAGCTGACATCCGCCGACAGAACCTCACGGCACAATCACTGTGACGGAGTTCACAACCCTGCGATGAGGCCCGCCACACAAGGCCTCACGAAGACGACACCAAAATTGAACCGTTCGTTTTCTTGAACCGCTCGTGTTTGTGCCGTTAGGTTGTCCGGCATGACCGCATCCGGGAACCCGACCACCGCCGAAGAGCTCCGCGGTGCCGGCCTGCGGGTGACGGCCGCCCGCGTCGCGCTGCTCGAGACCGTGCGGGACGGTGAACACCTCGGCGCCGAGGTCATCGCCTCCGAGGTCCGCGGCCGCGTCGGCCACATCTCCGTCCAAGCCGTGTACGAGGGACTCCACGCACTCACCGCGGCCGGACTCATACGTCGCCTCGACCCGCCGAACAGCCCGGCCCTCTACGAGGGACGGGTCGGCGACAACCACCACCACCTCGTCTGCCGCTCGTGCGGGGCCGTCGCTGACGTCGACTGCGCGGTCGGCCACGCCCCTTGTCTGACCGCGTCCGACGACCGCGGCTTCGCCGTCGACGAGGCCGAGGTCATCTACTGGGGCCTGTGCCCCGCCTGTTCCACCGCACGCAGTTCCTGAGCAATGTGATCCACCCGAGCACCGTGATCCACCCCCTCCGGAAGGATTTCCATGACTGAGAACCACGACGCGATCGTCACCGAACCGAAGTCGGAGGAGACGGGAGGCGGCTGCCCGGTCGCGCACGGTCGCGCCCTCCACCCGACCCAGGGCGGTGGCAACCGCCAGTGGTGGCCCGAGCGGCTCAACCTGAAGATCCTTGCCAAGAACCCCGAGGTGGCCAACCCGCTCGGTGGGGACTTCGATTACGCCGAGGCCTTCAAGAACCTCGACCTGGACGCCGTCAAACGGGACATCGCCGAGGTGCTGACCACCTCGCAGGACTGGTGGCCCGCCGACTTCGGCAACTACGGCCCGCTGATGATCCGTATGGCCTGGCACAGCGCCGGCACCTACCGCATCAGCGACGGCCGCGGCGGCGCCGGCGCCGGCCAGCAGCGCTTCGCCCCGCTCAACAGCTGGCCGGACAACGGCAACCTCGACAAGGCCCGCCGTCTGCTGTGGCCGGTCAAGAAGAAGTACGGCCAGTCCATCTCCTGGGCCGACCTCCTGATCCTCACCGGCAACGTCGCCCTGGAGCAGATGGGCTTCGAGACCTTCGGCTTCGCCGGTGGCCGCGCCGACGTCTGGGAGGCCGAGGAGGACGTCTACTGGGGCCCCGAGACCACCTGGCTCGACGACAAGCGCTACACCGGCGACCGCGAGCTGGAGAACCCGCTCGGCGCCGTCCAGATGGGCCTCATCTACGTCAACCCGGAGGGCCCGAACGGCAACCCGGACCCGATCGCCGCGGCCCGCGACATCCGTGAGACGTTCGGCCGCATGGCGATGAACGACGAGGAGACCGTCGCCCTCATCGCCGGTGGCCACACCTTCGGCAAGACCCACGGTGCCGGTCCCGCCGACAACGTCGGCGCCGACCCCGAGGCCGCCTCCATGGAGGAGCAGGGTCTCGGCTGGCGCAGCACCTACGGCACGGGCAAGGGCGGGGACGCCATCACCTCCGGCCTGGAGGTCACCTGGACCACCACGCCCACCCAGTGGAGCAATGGGTTCTTCAAGAACCTCTTCGAGTTCGAGTACGAGCTCGAGCAGAGCCCGGCCGGCGCCAACCAGTGGGTCGCCAAGGACGCCCCGGAGATCGTCCCGGACGCCCACGACTCGTCGAAGAAGCACCGCCCGAAGATGCTCACCACCGACCTGTCGCTGCGCTTCGACCCGATCTACGAGCCCATCTCCCGCCGGTTCTACGAGAACCCGCAGGAGTTCGCGGACGCCTTCGCCCGCGCCTGGTTCAAGCTGACTCACCGTGACATGGGCCCGAAGTCCCTGTACCTCGGCCCGGAGGTCCCGGAGGAGACGCTGATCTGGCAGGACCCGCTGCCCGAGGCCGAGGGCGAGACCATCGGCGCCGAGGACATCGAGACCCTCAAGACCAAGCTCCTCGAGTCGGGCCTGTCCGTCTCGCAGCTGGTGTCCACCGCATGGGCCTCGGCGTCCACCTTCCGCGGCAGCGACAAGCGCGGCGGTGCCAACGGCGCCCGCATCCGCCTGCAGCCGCAGCGCGGCTGGGAGGTCAACGAGCCCGACGAGCTCGCCCAGGTCCTGCGCGTCCTGGAAGGCATCCAGGAGGAGTTCAACTCCGGCGCCGGTGCCAAGAAGGTCTCCCTCGCCGACCTGATCGTCCTCGGTGGCTCCGCCGCGGTCGAGAAGGCCGCCAAGGAAGCCGGCTTCCAGGTGCAGGTTCCCTTCGCCGCGGGCCGTGTGGACGCGACGGAGGAGCACACCGACGCCGAGTCCTTCGAGGCGCTCGAGCCGACCGCCGACGGGTTCCGCAACTACCACGGCAAGGGCAACCGCCTGCCGGCCGAGTTCCTCCTGCTGGACCGGGCGAACCTGCTCACCCTGAGCGCGCCCGAGACGACCGTCCTGGTCGGCGGCCTGCGTGTCCTGGGCGCCGGCTACCAGCAGTCCCCGCTCGGTGCCTTCACCAAGACGCCCGGTTCGCTGACCAACGACTTCTTCGTCAACCTGCTCGACCTGGGCACCACGTGGAAGTCGACGTCCGAGGACCAGACCACGTTCGAGGGCCGCGACGCCGACACCGGCGAGGTCAAGTGGGCCGGCACCCGCGCCGACCTGGTCTTCGGCTCGAACTCCGAGCTGCGCGCGCTCGCCGAGGTCTACGCGAGCGACGACGCGAAGGAGAAGTTCGTGAACGACTTCGTCGCCGCGTGGGTCAAGGTCATGAACCTGGACCGGTTCGACCTGGTCTGATCACCCCCGCCTGACAGAACGCCCCGGGCCGGTCGGCCCAGGAGACCCGCCGCATCCTCGACCGCCTCTACGGCTACGAGGTCTCGCCGGTCCTGTGGAAGAAGGTC
>NZ_JBHUTX010000060.1:0-44271 GCF_042671245.1 Streptomyces sp. NPDC057099
AGCAGCATGATCGTGCCGTGCATCGTGAACGCCTGGTTGAACTGCTCGTTCGACATGATCTGCAGACCCGGCCGGGCCAGCTCGGCGCGCATGAACAGCGCCATCACGCCACCGATGACGAAGAACGCGAACGATGTGATCAGGTACATCGTGCCGATCGTCTTGTGATCCGTGGTCGTCAGCCACTTGAGGTGCTTCATACCCCGCCTGTGTCCGAGCCCCGCCCGGGCGTCACACTGCGGGGGCGCGACGAGGATCACGAAAACGGGTGTGACGATCGAGAAGGTGCCGGACACGAACGGGACATGAGCAACGACGAGATCTTCGCCGCTGCCTACCGCGAGCACTACTGGGCGGTCAGCCGCTATGTCGCACGGCGACTGGAGGGGCGGGCCGGTGAGGTGGAGGAAGTGGTGGCGGAGGTGTTCACGGTCGCCTGGCGGCGCCGGGCCGACCTGCCGCCCTCCCCGCTGCCCTGGCTGTACGGCGTGGCACGCAACTGCCTGGCCAACGCGGTACGCGGCCACGGACGCCGCCGCCGGCTCGTCGACCGGCTCGGCAACGACGACACCGCGCACGGGCGGCACATCGCGATGGGCCCCGAGGCCGACACCCCCGGCGCCTGGGTCCACGAGGCACTGTCCCGCCTCTCCGCGGCCGACCAGGAGGTGCTGCGCCTGACGGCCTGGGAGGAACTCGGCGTCGACGAGGTCGCGGTCGCCCTGGGCTGCGGCAGCAGGGCCGCCGCGATGCGGCTGCACCGGGCCCGCCGCCGTCTGAGAACCGAGATCGACCGCATGGCCCCCGAGCGCGCCAAGGCCGACGCGCACGCTGTGGGAGGGCGGGACGATGACTGACCCGTCGCGTGCGACGACCGAAGGCCTGCGCAGGGGGCGCCGCGCCTGCGCGGCCCACGGCTGCCCGAGGAGCGGGGACGTGACGGTCGGTGAAAGCCGGCCGGGTGCCTCGTATCCGCCGTCGCCGACGGGCCGTCGGCCTGTCCCGCGTCCCGCCCGCGCCGCCCACGGCTCCGCCCCGAGCGAGGCTCCTACGGCCGGCGAGGCCGGCGCCCCGTGCCCCCTGCCCGCCGCCCACATGACCGCCCCGAAGGAACACGGCCATGGCTGACGAACTCGAACTGCTGCGCAGCGCCAATCCGGTGCCGCACGACGGCCCCCACCTCGGCGACGGCCCCCTGGACCACGACGCGGAGCGCCGGCTCGCGCGTCTGCTGCGTAAGCGGCCCTCCGGCCGACTGCGGGACCGGCTGCTGCCGGGTCCGGGCCGGATCCGGCTGGCCTGGGGGCTGGTGGCCACCGTCGTCGTCGCCGCGCTGACCCTCACCCTCGTGCTGAGCGGCCCGGACACCACACCGGCGGTCGCCGCACCGCGCCCGCTGGTGGTGCACACCGGCTCCGCCCCCGTCCCCCTGGACCTGCTGGCCGAACGTGCCGAGCAGGCCGCGGCCGACGGCTCGCCCCGCCTGCGCAAGGGCACGCACGTGCAGTCCTGGAGCCTGGGCATGTCGGACGACAAGCCCCCGATCACCCTGCCCGAGGAACGCATCGTGCGCTGGCAGGCCGATGCCGGCCACACCGAGCTCGTCGTGGCCACCGACCCGAGGCATCCGGGCCGTCCCGTCCTCTCCGACGCGGACGGCGAGCCCCACCTCGTCGACGACGGACACGTCATCAGCGACCGGACCTACCCGCCGAGCTGGAGCGACGCACCGCCCCAGTCCCCTCCGCCGCGCGACCCCGCACGGCTGCGCGCCTATCTGACGGAGGCCCAGTACCTCGACGGGCCGCTGACCACGCCCCAACTGCTGGACGCCGTCGAGGTACTGCTCGACCACTGGACCCTCGGCGCCCGGGAGACCGCGGCGCTCGCCCGGCTCCTGGCCGACGCCGAGGGACTGCGGCCGGTCGGCCGGGTGACCGACCGGCTGGGCCGGCGCGGCCAGGCGTACGTGTACGACGGCTCCGGTGTCCGCCACATGCTGATCGCGGACCCGGCCACCGGTGACGTCCTCGGCCTGGAGAGCACCTTCACCGCCGACGAACCGGAGTACGGCGTCAAGAAGGGGGACGTGATGTCGTACAGCGCCTGGATGCGCTGATCACACCCCGGGCAGACCGAGCTGCCGGGCCGCGGCGTCCACGGTCTGCTCCAGCAGCGTGGCGATCGTCATCGGGCCGACCCCGTCAGGCACCGGAGTGATCAGCGAGGCCCGTTCCACGGCGGAGTCGAAGTCGACATCGCCCACGTTGCCGGCGTTGTACCCGGCGTCGATGACGACGGCGCCGGGCTTGATGTCCCGGCCGTGGATCAGCCGGGGCCGTCCCACCGCGGCCACCACGATGTCCGCCTCGCGCACGGCGGCGGACAGGTCCCGGGTGCGCGAGTGGCAGTACGTGACGGTGGCGTCCCGGGCGAGCAGCAGCATGCCGACCGGCTTGCCGAGGATCGCGCTGCGGCCCACGACCACGGCCCGCTTCCCGGCCGGGTCGACGCCGTACTCGTCGAGCAGCCGCATGATCCCGCCGGGCGTGCAGGACACGAAGCCCGGCAGGCCGAAGCTCATCGTCGCGAAGGAGGCGAAGGTGACGCCGTCGACGTCCTTCCCGGGCGCGATCGCCTCGAACGCGGCCCGCTCGTCGATGTGCTCGCCGACGGGGTGCTGGAGGAGGATGCCGTGCACACCCGGGTCGGCGGACAACGCCTCGAGCGTGCCGACGAGTTCCCCGGTGGTCGTGGCGGCGGGCAGCGTCACATGCCGCGAGGTGACACCGGCCTTGCGGCAGCGGTTCTGCTTCATACGGACGTAGGTGACGGACGCGGGATCCTCGCCGACGAGCACCGTCGCGAGACACGGTGCCGTGCCCGTCCGCTCGGTGAGGTCGGCTGCCCCCAGCCGTGCCTGGGACATGATCCACTCCTGGGCTGGGGTGCTGCTTCGCCCAGGCGCACGGCATCCGACTCCGCGGGGCCGCTCCCCGGTGGCACCTCAGCGCCAATCACGGCCCGGCCCCACCCCAACGGTGTCGCTCCTACTCGTCCCAGGCCTGGATCAGGGTCTGCTCGGTGATCTTGCCGCCGCGCAGCGAGATCATGGACTCGGACAGGACGCGCACGCCGTCCGCGTACTCGCAGCTCTCGCTGTAGGCGGCCTCGTCGCCCTGGACGACGCACCGCTCCATCTTGTGTGTCATGTCGCGGCTGTAGACGTCCTCCAGCATCCGGCCGATCTCCTCCCGGCCGTGCAGGACCTTGGGGTGGCTGGGCTGGGTCGTGCGGTCCACGATGCGGAGCTCCGCGTCGTCGGCGTAGAGGGAGAGCAGAATCTCCGGGGTCTGTCCCTCCACGCCCCGGCGCAGGGTGTCTCGGTCGAAGGCGGGGTCTGCCGCGGTTCCCATGATGACCTCCTTCGCAGGGCCGCGGCCCGACGGGGTGCGGGCCGCGAGTAGCCTCACCCCCGAGCCTCCTCCCGCCCGCCGGGCTCGGCAAGCGCAGCCGGGCCACCGGCCCCGGGACGACGGCTCAGTCGGCCGCGGCCAGGAACTGGGTCGCCGCCAGCTCCGCGTAGAGCGGGTCGGCGGTGACGAGTTCGCGGTGCGTGCCGACGGCCCGGACCCGGCCCGCGTCCATCACCACGATCCGGTCGGCCATCGTCACCGTCGACAGCCGGTGCGCCACGACGAGGACCGTGGTCGTACGGGCCACATCCGCGACGGTGTCCCGAAGCGCCGCCTCGTTCACCGCGTCCAGCTGCGAGGTCGCCTCGTCGAGCAGCAGCAGCCGGGGGCGGCGCAGCAGCGCGCGGGCGATGGCGACACGCTGCCGCTCACCGCCCGACAGTTTGGTGCCGCGGTGCCCGACGAGCGTGTCGAGCCCTGCGGGCAGCCGGGCGATCAGGCCGTCGAGACGGGTCGTCTTCAGCACCCGCGCGAGGGCGTCCTCGTCCGCGTCCGGATTGCCCAGCAGCAGGTTGTCCCGCAGGGAGCCCGACAGGACCGGCGCGTCCTGCTCCACATAGCCGATCGAGGCGCGCAGTCGGGGCAGTTCCCAGTCGTACAGGTCCCGGCCGTCCAGCGTGATGACGCCGGAGTCGGGGTCGTAGAACCGCTCGATCAGCGAGAAGACGGTGGTCTTGCCGGCGCCGGACGGGCCCACGAACGCCGTCATGCCCTGCGCGGGCACGGCGAACGTCACGCCGTGGTGGACGTACGGCAGGTCGTCGGCGTAGCGGAAGCGGACGTCGTCGAAGGCGAGGGCGGCGGGCTGTGCGCCGGGGGAGGGGAGCGGCGCGAACCGGGAGGACGGCTCGGCGGGCAGGAGCAGCGCCTCCTGCATGCGGGTGAGGGCCGCGGCGCCCGTCTGGTACTGCGTGACGGCGCCGACGACCTGCTGTATCGGGGACATCAGGTAGAAGACGTAGAGCAGGAAGGCGACGAGCGTGCCCACGTCGACGGCGCCGGTCGCGACGCGGGCGCCGCCCACCGCGAGCACCGTGATGAAGGCGATCTGCATGGAGAGCCCCGCCGTGTTGCCCGCGGCCGCCGACCACTTGGCGGCCCGCACGCTCTGCCGCCAGGACTCCCGCGCCGCCTCGTGCAGTGTGTGCTCCTCCCGGTGCTCGGCACCCGAGGCCTTCACGGTGCGCAGGGCGCCGAGGACCCGCTCCAGCGAGGCACCCATGACACCCACCGCGTCCTGCGCCCGCCGGCTCGCCTTGTTGATGCGCGGCACGATCACGCCCAGGAGCACCCCCGCGCCCGCGATCACGGCCAGCGTGACGCCCAGCAGCACGGGATCCACCAGGCCCATCATCACGATCGTCGCGACGAGGGTGAGACCGCCCGTGCCCAGACCGACCAGCGAGTTGGTGGTGACCTGGCGCAGCAGCGTGGTGTCGGAGGTGATGCGGGCCATCAGGTCCCCGGGTTCGCTGCGGTCCACGGCCGTGATCCGCAGCCGCAGCAGATACGACGACAGCGCGCGCCGCGCCCCGAGCACCACCGACTCGGCGGTGCGCTGCAGCACGTACGAACCGAGTGCCCCCACCACCGCGTTGGCCAGGACCAGCGCCGACATCGCCAGCAGCGCTCCGGTGATGGCCCGGTCGTGCGACAGATCGTCGATCAGCCCCTTGGCCACCAGCGGCAGCAGCAGCCCGGTCGCCCCGGTGACCAGTGAGAGCACGGCACCGGCGGCCAGGGACCAGCGGTGCGGCCGGACGTATCCGAGGAGCAGCCGCCAGGGAGGCACGGCGGTATCGGTCGCTGCGAGGCTCACGTCGCTCCTTCGGCGTCGGGCGGAGCGTTCAGGCTACGGCGCGGGACTCGTGCCATGTCCGGCCTTTCGCCACCGGGGGAAATCGTGATCATGCGTCTGAGGTGGCCGATCCCCGCCCCTTACCGATCAGTCGCGCGTAGGGTCGGAAGGGACGGACCCCGGCCGACGAAGGAGTCAGCGCCATGGCGCAGGAAGTACGCGGTGTGATCGCACCCGGCAAGGACGAGCCGGTGCGGATCGAGACGATCGTGGTGCCCGACCCCGGCCCCGGAGAGGCGGTCGTGCGCGTCCAGGCCTGCGGGGTGTGCCACACCGACCTGCACTACAAGCAGGGCGGCATCAGCGACGACTTCCCGTTCCTGCTCGGCCATGAGGCCGCGGGCGTGGTCGAGGCGGTCGGCGACGGCGTCACCGACGTCGAGCCCGGCGACTTCGTGATCCTCAACTGGCGTGCGGTGTGCGGGAAGTGCCGGGCCTGTCTGCGCGGGCGGCCCTGGTACTGCTTCGACACCCACAACGCCGAGCAGAAGATGACCCTCGCCTCGACGGGCCAGGAGCTCTCCCCGGCCCTCGGTATCGGCGCCTTCGCCGAGAAGACGCTGGTCGCGGCCGGGCAGTGCACCAAGGTCGCCCCGGAGGTCGCCCCGCAGGTGGCCGGGCTGCTCGGCTGCGGCGTCATGGCCGGCATCGGCGCCGCGATCAACACCGGCAACGTGGGCCGGGGCGACACGGTCGCCGTCATCGGCTGCGGCGGTGTCGGTGACGCGGCCGTCGCCGGGTCGCAGCTGGCCGGAGCGGCACGGATCATCGCCGTCGACATCGACGACCGCAAGCTCGAGACCGCCCGGACGATGGGCGCCACCCACACCGTCAACTCGCGCGAGACCGACCCGGTCGAGGCCGTCCGCGAGCTCACCGGCGGATTCGGCGCCGACGTCGTCATCGAGGCGGTCGGCCGCCCGGAGACGTACAAGCAGGCCTTCTACGCCCGCGACCTCGCCGGCACGGTCGTCCTCGTCGGTGTGCCCACCCCGGACATGAAGCTCGAGCTGCCGCTGCTCGACGTCTTCGGCCGCGGCGGATCGCTCAAGTCGAGCTGGTACGGCGACTGCCTGCCCTCCCGCGACTTCCCCATGCTGATCGACCTGCATCTGCAAGGGCGCCTGGACCTCGGGGCGTTCGTCACCGAGACCATCCAGCTCGACGAGGTGGAGAAGGCGTTCGAGCGGATGCACCACGGCGACGTGCTGCGCTCGGTGGTGGTGTTCTGATGACCACCCGAGTGGAACGCCTCGTCACCTCCGGCCGGTTCAGCCTCGACGGCGGCAGCTGGGACGTCGACAACAACGTGTGGATCGTCGGCGACGACCACGAGGCGATCGTCATCGACGCCGCCCACGACGCCGACGCCATCGCCCGGGCCGTCGGGGACCGCCGGCTCACGGCGATCGTGTGCACACACGCCCACAACGACCACATCGACGCCGCCCCCGCCCTCGCCGAGCGCACCGGGGCCACGATCTGGCTGCACCACGACGATCTGCCGCTGTGGAAGCAGACCCACCCGGAGCGGGAGCCCGACGCCTGGCTGGTCGACGGCCAGACGATCGAGGCCGGCGGCGCCGACCTGCGGGTCCTGCACACCCCGGGGCACGCGCCCGGCGCGGTGTGTCTCTACGACCCGGGTCTTGCCACCGTCTTCAGCGGCGACACGCTGTTCCAGGGCGGCCCCGGCGCCACCGGCCGGTCCTTCTCGCACTTCCCGACGATCATCGACTCGATCCGCGACCGGCTGCTCACGCTGCCGCCCGAGACGAAGGTCCTCACCGGCCACGGGGACCCCACGACCATCGGCGCGGAGGCCCCGCAACTGCAGGAGTGGATCGCCCGGGGCCACTGACCGCGTGTCGCCGGCGAAAGGCGACAGAAGATGTCCGGATTACCCGTCACTCTCGAAGCACCACGCATTCACGGCAACGGGAGGTAGGACATGTCAGCTCCGCTGAAGGGCAAGGTCGCACTGGTCGCCGGTGCGACCCGGGGCGCCGGACGGGGCATGGCGGTGGAACTCGGCGCGGCGGGCGCCACCGTCTACGTCACCGGACGCAGCACGCGCAGCCGCCGCTCGGAGTACGACCGGCCCGAGACCATCGAGGACACCGCCGACCTGGTCACCGAGGCCGGCGGACAGGGCATCGCCGTACCCACCGACCACCTCGACCCGGCGCAGGTCCGCACGCTCGTGGAGCGGATCGACGGCGAGCAGGGCCGCCTCGACGTCCTCGTCAACGACATCTGGGGCGGCGAGAAGCTCTTCGGGTGGGACGTCCCGGTCTGGGAGCACGACCTCGACAACGGCCTGCACCTGCTCCGGCTCGCCGTCGAGACACACGCGATCACCAGCCACCACGCCCTGCCCCTGCTGCTGCGCCACCCCGGCGGCCTGGTCGTCGAGGTCACCGACGGCACCGCCGACTACAACGGCGACAACTACCGCGTGAACTTCTTCTACGACCTCGCCAAGGCGTCCGTCCTGCGCATGGCCTTCTCCCTCGGCCACGAACTCGGTCCGCGCGGCGCCACCGCCGTCGCCCTCACCCCCGGCTGGCTGCGCTCGGAACTCATGCTGGAAACCTTCGGCGTACGGGAGGACAACTGGCGCGACGCTTTGGAGCGCGTCCCCCACTTCGCCATCTCGGAGACCCCGCGCTACGTCGGCCGGGCCGTGGCCGCGCTCGCCGCCGACCCGGACGTGGCGCGCTGGAACGGCCGGTCCCTCTCCAGCGGCGGCCTCGCCCAGGTGTACGGCTTCACCGACCTCGACGGCAGCCGCCCGGACGCCTGGCGCTACCTGGTCGAGGTCCAGGACGCGGGCAAGCCGGCCGACACCGACGGCTACCGCTGAGTCACCCCCGGGGCAGTACCTTCGGCCCATGACGGACACCAGGCGCTTCGAGGGGTACGGGGTTCTCATCACCGGCGGGGCACGCGGCATCGGTGCCGCCACCGCCCGCCGGTTCGCGCGGGAGGGCGCCCGGGTCCTGGTGGCCGACCAGGACCCGGCCGCGGCCACACGGACCGCGCGGGCCCTGCGGGACCAGGGATTCACCGCGGAGGGGCGCGCGTGCGACGTCGCCGACCGGGCGGCGGTCGAGGCCGCCGTCGCCCACGCCGTCGACACCTTCGGCTCGCTCGACGTGCTGGTCAACAGCGCCGCCCACTGCTCGCCCGACGCGCCCCTCTTCGAGGACGAACCGGACGAGTCGTGGGCGCGCGACCTCGACGTCACCCTGTCCGGCGCGTACCGCTGCTGCCGTGCCGCGCTGCCGCACCTGGCCGCCTCCGGGCGCGGCGCTGTCGTCTCCATCGGCTCCGTCAACGGCCTGCAGGACTTCGGCAACCACGCCTACAGCGCCGCCAAGGCCGGCCTGGGCTCCCTGACCCGCACCCTCGCCGGTCACGCCGCCGCGCGCGGTGTCCGCGTCAACCTGGTGGTGCCGGGCACCGTCCGCACCACCGCCTGGGAGGGCCGCGACGAGGACCTGGAAGCGCTGCGCCGGCTCTACCCCCTGGGCCGGGTCGGCGAACCGGAGGACATCGCGGCCGCCGTCACCTTCCTCGCCTCCCCCGACGCCTCCTGGATCACCGGCACCACCCTGACCGTCGACGGCGGCCTCACCGCCGTCAACACGGCCTTCCACGACGCCCTGCGCCCCTAGGGCCCTTCTGGCGGATCTCCGCAGTGTCGCGACGCCCGGCACGCCCGGTCGCCGCGCGGTGAGGTATGTCACCGTTTCGTCGCAGGCCGGATCCCCGCACAACCGAAGCCCCCCTTCGCCCGTCTAGCTGGCAGAACACCGCAGACCAACTCCGCGAAAGGGCATGACGAGCCATGGGGGACGTACGCAGACGGGGAGCCGTCGCACTCGGGATCACCGGCCTGGTGACACCGCTCACACTCGCGCTCGGCGCCACCCCGGCGCAGGCGGCGAGCTGCACCACGCAGACCGGCCCGCATCAGAAGCAGGTGGAGAAGTTCCTCGGCCGTCCGGTCGACGGCAAGCAGTCCGCCGCCGACTGCAAGGCCATCCGCGCCTTCCAGACCAAGCACGGGATCTCCCCGAACATCGGCTACGCCGGGCCCGTCACCTGGGGCGTGATGGACCTGATGCAGAAGCAGAAGGCCGTCGGGACGAACCCCAACAAGGACGGCAAGTGCCCGGTCAACAAGGGCCGGATCGCCTGTGTGAACCTGACCCTCCAGCTGAGCTGGATCCAGGACGGCAAGAAGCTCGTCTACGGTCCGGTCCCGGTCCGCACCGGCCGCAACGGCGACGAGACCCGCACGGGCCTGAAGAAGATCTACTGGCGCAACATCGACCACGTCTCCTCCATCTACGACGTGCCGATGCCCTACGCCCAGTTCTTCGACGGCGGCCAGGCCTTCCACTCGGTCGGCATCAGCGTGTGGAACCCGCCGGGCTCGCACGGCTGCGTCAACATGACCAAGACCGACGCCAAGAAGTACTGGTCGCTGCTGAAGAAGGGCGATGACGTCTTCGTGTACGGCCGCAAGCCGGGCACCTGATCCCAGGCACCCGGCCCGCACGGTCCCCTACTGGGGCGCGTCCCCGAAGTCCGGGATCTCCAGCCGTACCCCGCCCTGCCGCGCGGACTCGTGCGCGATGATGCCGGGCAGGGTGTAGCGGGCGGCCACCCACGCGTTCACCGACGGCAGGGTGCGCGAGTTGACGGCGGTCACGAAGTCGTCGACCAGGAAGTGGTGGCTGCCCTCGTGGCCGTTGTGGAGGTTGTCGAACTCCCTCGGCAGCCGCTCCCGGTCGTGCACGGGCGCCGACCCGGAGGTGAAGGCGGCCCGCAGCTCCGGCGCGATGTGCTGCAGCGACGGGTCGTCGGGAGCCATGGTGGGCTTGGGCTCCAGCAGTTCGCTGATGTCCTTCACCCCCTGCTTGTCCTGCCACAGGGCGACCGTGGCGAGCTGCTCCATGCTCGCCTCGGTGCCGAAGAAGCGGAAGCGCGACTCACGGATGTGCGAGGGGTAGCCGACCCGCCGGAACTCGTTCGTACGGAACGAGCCGCCGCCGGCGACCTCGAACAGCGCGGTGGCGTTGGAGAAGTCGTTGCCGAACTGGCTGATGTCCTTGTCGAAGACGCCGTCGCCCCGGTCGTCGAGGACACCGATCGCCGACACGCTGACGGCGTGCGTCTGCCAGGCGCCCAGCACGCCGCCGATCGCGTGCGTCGGGTACAGCAGCGGGGGATAGCTGGCGGTGGCCTTCCAGTTCTCGCCGCCGCTGTACTGGTAGGCCTCGTAGAAGCCCAGATCCATGTCGTGGACGTAGTCGCCCTCGGCGTAGAAGAGCCGTCCGAAGGCGCCCTCGGCGATCTGGTTGCGGGCGTGGACGGTCGCCGGGTTGTACTCGCTGGTCTCGCCCATCATGTACGTCAGGCCGGTGGCCTTGACCGTGTCGATGATCGCCGCGATCTCCTCCGTGCTGATCGCCATGGGGACCGCGGAGTACACGTGCTTGCCGGCGTTGAGGCCCTGGAGCACCAGCGGGCCGTGCGTCCAGCGCTGGGTGAAGATCGCGACCGCGTCGACGTCCTCCGACTCCAGCATGGCCTGGTACGAAGGGAAGGTGCCCGCCAGCCCCTGGGCGGAGGCGAGCTGTTCGGCCCTCTCGGGCAGCAGGTCGGTGACGTAGACGTCGCCGACGCCGGGGTGGGCCTGGAACAGGGTGGCGAACTGGCCCGAGAACTGTCCGGCGCCGACGATGCCGAGGGAGAACGTCATAGGAGCATGCCCTTCACTGTGCGGGTGATCACTGCGAGAGGATCAGGTTGATCTGGTCGTTGGTCTGGTCGAGGCTGCTGACGGGCTTTCCGTTGCCGTAGATGTCCTCCATCGCCGGCTGCATGAGCGCCGTCATGTCCGCGGAGTAGCTGGCGATCGGGTAGGAGAACGTCCGGAAGCGCTTCTTGTCGGCCACGGGTTCGGTGAACGACGAGACGTCGATGCCCTTCTTCCGGTACGCGGCGACGGCGGCCTCGGTCCCGGCCGCGGTGGCGGGGAAGACGACGCCGTACTTGCCCACGACGGTCTGGCACTCGTCCGAGGCCAGATACGCCACCCACTTCTTGGCGCCCGCCTTGTTCCTGGACGCCTTCGTGATGGAGTCGGCGAGGCCGTTCATCATGGTGGCGCGCTTGCCGGTGGGTCCGGCCGGTGTCGCGGCGGTCTTGATGTCCCGGCCCTTGAAGCCCGTGTAGGTGGAGATCATCCAGGCCCCGTCGAACGTCGTGGCCGCCTTCCCCGCCGCGATCTGCGTGTTCTGCTGGTTGGACTGGATGTTGTAGTCCGACAGCGGCGGCATGTAGCCCTTCTTCGCCAGGCCGAAGTACCACTTGACGACCGACTGGAAGGTCTTGCTGTCGTACTGGTACTTCGTGCCCCAGCGCGCCTTGTTCAGGTAGTTCCACCCGGCGGAGCCCGTGAAGGGGCTCCACTGCGTCTGGCCGTCGCCGAAGCCGCCGCCGCCCGTGGCGAGGCCGTACACCTTGACGTTGTTCTTGTCGAAGCCCGGCTCGTCGCCCCGCTTGCCCTTCCTGTCGATCGTGAGGTGGGCGATGGCCTTCTCGAAGGTGCCGCCGTCCTTCGGGTTCCAGGACAGCTCGCCCATCCGCTCGGCGGTGAGCCCGGCCTCCTCGGTCATCTTCGAGTTGTAGAACAGCGAGACGGTGTCCCAGTCCTTGGGAGCGCCGTAGCGGTGGCCGTCCTTGCCGATCCAGTTGGCGGCGAGGCCCGGCTGGTAGTCGGAGTTCTCGATGCCGAGGTCGTCGAGCGGTTCGAGGGCCTTCAGATCGACGAACTGGCCGAAGTTCTGGATGTGGTCGGTGAACACGTCCGGCGCGGTGCCCGCGATCAACCCGGCGGTGAGCTTGGTCCAGTAGTCGCTCCAGCCCAGCTGCGTGATCTTCACCTTCAGCCCGGGGTTCTCCTTCTCGAACCCCTTGGCACAGGCCTGGTAGGCGGGGAGCTGGTTGGCGTCCCACAGCCAGTACGTGACGGTGTTCGCGGAGGATCCGGCCGCGCCTCCCTGGGCGCATCCGCTGACCAGGGACAGCGCCAGCGCTCCGGTCGCCGCGACGAGCGGACGAAGTCGAATTCGCATCACAGTCCCCTTACTTGATCCCGGTGAAGCCGATGGAGCTGACGATGCGGCGCGCGAAGCAGGCGAACAGCACCAGCATGGGCAGCGCGGCGATCAGCGTCGCCGCCATGAGCCCGGACCAGTCGACGCCGGTGGCCGGGGTCTGTGCCCGGAAGACCGCCAGCGCCACGGTGAGCACCCGCGAGCTGTCGCTGTAGGAGACCATCAGCGGCCAGAAGTAGTCGTTCCAGGAGGTGATGTACGTCAGCACGCCCAGCGTGATGATCGGCGTGGACGCCATCGGCAGCACCACCCGGAAGAAGATCTTGATCTTCCCGGCGCCGTCGAGCAGCGCGGCCTCCTCGACCTCACTGGGGATGTTCATGAAGAACTGCCGCAGGAAGAACACCGCGAACGGCGTCATGAACATGGTGGGCAGCGCGATGCCGAGGAGCGTGTCGATCAGGTGCAGTTGCTTGATGAGGACGAAGTTCGGCAGCAGGGTGAAGATGGCCGGCACCATCATCCCGGCCAGGAACAGCCCGAACACCTTGTCCCGGCCCCGCCAGCGCAGCCGAGAGAAGGCGTACGCGGCCATCGCGGAGAAGAAGATCTGACAGCCGGTGATCAGGGTCGAGACCAGCACGGAGTTGAGCAGATAGCGCCAGAAGTCGAGCCCGCCGCCCGCGCCGCCCTGTTTCACGGCCTCCTCGGCCGACTGCATGCCCAGGGCCCGTTCGAAGCCGCTCGTGGTGAGGTCCACCGGCAGCGGGTTGGTCGGGTCTGCGCTGAGGCCGGCGTTGGTGGAGAGCGCGGTGCGCAGGATCCAGTAGAACGGCAGCATGGTGATGAGGACGATCAGTCCCATCACGGTCCAGGCGGCGGCTTTCCCGAAGGAGAACCTGCGCCGGGCCGGTCGCACGGTCGTAGGCGTCGTTGTCGTCACGGTGGCCATGTCGGTGTCTCCCTTCCGTCAGCCGAGGTCGGTCCGGCCGGCCCGGGTGAGCCGGTACTGCAGGATCGTGATCGCGCTCAGCACGACCAGCAGGGCGACGGACATGGCCGAGGCGTAGCCGAACTGGAAGCGCCCGAAGGCCGAGCCGTAGATGTAGTACTGGAGCACGTTGGTCGCGTTCGCGGGCCCGCCCGCGGTGGTCACGGCCACGGTGTCGAACACCTGGAACGACCCGATCACGGTCATGATCAGCACGACCGCGAGCACCGGCCGCAGCAGCGGCATGGTGATCCGCCAGAACATCCGCCACTCGCTCGCGCCGTCCACCCGGGCCGCCTCGTACATGTCGTTGGGTATCGCCTGGAGACCGGCGAACAGCAGCAGGGCGGTGTATCCGACGTGCCGCCACACATTGATGAGCGCGATCGTCGGGATGGCCCAGGTCTCGTCGGCGAGGAACGGGATGCGGTCGGCGCCGAGGGCGCTGACGATCTCGTTGCCGATGCCGAGCTGTGTGTCGAGGATCCAGAGCCAGACGAGGCCGGCCACGACGTTCGACATCAGGTACGGCGTGAGCACGATCCCGCGCAGCATCGCCGACTGGGTCAGCCGCTGCAGCAGGACGGCCATGGCGAGCGCCGCGAGCGTCTGCACGCCGATGTTGATGACGACGTACTCGACGGTGACCCACAGCGAGTCCCAGAAGATGGGGTCGTTGACCATGCGGACGTAGTTGTCCAGGCCCACCCACTCCGCCGGTGTCAGCAGGTTGTAGCGGGTGAAGCTCAGGTAGATGCCCCGGAGCGTGGGCCAGAGCAGGAAGACCACGAAGCCGAGCAGTGCCGGCGCGATGAACACCGCGGCCAGCCGTCCGTCTCCCCGGTTGTCCCCCACCTCGGCCTTGCGTGTCCTGGGTTTGCTGCGTGCCTCCGCGGCGCCGCCCGCGGGCAGGCGCGACGGAGGACTGCTGGAGGCGATGGTCATCGGGCGACTCCCTCGCATACGGCGGCTCGTCCTCTGGCGGGACTTACTTTTGGCGCGAAACAATTGCTGCGTCAAGGGGTGCGCAAACATCTTTTCGCAGGAACCTTCATCGTCCTAGAGTGGTCATGTTGGTTTCAGTGCGAAAAAAAGGCTGAGGGGAGTCGGACGTACATGACCGCAGGCACCGCCGGCTGGCTGCCGCTGAGCGCGGGGGAGCGCTCCGTGGCGATCGAAGTACTCGTCCACGGCCCGCTGTCCCGGACCGAGCTCGCCCGGAGGCTGGGGCTGTCGGCCGGCAGTCTCACCCGGCTGACCAAACCGCTGATCGAGTCGAGCCTGCTGATCGAGGTGGCCGAGGCCGGAGCACCGGCGGAGGCCCGCCAGGGCCGCCCCTCACAGCCGCTGGACGTCGTCGCCGACTCCGGGTCCTTCCTCGGCTTCAAGATCACCGAGGACACGGTCTACTGCGTCGTCACCACGCTCCGCAGCCACATCGTCGCCCGCCACGACCGTCCGCTCACCACCCACGACCCCGCCGAGGTCGCCGACCTGCTCGGCGCGATGACCGCCGAACTGGCCGCCGAACACCCCCGGCTCGCCGGAATCGGCATCGGGGTCGGCGGTTTCGTGCGGGACCGTGCCGTGGTCGGGGAGTCCCCCTTCCTGCTGTGGCGGGACGTCCCCCTCGCCGAACTCGTCGAGGAGCGGACCGGACTGCCCGTGGTCGTCGAGAACGACGTCGCCGCCCTCGTCGAGGCCGAGACCTGGTTCGGTGCCGGGCGCGGCCTGGACCGCTTCGCCGTCCTCACCATCGGCGCCGGCATCGGCTACGGGCTCGTCCTGGGCGGCAAGCGGGTGTCCTGCGCCGAGGAGGACCGCGGCTTCGGCCGTCACTGGATCGTGGACCCCAGCGGCCCGCTCACCCCGGACGGCCGGCGCGGCAGCGCCGTCTCGCTGCTGACCATCCCCAACATCCGCTATCAGGTCCAGGCCGCCACCGGCCGCGACCGGACCTACGAGGAGATCCTCGCGCTGGCCGCCGCAGGGGAGCCGATGCCCGCCCGGGTCATCGGCGAGGCCGCACGCGCCCTGGGCACGCTCGTGGCCCAGATCTCCAATTTCGTGATGCCGCAGAAGATCCTGCTGGCGGGGGAGGGGGTCGGGCTGATGGATGTGGCGGGCGAGACGGTCGCGCAGACCATCCGAGACAACCGGCATCCCCTGGCCGCACCGGTCGACCTCGAGACGAAGGTGTCCGATTTTCACGACTGGGCACGCGGCGCGGCCGTGTTGGCTATCAAGGTGCTGGTCCTGGGATCAGCCGAAGCGTGAACAGGCTCACGTTTACCGGGAGATGGACGTGATCAGCAACACTGTCCGGAATGCCCGATTGGCTCGTGATTACTCACATCGCCTTCACGTCCAGGACCGTATGCTTCACACCATGTCCACCACTGTTGAATCCTCATCCGAGCGATCGGCTGACGAGGTCAACGAGGAGATCCGGGCCCTGTGGCGCCGGTCGGGCGGGACACTGAGTGTCGAGCAGCGCGAGGAGTACCGGCGGCTCGTCCTGGAGTGGGCCGCCGCGGCCCCGCAGTCCGTGCCGGCGGCCTGAGAGTCATCAGGGTCCGCTGACACAGCGGACCCGCCCCCGTGCCCCGGCAGCCATCACCCCCAAGTGGCCCCGTAATACTGCCGATACGCCTTGCGGTCCTGCTCCGTGCGAATCCAGCGGGTCGCCACCAGGGCGAGGAGGCTGCCCGCGATCACCAGCAGACCGGGGCCGACGTTGCGCGGGTCGGTGAGGCGGGTCAGCAGGCCCGCCACGTCCTCGCCCGTCACCGGTGCCGACGAGCCGGGCGAAGCGGCACCCGAGGCCGACGGAGCGGGCCCGGCGCCACCGGCCTGCTTGGCCACGATCAGCTTGACTCCCAGCTCGGTCAGCGCCTTCGTCACCGGCTGGAAGAACGTCGTACCGCCCGCCTTGCAGTCCCCGCTGCCGCCCGAGGTCACGCCGAGCGCGATGCCGTCGGCGAACATCGGGCCACCGCTGTCGCCCGGTTCGGCGCACACGTTCGTCTCGATCAGCCCGGTGACCGTGCCCTCGGGGTAGTTGACCGTCGCGTTCAGCGCGGTCACCTCACCCTCGCGCAGCCCGCTGGTGCTGCCGCTGCGGAAGATCTTCTCCCCGACCTCGGCATCGGCCACACCCGTGATCCGCACCCCTTCGCCCTCGCCGACCGCGACGACCTCCGCGCCCTTGCCCGCCTTGCCGTTGTCGTACTTCACCAGGGAGTAGTCGTCGCCGGGAAAGCTCCCCTTCAGCGATGTGCCGACCTGGTCGCGGCCCCGGTCGTCGGAGAACCAGACGGAACCGTCGGGTCCGCAGTGCCCCGCCGTGAGGATGTAGTCGGTCGTCCCGTCGGTCACGTTGAAGCCCGCCGAACAGCGCCCGGCGGTCGACAGGATCGGCTCCGCGCCGTTGATCCTCGTCGTGAACGTGCCCTCGGTGCGCTCCATGCGCACGAAGCCGCCGATGCCGTCCGCGACATCGGTCAGCCGGGACCAGTCGGACGATGAGACCGTGCGGTCGCCCCGCACCACGACCTGGTTGTTCTGGTAGTCCAGGGCCCAGGAGGTCCCGGCCACCCGCGGCGCCGAACGCAGCGTCGACGTGGCGGACTTGAGGGCGCTCATGCTGTGGGACACCATCTTCGCCTTGGCGCCCGCGCGCTTCACCTCGGCGGCCGCCTTCTCGTCGGTGACCGCGACGACCGGCCGCCCGGACGCGTCGACCCAGCTGCCCGCCGTGCGGGAGGTCCCGAGCCGGGACACGAGGTCGGTGCCCATGCCCGTGCCCGGCTTCGCCGAGTAGGGGACACCGACGGATGGGTCGGGGGGCTCGCTCGCCACAGCGGTGGTGACCATCGTTCCTCCGAGGAGGAGTCCGCCGACGGCCGCCAGCTGTGTCACTCGCCGGACGACCCGTCGTCGTGCGTGCCTCATGCATGGCTCCCGAACCCGAACATCGCGGTGCGAACACCACGGGGCCCTCCTGGAGTTGAGCGCCCTGTTCTCCATACGGAGCGGAGCCGTGCCGTGTTCAGCGCGAGCGTGATCTCTTCATCGCCGGCCGGTGACCGGAGCGGCCGGGGCGGCGAGCAGCGCCAGGCTGCGGGTGTCACCCCACACCGACGCCGGATCGACGTAGGGCCGCAGCAGGGCGGTGAGCGCCGGGTCCCCGCGTCCGTTCAGCTCGTCGGAGGCGATCTTGCGGGCGATCCCGGCCAGGAAGTCCGCCACCTGCACCCGCGCGTCCTCGCGCGCGACGACGAGCCGCAGCCCGGCCAGGCCGACCCCCGCCCGCAGCGCCGCCTCCTCGAGCCACGCGATGCGGTCGGGCGTCAGCATGTTCTGCCGGTCGTGCACCAGACGGACCTCCCGCCCGTCCCCGCTCCACAGTGCGGCCGTCCGCACGATTGCCGGGAGCAGCGGGTTGAGCACCGGGATCAGGGGCGGTCCGTCCAGGAAGTCCGCCCGATACGACACCGCGCGGGTCCGGGTCGCCGCGAGCCGGTCCAGGACCCGCCCGGCGTCGGTGCGCGGGTGCGCCTGCCGCAGGGCGTCGACCGTGTCGTAGAACCCCTCGACGGGGGCGCCCGGCTCTCCGTTGTTGCGGACCCGCAGCAACTGGTTGGCCGCCTCCAGGAACGCCCGCCAGCCCTCCTCCCCGAACGTCCGGCGTCCCGCGCGGAACAGGACGACGGCCGCTGCCGGGTCGTCCAGCAGCAGGCCGACGGCCCGGTCCACCACGAAGAACGTCTTCTCCATGAGATGCACCCGCGCCCGCCCGTGCATCGGCCCCTCGGGCACCAGCAGCCACTCCAGCACCGCGCGGTGCTTCTCCCGCAGCAGGTGGTTCGCCTTGTACTCCTCGGCGGGCGACCGGATCCGGTCCCGGATCTCCCGCACGGCCGCCGCGGCCGACGCCGTGGACAGCGAGACACTGGCGTGTGCGAACACGTCCGTGTTCCCGCCGGTGAGGTTCTCGCCGTCCGACCCCGACTCGTCGCAGGCGATCTCCAGGAACGGGCCCGCCGCCCCGCCCCGCACCCCGTCCGCAAGATTCCCGGTCACCGCACAGCCCCCTATCGTGTGCCCATGACCAGGATCCCGCACGAGACGTCCGGTGAACCGAATCCCCTGGAAGCCCTCACGCTCGACCACCTCCGCCGCCGCACGAGCATGAAGTGGCGCACCTACCCCGAGGACGTGCTGCCCCTGTGGGTGGCCGAGATGGACGTACCGCTCGCCGAGCCCGTCGTGCGGGCCGTCACCGACGCCCTCGACCTCGGCGACACCGGCTACCCCGCCGGCACGGCCTACGCGCGGGCGCTGGCCGCCTTCGCCGAGAAGCGGTGGAACTGGTCCGGGCTCGCCGTGGAGCGCACCGCGATCGTGCCCGACGTCATGCTGGGCGTCGTCGAGATGCTGAAGCTGGTCACCGGGAACGGGGACGCGGTGGTCGTGAACCCGCCGGTGTATCCGCCGTTCCACCAGTTCGTCGCGCACATGGACCGGCGTGTGGTGGAGGCCCCGCTCGGGGCGGACGGGCGGATCGACCTCGGTGTCCTGGAGGAGACCTTCCGGCAGGTCGTCTCGGACGGGGGCCGGGCCGCCTACCTGCTGTGCAGCCCCCACAACCCGACCGGCGCCGTCCACACGGCGGAGGAGCTGTCCGCCGTGGCCGCGCTCGCCGAGCGGTACGGCGTGCGGGTCGTCGCCGACGAGATCCACGCGCCGCTCGTCATCGGCGGCACGGACTTCGTGCCGTATCTGAGCGTGCCGGGCGCCGAGCGCGGCCTGTCGCTGATGTCGGCCTCGAAGGCCTGGAACCTCGCCGGACTCAAGGCCGCCCTCGCCCTCGCAGGACCCGGGGCCGCCGCCGACCTGGCGCGCACGCCCGAGGAGGTCGGGCACGGCCCGAGCCACGTCGGCATCATCGCCCATACCGCCGCCCTGCGCGAGGGAGGTGCCTGGCTGGACGCCCTGCTGACCGGCCTGGAGACCAACCGGCGGCTGCTCGCGGACCTGCTGGCCGAGCACCTGCCCGCGATCCGCTACCGCCCGGGCGACGCCACCTACCTCGCCTGGCTCGACTGCCGCGCGCTCGGCCTCGGCGACGACCCGGCGGACGTCTTCCTGCACCGCGGCCGCGTGGCCTACAACTCCGGCCTGCCCTTCGGCACCGGCGGCGCCGGGCACGTCCGCCTCAACCTGGCGACCTCGCCGGAGGTGATCACGGAGGCGGTGCGCAGAACGGCCGCCGCGCTGCGCTGACCCCGGGGCGCGCCGCGCCGGTCACGCTCGTACACTGCCCGCCATGGACGACAGTGCGCTGGACGAACTGGGCGCGGGCAAGTACCTGCTGATCACCAGCTACCGCAAGAACGGTACGCCGGTCGCCACCCCCGTCTGGGTGGTACGCGACGGGGACGCGCTCGGCGCCTGGACGGTGGCCGACTCCTGGAAGGTCAAGCGGATCCGCAACCGCGCCGACGTCCTGGTCGGCCCCTGTGACCTGCGGGGCAACCCCACCGGTGAGCAGGTGCCCGCGACGGCGGAGATCTGCGACCCGGCCACCACCGCCCGCTACCGGAAGCTGATCGCCCGCAAGTACGGCCTCATGGGCCGGCTCACCCTGCTCGGCAGCCGGCTGCGCCGGGGCCTGGACGCCACCGTGGGTCTGCGGATCGTGCTCGCACCCTGAGATCGCCCCGGGACCTCTCCGAATTCCCCGGCCGGCTCGCAGAGTGAAGGGCGGTCAGCTCCAGGCCCGGTACGGCTCGTCGAGCAGCTGGAAGACCGGCTCGCCCCGGACCGGGTCCTTGGCCGTGGACAGCCGCACCCGGTCCCCGCTGTGGATGCCGATCGGCGGGCCCATCACCCGGCCGCGCACGACGAACCCCTCGGCCATCTCGACCATGGACACATTGCGGGCCGCGGGCGTGTTGCGGTGCACCACCGTGGAGTGGCGCACCGTGCCCGTGCCCTCGCTGCGCTCCGTCCGCAGGTCGCTGCCCCGGCAGACCGGACACAGCAGGCGGTGGAACATGGCGGTGCCGCACCAGGTGCAGCGCTGGAAGAGGATGGCATCCGTGTCCTGGCCCCTCGGGTCGAGGAGACCCGTCGAGGAGCCGGCTGTCTGCTGAGCGACGCTTCCTGAGTGGTGGTACACGCTGGTCAACTCCCTGCACTCGGGCGGAATCCCGGGTGCGCGGTCCCCCGCGCACACGCGTGCCCGGTTCGCCGTGCCACCGTGCACGCAGCACAGCGTATGGCACTCAGTGCCACTCGTAAAGGCACTCCGTACCCTCAAATGTGCGGACCCTCAGGCCTGCCCCAGGGTCGACTCGATCTCCTGCACCACCCGCCACAAAGGCGCTCCGCGCCGCGAGACGACCACCACCACGTCCTCCGGCTTCGGTTCCGCCACGGGCGCCGGCGCACCGCCGAACGCGGACTGCACGTACGCCAGCGCGTGGTCCACCGTGGCGCTCGCCTCGTCCTGTCCGTCCGAACGCAGCCAGGAGCGCAGCGCGTTGTTGTGTGCCGCGACCACCGACGCCGCGATCACGTCGGCCTGCAGGGTCCCGTCCCGGCGGGCCGCGAAACGCCGGCGCAGATACTCGGCGAGGGCGCGCTCGTAGCGCCACACCACCGACAGTTCGTAGGCGCGCAGCCCGGGGACCTGCTTGGTCAGGCGGTAGCGCTGTACGGAGAACGTCGGGTTCTCGGCGTACATCCGCAGCACGAGCCGGGCCGCGTCGCAGACCCGCCGCACGGGTTCGTCGTCATCGGAGCCCTCCGCCAGGAAGGCCGTCATGTCGGCCAGGCAGCGCTCGTGGTCCGGGAAGACCACGTCCTCCTTGGAGGGGAAGTAGCGGAAGAACGAGCGCCGTCCGACGCCGGCGAGCGCCACGATGTCGTCGACGGTGGTCTGCTCGTAACCCCGCTCGAGGAACAACTGGAAGGCCGCCGCCACCAGGGCGTCCCGCATGGGCGGCTTTCCGTTCCCGAGGTCGGCTTTCTCGGAGCTCATGGGCTGGAACGTAGCACCCGAAAGGCCGCTCATGGCACTCAGTGCAGTCATAGGGAGGAACTGAGTGCTCTCTGAACTCCTGGCGCGGCAGCCGCGTATCTAGCGGCGGAACGATCCTCGAAGACGGGCGCCTGCGAGCCCGGACGGAAGGAGGGCAACGTGTCGACACCGTCCGAGCCCCGGCAGCCGCACGACGGCCCGGCCCTGGAACCCATCCGCGTCCTGCGGCCCCGCCGCACCGACGCGCTGGCGGAACTGATGCGGGAGTACCGGGAGCAGACGGCCTCCGCATCCGGCGGCCCTGAGTCCGGCGGCTATGAATCCGTCTCTCTGCCGGCACCTCCGCCCGGCTCCGAGGCCCTGACGCAGGAACTCCCGCCGGTCGCGCGCGCCCGCCGCGACAGCCGTGCCGCACCACGCCCCGGATCCGGACTGCGTCGCGCCGCCATCGCGGTGGCGGTCGTCGCGGCGGCGGTGATCGGCTTCGGCGGTGCGCTGCTGCTCCGCGGGGGCGAGAAGACCGAGGACAACGCGGCCCCCGCACCCCGCCCGACCGCGTCCGCCGCCACCCCCACACCGACACCCACCCCACCCGCCGCGGCTCCGGCCGACCCCGACGGCCCCGGCACCCTGCGCGAGGGATCCAGCGGCCCCGAGGTGACCGAACTCCAGGAACGTCTCCTGCGCATCCCGGACGTCTACCGCGACGGCTCCACCAGCGGCAGCTACGACCCCACCCTGACCGCCGCGGTCGCCCGCTTCCAGCTCTGGTACGGCATCCGCGGCGACGAAACGGGCGTCTACGGCAACGACACCCGCACGGCACTGGAATCCCGCACGGCACCGAACACGAGCTGACGGGCACTGCCTGCCTCTGTCCCCGGGATGGCACCCCCACCCCCGGCATGGTGAGGTGATGCCGAGGGGCGTCGGCCACCGTGGTGGAGGAGTAGTGGTGTGGGCATGGACGCGTTCGTCGGCCGACTGGATCCCGACCTGTGCGTGGTCACGGCCGCCGCCGCGGGTGAACGGGCGGGCTGTCTGGTCGGGTTCGCCTCGCAGTGCTCGATCCGGCCCGTGCGGTTCGTGGTGTGGCTGTCCGAGCTCAACCACACCTTCCGGGTGGCCCGGAACGCCGAGGTGCTGGCCGTGCATCTGCTCGCCCGTGAACAACGCGGCCTCGCCGAGCTGTTCGGCGGGCGGACCGGCGACCGGACGGACAAGTTCCAGGGGCTGCGGTCGCGGGAGTCGTACGGCGGGGCCGTCGTCCTGGAGGACGTGCCGGCCTGGTTCGTCGGCCGGATCGTGACGCGTGCCGGGGGCGGTGACCACGTCGGCTTCGTTCTCGACCCGGTCGAATGGGGCGGACAGGAGGCGTACGACGGTCCCCTGCTGCGCCTCTCCGACGCCCACACCATCGCGCCCGGTCACCCGGTCGACTGATCTCGCGACCCCGCATTTCGAACGCCGGGCAACGGCTGGGAAAAGGAGCCGTACGGCGGAGGCGACGGGCTTCACCCTGGGCCCATGAACGGCTCCCGCATACCGGGTCTGGTGCTGCCCACCCTGTTCCTGCTGGCCCTGCTCGTGGGCCTGTGGTGGTACTGGCGGCACCGTGGTGACTCCTGACCCGGGGCACGCGGCCTTCCCCTACGGTTCCGGCACCCTCGGAACCCGGACGTCCACGACGCACACGTCGTCCCTCCGCTCCTCCGGCAACATCTGCGCGAGCAACGGCCCGAGCGACCCGGGCCCGTCGGTGTGCGGAGCCGCCACGGCCTCGGCGAGCCGCTCCAGACCCCGGTCGATGCCGTCCGGAGGGTGCTCGACCAGGCCGTCGGTGAAGAGGATGAGCCGGTCGCCCGGTTCGAGGCGGCACTCCGCCTCCTCGTAGACCGGCGTGGAGGTCGCCCCGAGCACCATGCCGCGGGGCCGGCGCAGATACCGCGCCTCGCCGTCCCGCAGCAGCAGGGGCGGGGGATGCCCGGCCTGGGCCCAGGCCAGGCGCCGCTGCCGGGGGTTGTAGCGGGCCAGCACCATCGTGGCCGTCGCATGGGAGTCGCGGGAGTGCAGCAGCAGCGTGTTCAGCCGGGCGAGCGCGCCGGTCAGCGACGAGCCGGTGATGACCATGCCCTTCGCGGTGAAGCGGAGCTGGGCCATCGTGGCGACGGCGCCGACACCGTGCCCGGCGACATCGCCGACCACCAGCAGCGCGCCGTCGTCGGGCAGTTCCACGGCGCTGAACCAGTCACCGCCGACGTGCACACCCGACTGGGCGGGCAGATAGGCGACCTCGACACGCAGTCCCGCCAGTTGCACCGGCCGGTTGGCCATCGGCAGCAGCGCGTGCTGAAGCCGGGACGCCAGGGTCCGCTCGGCCCGGAGTACGTCGTTCTGCGTGAGGATCGCCTGCTCGCTCTCGACCAGGGCCAGCTCCGCCCGCCGCCTGGCGGTCATGTCCTGCACGACACCGTGCACTTCGACGGGCGTGCCGTGCGTGTCGGCCACGGCCTCGGCCACCAGGCGCAGATGCCGGATGACACCGGACGTCCTGATGCGGAACGGCAGGTCGAACGCCCGCCCGTCCTCGACGAGTCCGCGGACGGCACGGGTCAGCGCCGGCGCGTCCTCGGGCAGCGCGAGCTCCGGAAGCCCGGCGAGCCCCACCGGGCCGTCCGCCGAGTCCCGGCCGAAGATGGCGAACACCTGCGACGACCAGGAGGCCTCCAGCGTCGCCAGGTTCCAGTTCGCCCAGCCGAGGTTGCCCAGCCGCTGGAGATCCGCGAGCCGCTGCTCCTGCCGGTCGGAGGAGCCGTGCCGGACCCAGCTGACGACCAGTGCGTCGCCCAGCCGTGCCACCCGCGCCGAGTACGTGGACAGCGCGGCGATGCCCGCCAGCACCTCCTCGTGCGCGAACGGCTCGCTCTCGTACGGCTCCCCGGTGGTCAGCGTGTGCACGCAGCCCCACCACAGCGGCTCGCCCACCAGGGCGGGCCGGAACTCCAGCAGCCGCCGCCCGGCCAGTTCCTCACCGGGACGGCCCAGCAGGTCGCCCGCCTGAGCGGTCGCGGCCTCCACCCGGAAGTCCTCGGTCTCGCCCGTCGCGGCGCTGAGCGGGGTGAGCAGCATCGCCGCGAGGGGCAGCGCGTCGAACAGCGTCTGCACCACGTCCGTGGCGGCGTCGGCGGACCGCTCCGGCGGCGCGTCGAAGGCGCGCAGCCGCCCGGCGCACAGCCCGGCGACGCCCCGCAGATGAGCACGGTCGCGGGGCGTGAACGACCCGGCTCGGCCGCGCAGCACGCCCACGCAGACCTCGGCCGAACCGGCTCCGGTCACGGGCAGCCAGGCACGCGACCGCCACTGCTCGGGAGGCTCCCCGATCAGCAGGTACCGCCGGGCGTCCGAGGCGAAGTCCTCCAGCCAGCGCGGCTCACCGGCGCGCAGCGCGTCCAGCGCCGCGATCCCGCTCAGCGGCGGCACCTGGCTCCACTGGGCGGCCAGCTTGTCCTCGATGCCGGCGTGCCCGATCAGTTCGAGGCCGCCGTCGGGCCTGCGGGCGAAGAGCATGACCGCGTCCGCCGCCATGTCCGGCCCGAGATGCTCCAGCAGACACCGGGCGAGGTCGTGCGGTGTCGGCACCCGTACCAGTGCCTGGCCGAGGCGGGCCAGGGCGGCGGCGACGTCGTCCGGCGTGGTCGTCTTCTCCGGCACCGCGGACTCGGGGCCCGCGGTCCCGACGGGACCAGGTGCTTCGCCCGGATCGGGCGCGGCCGGCGCCAGGCTCCCGAGCGTGATCCAGCACTCCTCCAGCAGGGTGTGACGGGCCGCCTTGGCCCGCTGGAGCAACCGCTCGCCGGCCGCGTCCGCGGAACACCCGGTCAGCGCCATCTCCGCGCCCGTGGCCCGCTCCACGACAGCGGACATCGCCGCCTGGTCGCGCAGCCGGTCCAGCTCGGCGCGCTGCCGGGCGACGATCTTGGCCAGTTCGACCAGGTCCGGTGCGGCACCGGGCTGCGCCGGCCTCACGGGCTCGCTCGTCACGCGTTGAGCATCGCACATCCGGGCCCGTTCGAAGACTGCCTTGTCAGCACGGATCCCGGGTGCGTTCGCGGCGTCCTGCGCGTCGCGTCCGATGCCCCCAGCCGGTCAGCGGCCGTCGCGTGGATACAGCCACAGCCGCAGCAGCCGGCTGAGCCTCGGCATCACCAGATAGGTCAGCACCGGCAGCAGTATCAGGGGAAACGCGGCGGCCCGCAGCGGCAGCGGCCAGCCGCTGGTCTGCGGCGTCACCAGCCACTGGATGAGCAGGGTGAACGGATAGGCGCCGAGGAATGTCGTGAGGACCATCTTCCACCGGGGCGGTGCCTGCACCGTGGTGCCCGGCAGGCTGAACCACGTCTCCATCCCGGTGGTCGACTGGCGCTCGCTGCTGACCTCGGTGGCGATGTCCTCGATCTTCCGGTGCCAGTGCGCCCGCTCCTCGGACTCCAGCCAGGCGGCGAGCCGGTGCTGGTCGGACCAGCGCAGCACCGCGTGGAAGCGGTGGCCGTCCTCCGGCGTCAGCCAGGAGACGCCCTCGTTGCCCGGGAACCGCCTGGCGCAGCGGGCGATGCCGTGCGTCCACCGCTCGAACTCCCGCTCATGGCCGGGGCGCACCTGCCAGGTCAGGACCGTGGTCACCGGCTCTCCGCGCCGGACTTCGGTGGTGCTCATTCCGTCACGTGTGCCACGCACGGCGCGGGTCATGCACCCCGGTTCCCCGGGGCCGGGGTCACGCGTGGCGGTTCGCCTCCACCAGCGCCTGGCTGACCGCCCGGACGCTGCGCGCGATGTGCTGCAACTGCATGACCTCGGCCGCGTAGAGCTTGATCGTGTGCTCGATGACGCCCTCGTGCAGGCCGAGACCGGGCAGGTCGGCGCGGGCGGTCTGCAGGGCGGTGCGGGCCACCCGGATCTCCTGCTGGACCTGGATCTGGGCGTGCCGGGCGAGGAGGACGGGGTGGCGGATGAACACGGGGTAGCCGCCGTAGCGCGTGGGCACCAGCTCGCGCAGCCACTTGGCCGCCGAGCGCTCCCAGTCGTAGCTCCCGGGAGTCTTGACCTGGCAGGGCCAGTCCGGGCTGATGCGCGTGGACGTCAAGGGCATGATCATCGCTTCCGGGTGTGCGGCGTCGTGAGGGTGGACGACGGGTCGGGGCGGCCCCGGCCTAGGGGATGGCCGGGGCCGCCACGGACACCCGGGACGCCGGAGTGGGTAGGACCCGGCCTCCTCGGGTGCGGAACGCGAATCCGGTAGGGCCGGGTCGCGATCCGTGAGCAGTATTTATATATGCCATCCGGTTTGCAAGGAGCATGAAAACATTCATGCGCGCTTTGTTGTGGATGATCCCTTTGTCTGGTCCCGTGACCGGTCCAGTCGGCTGTGGCTCAGTCCCTGAGGAAGAAATGGTGCTGGTCGGCGACCTGCTCGTACTCCTCCAGCCGGGCCTGCGTCCGCTCCGGGTCCGCGTCCGTCATGGCCTGCAGCAGCGCCGAGCACATCACGCCCGGGGCCGCGTAGGAGTCGAAGACCAGGCGCGATCCGGTGCCGGTGGCGAAGGCGACGTCGGCCTCGTCCGCCAGCGGCCCGAGCGCCAGGTCGGTGATCAGCGCGACCTTGAGTCCGGCACCGCGTGCCACGCGCACGGCCGTCAGGGTCTCCTGCGCGTGCCGGGGCATGGAGAACGCCAGCACCCAGGTGCCGCCCGCCTCACGCGACTGCAGCAGCGCGTCGTAGGCGACACTGCCGCCCCGGGTCACGAGCCGTACGTCCGGGTGGATCCGCCGGGCGGCGTAGGCGAAGTACTCGGCGAGCGAGACGGAGATGCGCAGGCCGAGGACGGTCAGCGGGGTCGACGACGACAGCTTGCGGCCGATGTCGATCACCAGGTTCGGATCGGCGAGGTCCCGCCGCAGGTTCTCCAGGTTCTCGATCTCGGCATCGACCGCCGCCTGCAGTTCGTTGCCCCGGATCTCCTCGGCCGGGCCGCCCGCGAGGGTGCCGAGCGCGATCGACTGGAGCTTCTCCCGCAGCGCCGGGTACCCGCTGAAGCCGACCGCCGAGGCGAACCGCGTCACCGAGGGCTGGCTCACGCCGACCCGGTCGGCGAGATCCGTGATCGACAGGAACGCCGCCTCGGTGATGTGCTCGATGAGGTACTGGGCGATGCGCCGCTGGCCAGGGGAGAGCCGGGGACGGTCGAAGAGTGTGCGCAGCTGGGAGGACGGGGAGACCTCCGCTTCGGGTGCGGCCTTCCCCGAGGTGATCGCGGATGCCTGTGCGCGTGCCTGCTGCGGCGATGGCACCGGTGCGCCTCCTTCGTCTCCCATTGACGTTCAACATAGCCCACGCACCGTGGTGACCAGGGCTTCTCCGGACAGCACATGAGATGCCCGGCGCGTGGATACCCGGAGGCGGCGTGGGAACCCGCCGCCACAGAAGATCCCGAGAGGAGCCACCGCCATGACCGTCCCCGAGGAGAACCGGCCCAGGACGCAGCCCACGGACGAGATCCCGGAGCACCGGGACGAGAATCCGTCCCGGCCGCCGGGCGGCACCGGCCGCACGCTGCGCGAGGCCCTGGAGGAGGCCGAGGTGCGCCCCGACGACTTCGACGAGCGGTAGCCCGCACCACCTCCCCCTCCGCCGACCGAACCGACGACGATCCGGCAGGTGACACCGTATGGGCGCGCTGAGTGCGCTGGAAGAAACCCTGGAAAACCGATTTGACGCCCTGTGGGCCCGGGTCCGCGACAAGGACCCGGTCGAGGTGGTCGACGCCCTGCGACGCGAGTGCGACGACAACACCGTGGTGTGCCGGGAGGGCCGTGTCATGGTCCCCAACGCCTACGACGTGGAACTCGTCGACGACATACACGACCGCCTGGCCAGCCACAGCACCCATGTGTGCCAGGCCCTCACCGACGCCCTGGCCCGCCACGCGGAACGCAAGGGCTACGAGTTCGCGGGGCCACTCGCGGTCCACGTCGCCAGGTGCCCCGAAGTCCCCAACGGCCGCTACCACGTGGCGAGTCGAGTCATGGAGCACGTGAGCGTGGACGGCTTCTTCCACGCGACCCATTGAGAAGCGCTCAACGGCGATAGATCGTGATCGAGTGCCCGACGTCGTCAACGGGGCGGCTGCTGCCGATCAACCCGGCCAGCCGCTCCGTCGCCTTCGCGGCAGCCGAGTCCGACACCACCAACAGCCCCCGCACATCACCGTCGCGTACCCCGCGCGGATCCCCGGCCTCGATGCCATACGCAGCCGGCACCCCGCTGCCCTTGTACACCAGCCACACCCGCTCCTCCGGATACCGCTCCCGCAACCGCTCGGCGAGCCGCCCGAGGTCCTGCCCCCAGTCCACGTTGGAGTCGTGCAACCGCTCCCGGGTCCGGCCCGGCCCCCCGAACGCCTCGTTGGAGTACGGCAGGTAATAGGGGTACGTACGCAGCGAACTGACGGCGACGAACACCACCAGCGCCCCTGCCAAGCGGGACACCCACGGCCGTCGCACCACGAGAACGCACCCCGCCCCCACCGCGAGGAACAGCGGCAGGAAGACGGCGTACCGCGTCCCGAAGTCCCGCGCCCCCTGCATGGCCACCAGCAGCAGCACCACCGGAGCGGCCAGCACATACGGCGCCGCCGGCCGCGACCGCCGCACCGCGATCACCACCACCGCACCGCAGATCCACAGGCCGAGCATCCCCAGCGGCGTCTTCACCAGCAGCGCGGCCGGCAGGTAGTACCAGAGCGAGCCCGAGTACAGCCGCCCGAACAGAAACCCCTGCCACGGACGGTTCTCCAGACCGAACTGGACCCGCATCCCGTCCCGGTACGCCTCGGGGAACGGCAGCAGCTCGACCAACAGCCCGCGCACCCCGCGCACGTTCGGCACAGGCTGCTCGGGAGCCCACCGCAGCCGCGGATCGACCATCACATACGTGGCCCACACGACCGCGACCGCGGCCAGGGCCACGACACCCGCGCCCGCCATCGCCCGCACCAGAACCCGGCCCCGGCTGCCCGCCGACGCGTGCCACACCGATACGGCGCCCAGCGCCATGAGTACGGGCAGGGCAGGGAGCGTGCTTATCCTCGTCGCCAGGGCCGCCCCCAGCGCCACCCCGGCGAGCGGTACGTACAGCCGGGGTCCGCGGCGGGCCCGCCACAGCAGCCACGCCGACGTGAGCACGAACCCGGCGGCCGGCACATCGAGCGTGGCGAGTGAGCCGTGGGCGATGACGTCGGGGGAGAAGCAGTGCAACGCGAGCGCGGCCAACGCCCCTGCCGTCCCCGCCAGTTCACGGGCGAAGGCGAACACGACCAGACCGAACAGCAGCGTCAGCGCGATCACGGGGAGCCGGGCCCACAGCATCAGCCGCCACGGGTCGTTGCCCGACTCGTAGAGCAGGTGCCGTCCCAGCCTGCCCTGGTCTCCCTTGAAGGAGGGGTCGAAGTGCGGATCCGCGAGGGCCACCCCGACGCCGATGACCAGCTTGCCGAGCGGCGGATGCTCGGGGTTGTGGCGCAGCCGGTGCTCGTGCGTGTACTCGGCGGCCGCGCCCACGTACACCGGTTCGTCGATGGTCGGGGTCTGCCGCACGGCGGTCGTGACCATCGCGAAGGCCATCTGCGCGAGCAGCACGACCACCAGGAGCGGCACCCACCACCGGCGGCCGGGCCGCCGCACGGCCCCGGCCGGTGCCGGGGGAGAGAGCGGCACCGGCCGGGGAGCGGCGGGAGCGATCCGGAGGTCCCACATGGACCCACTCTGCATCAGCCCCCGCCGCGCACGGCGTCACCGCCGCACGAGTCGTACCGACAGGCCCTCCGACGTGTGCACGGGTACGGCCCGCAGCGTGTCGGAGTCCAGCTCGACCCGGGCGAACCCGCCGCGCAGTGCCGGAGCGGACAGCACCGGGACGGTCGTCCCCGCGGCCGGCGGGCGCTCGGTGTCGAGCCGCAGCGACAGCACGCTGCCCCGGCCCAGCAGGACACGCCGGCTCACCGTGAGCGCCGGGCCGTGGTTCTTGCGGAGCGGCAGCTCCAGCGTCGACTCGCCCTCCTGGACGTAGGAGCCGCGCACCCGCAGGACCTTGTCCGCGCGGAGCGTGCCGCCCGTGACCCGGACGTCGCCCTCGCCGAGGGCGTTGGGGGAAGCGGCGACCAGCACGCCGTCCTCGACGACCGTCCCGCCGTGGTAGCGGTTGTGGCCCGTGAGGGTGAGCGTGCCGGTGCCGCGCTTGGTCAGCCCGCCGTCGCCCTCGATGTCGTTGCGCCAGCCGTCCGCCGCGTGGAAACCGCCGGCCGCCGCGTCCAGCGTCACCGTGACGTCGCGGTCGAAGGCGGCGTACCCGTCCGCCGCCGCGAACAGGTTCAGGCGGCCCCACTGCTCGAAGCCGTCCAGCAGGACGTACCCGGAGGGCAGCGCGGTCGTCCGCAGCACCTCGCGCCGCTGGGCCGCGTCGAGGTAGGGCAGCCGGGTCTCCAGCAGGACCTCCGCGCCCTTCGGCACGGTGAGCGGGTCCTTGCGGCCGCGGCGGGGCAGGACGTAGGTCAACCGGGGCTCTATCGCCCGGGCGTTGGCCTCGCGGTCGGCGTAGGCGTCACCGGCGTCCGGGTGCGCGTGGGCGTACAGCGTGTCCGCCGTCGTGCCCGTCTTCTGCGTGAAGTAGGCGAGGGCCTGGGCGCGTGCCGCCGCCTTGAGCTCCGCGTTCGCCGGGTCGGCCAGCGTCGCGGCGGTCAGGGCGGTGGCCATGATCCGGCCGCCGATGACGTCGACGGTGGAGTGCATGCCCGACATGATCCGGGTGTGGCTCAGCTCGAAGGCGCGCGTCACGAGTTCCTGGAACCGCTCGGGCACCGCGTACGCGTAGGCCAGTCCGGCCAGGTGGAAGGCGTTGGTGTGGCCGCTGGGGAAACCGCCGTCCTCCTTGGGCTCCTCGGAGCGCTGGCGCAGCAACTGCGTGGCGACGACCACCTCCGAGTCGTACACCGGGTAGCCGAGCGCGTCCTTCTTCCCGGTGTCGACGACCTCGCTGTCCTCGTTCATGCGCCAGGGGCGCGGGTACTGGAAGGCGAACTTGCCCGGGTTGCCCGAGGCGAACGGCCCGCGCACCGTGTCGACCAGCTTGGCCACCTTGCCGAGCTCCGAGTCGTAGGAGCCGGCGCCGAGCGCGGATCCGGCCGGGGCGTCGGCGGGCACCGCGTCGTTGATCTTGCCGGCGGGCGTGCCGTCCGGGGCGCTGGTGATCGACGTGACGGCCTTGGCACCCGCCTTGTACAGCTCGGCGAGCGGGCCCAGCGCGGCGATCATGGCGTAGCTCTGGTGCTGGCGGTCGTAGAGGAAGGCCTCCTTGGCCTGGGCCTCGGTGCGGGCCGTCGTGATCCGGGCGCAGTAGCGCATGTTGGCGCGCAGCACCTCACGGTCCAGGACCCGGCCGGTGTCCCAGGCGCCGCCGGTCTTCCACACCTTCGACATGCCGCCCAGGATCCGGACGACCGCGTTGGTCTCGGGGGTCAGGTTCGTCGTGACGTTCGACTTGTAGTCGTCGACGAACGCGGCGGGACCGGTGGCGGCCTTCGCGTCGGCGGCGGTGAGCCAGGTGGCGAAGGCCGGTGCGGCGAGCAGGCCCGCCGAGGCCCCGAGGGAGGTCTTGAGGAAGCCCCGTCGGTCGACGGTTGCGGTGCTGCGGTGCCCGGCTGATGACGGCATGGGTGCGCCTCTCTTGAGTTCTGCGACGGGTGCATCGGCCGTACGGCCGGGGGTGGTGCGGAGTGTGCGACTCGGGGTGCCTCTGGCGACTTCTGTGGCACCTGTTGCGTACGAGCGAAGATCTACGGCCGTGTTGTGACCCTTCGGAGAGGGAACGGCCACGGGCCGGTGTCCGGAACGTGAACGGCGGCCGCCCGGCTCACAGGAGTGAACGGGCCAGCGCCACGGCGCCCTCGACCGGCGGCACACGCAAGGGGTGCGGCCGGGCTGCGGGCAGGACTTCGGCGAGCGCGGAGGTGAAGGCTTCGTACAGCGCGGTCTGGGCGAGCACCGTGCCACCCGCCACCACCACGTCGTCCACCGCGACCCCGCGCCGGGCGAGCCGTACGACGAGCGCGGCGAGCGCCCGGCCGCCCTCGGCGATCACGGCCCGGGCGAGCGGCGAGCCCGCCTCGGCGGCGGCGAACACCACGGGGGAGTGCCGGCCCCACTCGGCGGAGACGTCCGCGGCGGCCTCCAGGGCCGCGCCGAGCGCGGGCACCTCGGCCACCTCGAAGGCGGTGATCAGACCTGCGGCCAGCGCGTCGGGCTCCTCGCCGCGGTCGTGCGCCGCCCAGACGGCCCGCGCGGCCTCGCGGACGAGTCCGGCCGCGCCGCCCTCGTCGCCTAGTACGGCACCCCAGCCGCCGACCTGGACCGGACCGCCGTCGGGCAACCGCCCCACCGCGACCGAACCGGTACCGGCGACCAGGCCGACGCCCTTTTCCAGCCCCGCGGCGGGCACGAGCAGCTCGGCATCGCCCACGACCAGCACGGGCACCCCCAGTCGCTCATGGAGCGCGGCCCGGATCGCTTCGCACTGGCGTGGTGTCTCGCAGGCGTGACCGCCCACGGCGACTGCGGACGGCTGCGTTCCGTCCGGCAGGGCGTCGTGGATCAGAGCGGCCAGCCGGTCCGCTGCGGCCCCGGGGTCGTGCGGTCGCCAGCCCGTACTGCTGCGGACGAGGTCGACGACGCGTCCGCCGCCCGCGAGGGCGCGCAGCTGCGTCTTGGTGCCGCCCACGTCGATACCGACCGCGTAAGGCGTGGAGTCCTGCACGGGTCCTCTTTCGTCGTTGCGCGATCACGGCGGACGGCAGGCGAACCATCCGTCGGACCACGGCAGTTGAAGAGGTAGGGAAGCCCCGGGACGGGCTTCTGTCGGCCACGGCAGGCGAGTACCGTGAAGTTCGTTAGGAAGTTAACTAACGAAGTAGGGTGCGTCAAGAGGCACGGAATTCCCGATGCCGCGCCACCCTTGCGACCGGCCGGCACGGCCGCAGCACGACCTGGGGAGACCATGCACCTGAGCGAGAGTGCCCGTGTGGTGTTCGATGTACTGGCCGAGGCGGGCACGGCCACCCGCCCCCAGCTGGCGGCCGGTGCGGGCCTGTCCAAGCCGACCGTCTCCTCCGCCGTCGCCGAGCTCGAGGCCGTCGGGCTGGCCGCCCACTCCGGGCGGGCCTCCGGCGGCACCGGCCGCAGCGCCGCCGTCTACCGGCTCGGCCCGGCCGCCGGTGCCGTGCTCGCGGTCGACCTGGGCCCGACCAGGACCCGGGTGCGCGGCTGCGCCCTGGACGGCACCCTGCTCGCGGAGGGCACCGGCTCCCGCCCGGAGGCCGCCGGCACCGTCCGCAAGGTGCTCGGCGCACTGCCCGCCGGTGCCCCGCTGCGGGCCGTCGTCGTCGCCGTCGGTGACGTCACCACGCGTGACGGGGAGGGCGCCGGGGAACGCCCCGCGACCGCGAAGGCGGGACCCGTCTTCGACGCCATGGCCGTCGCCCTGCCCGAGGGCGTGCCCGTCCACCTGGAGAACAACGTCAACTGCGCCGCGCTCGCCGAACTGCACGAAGGCGCCGCCGTCGGCCGCGAGACCTTCGGCTACCTGCGCATCGGCGTAGGCATCGGTCTCGCCGTCGTCATCGGCGGCCGGGTCCTGCGCGGAGCGAACGGCGCCGCCGGTGAGGTGGCCCGGCTGCCCTACCCCTGGGACGACAGCCGCGCCCCGCACCACGAGGGCCTGGAACAGCGCATGGGGTCGCGCACCCTGCTCCGCCGGGCGGCCGAGACCTGGCAGGACACCGACGGCCCCCGCCCGCGCACCGCGGAGCGGCTCCTCACCCTCTCCGCGCAGGGGCATGCCACGGCCCGCGCCGTCCTCGACGCGCACGCCACCGACGTGGGCCGGCTCGCCGCCGCCGTCGTCGCCGTCATGGACCCCGGACTGATCGTGCTGGGCGGCGCCACCGGCGCGGATCCGCAGCTGCTGCCCGGTGTGCGGGCCGAGCTGGCCCGGCTGAGCTGGCCCACCGAGGTGGTCAGCAGCGTGGTGGGGGACACCGGCACGGTCGCGGGCGCCGGCAAGCTGGCTGTCGCCCATGGAATTCAAACCGTGACCGGAGCGGTGCTGGCGAAGCATTGACGGCTGCGCCATCGGTCTGCCAATGTCCGGACAAGCGCTTTCTGAGTCGGCCGGGACGCCGACTCCGGGTGAGCCTCCCGCCCGTACGTGAAGTACGGCAGCCGCACGAGGGCGTGCTTGTGCGACGTCGGCCGTCATGGCCGGGGACCCCACCCGTCAAGGCGACGCGGCCGGGCGAGGTCGTGCCCCCAGAAAGCGAAATTTCCTGCAAAATGCACCCGTGCCGCCTCGGCTGGCGCCGTGCTTCTTCCGCTTCGACGAAAAGGGATTGAAGATGACCAGTCTGGGTGTGCGGCGCTCGCGCCGACTCGGCCGTGGCGGCATACGCCGCGTTGTTCCCCTCGCTGCCGTGGCGACGGCGGGCGCCCTCCTGCTCTCCGGCTGTGGTGGGGCGGACTCCGGCTCGGGCGGGACCTCCAAGTCGCTGACGTTCTGGATCTCCACGGTTCCGGGCCAGGACGCGGGCTGGAAGAAGATGGTGGCGCAGTACAAGAAGGAAACCGGCGTCAAGGTCAACCTCGTCAACATCCCCTACGACGGCTACGACGCGAAGCTGCGCAACGCCGCGCAGGCGAACTCCCTGCCCGACGTGGCGGCGGTGCCGAAGCTGGACCCGATCTGGGCGAACAAGCTGATCGACCTCGGCTCCATCGCCAACAAGAAGAGCAACAAGATCAACAAGAACTTCATCGCCAAGGACTCGTCCGGGAAGGTGCTGTCCATCCCCTCGGACATCACCGCGTCCGGCCTGTTCATCAACGAGACGCTGTTCAAGAAGGCCGGCGTCTCCGTCCCGGCCTCGCCCCAGAAGACCTGGACCTGGACCGAATTCATCAAGGCGGCGAACAAGGTCCGGGAGAAGACCGGCGCCAAGTACTCCCTCACCTTCGACCAGTCGCCCTCCCGGCTCCGCGCCATGGTGTACGAGCTCGGCGGGAAGTACGTCCACGCGGACTCCTCCGGCAAGTTCTCGGTGGACGCCGCGACCAAGAAGGCCGTGAAGACCTTCGTCGAGATGAACGACGACAAGACCATGCCGAAGTCGGTGTGGACCAGCGGCGCCGACCCGTCCGCCATGTTCCAGAGCGGTGACGTGGTCGCCTACTGGTCCGGCGTGTGGCAGGTGCCCGCCTTCGCGGAGAGCATCAAGAAGTTCGACTGGGCGAGCGTCCCGACCCCCGCCGAGCCGGTGCAGGCCAGCGACGTCAACAGCGGCGGCATGACGGTGGGCTTCAACAACAACGGCGACGCGGCCGCCGCCGCGACGAAGTTCCTGTCCTGGCTGTACGAGCCGGCCCACTACCAGGCGCTGTGCGAGGCGTCCGGGTTCCTGCCCGTCGAGAGCGGCCTGAACCCGAAGTACCCCTTCAAGTCCGAGGCGGCGCAGGCGGCGTTCAAGCTGTACAACGAGTCGATCCCGCTGTACGCACCGATCTCCGGCTACTTCAACACCGCCCAGACGAACTGGGTGCTGAAGGGCAAGAGCCTCACCGAGGACCCGACCAAGACGGAGCTCGGCAAGGCGATCAACGGCCAGCAGTCGGTCGACAAGGCGCTGGACAACATCGTGGCCGGCTACAACCAGCAGGTCGGCGGCTGAGCGCAGACCCGACAGGCCCGGGCGGCGGGGTCGAGACACCGCCGCCCGGCCTCGGGCCCCACGCGATGCCGGGCTCATGGCCCGAGCCCACAGGAACCCATTCCACCAGCACGGAGTCAGGAAGATGACCAAACGCGCCCCGGACGTGTCCGCGAGCCCGCCCAGGAGCCGCAGTAAGTACACCCTTGCGCCGCTCGTCCTCATCGCGGCCAACGTCGTGCTCTTCGCGCTGTTCTTCATATGGCCGGCGGTGATCGGGCTCGTCTACTCCTTCACGAACTACACGGGCGTAGGGGCGTTCCAGTTCGTCGGACTGGACAACTACCAGCACCTGTTCGGCGACTCCATCTTCTTCGACGCGCTGACCCGGACGCTGCTGTACACCGTGCTCTTCGTTCCGCTGAACTTCGTGCTTTCGCTGCTCATCGCCAACGTGCTGGTGAGCAAGCACGCCAAGGGCGTGTCGGTCGCCCGCGTCTTCTTCTTCATCCCGTGGCTGCTGTCGCCCATCGTCGTGGGTGTCCTGTGGCGGTGGCTGTTCGGTGAGAACTTCGGACTGGTCAACTACCTCATCGAGAAGGTCGGCGGAAGTGCCGTGCCGTGGCAGTCGAACGCGGACCTGTCGCTGATCGTGGTGGTGGTGGCCGCGTCCTGGGCCTGGACGGGCTTCTCGATGCTGCTGTTCATCGCGGCGATCAAGAACGTACCGACGTCGTACTACGAGGCGGCCGCGCTCGACGGCGCCGGCCCGTGGCGCCAGTTCGTCAGCATCACGCTGCCGAGCATCGCGCCCACCTCCTTCATCGTCATCCTGCTCAACACGATCCACGGGATGAAGGAATATCCGCTGTTCGCCTCCCTCAACAACGGCGGACCCGGAACGTCGAACAACCTGCTGGTCCAGTACATCTACCAGACCGGCTTCAAATCGGGCCAGATCGGCTACGCGAGCGCCGCGTCGTTCGTGCTCATGCTCATCCTGATGGCCGTCGCGATCATCCAGCTGATGGTCAACCGGCGGGTGGAGAACCGATGACAACCACAGACATGCCACGCAAGGTCGACTCCGCGCACGGACGGGCTGTTTCCAAGAAGCGGCCCGGCAGCGCGGCCAGTGGTGGGCTTCGGCGCGCGATTCCCGCGACGACACTGCTGTGGGTCCTGGCGGCCCTCTACGGGTTGCCGGTGCTGTGGTTCGTCCTCAGCTCCTTCAAACCGGCCGGAGACCTGTTCTCCCTTCCGCTGACGCTGTTCCCGCACGACCCCACCGTGTCGGGATACAAGGCGGCGTGGGACAGCGCCAACTTCTCCCAGTACTTCATCAACTCGACCATCGTGTGTGTGATCGCGACGATCCTCACGGTGGGCGTCAGCTGCTGCACCGGGTACGCGCTGGCCAAGTACGACAACAGGTGGCTCAAGGTCTTCTTCGTCGGCATCCTGGCCACCACGATGCTGCCGGGCGAGGTCATGCTCGCCCCGCAATTCCTGGTGGTCCGCGACCTCGGCCTCTACAACTCGCTCGCCGGCATCATCCTCCCGGCCGTGCTCACCGCGACCGGCTGCTTCATGTTCCGCCAGTTCTTCCTGACGGTCCCCGACGAGCTCATCGAGGCCGCCCGCATCGACGGCGCCCGCGAACTGTCGATCTTCCTGCGGATCATGGTGCCGATCTCCCGGCCCATCATGCTGACGCTTGCCATCCTGTCGTTCCAGTGGCGGTGGAACGACTACATCTGGCCGCTGCTGATGCTCAACGACCCCGAGAAGTTCACCGTGCAGATCGGCATCCAGAGCCTCGTCGGGGCGCAGAACATCAACTGGTCGGTGGTGCTCGGCGGATCGGTCATCTCCATGATTCCGCTGATCGTCGTCTTCCTGGTGTTCCAGCGCTACGTCATGAACGCCGACATCAACGCCGGACTGAAGGACTGACCTTGCCCACCCCGCTCGACCACGAGTTCGTCCGCGCGGTGGCCCGCGCCGCCGACCGGTCGGCCGCCCCCCGGGCGGCCGACCCCGACGAGGAACCCGCCGGTCTGCCCCACCGCGCTCTGGCGCGCCGGGTGAAGACCCTCGTCGCGGCGTACCGGTCCCCGGACTCGGCACTGCACGGCAGCGGAGGGGCCGTCGCCGCGGCGATGACCCACCTCCGCGCCCTTCGGGCCACGCAGACCGCCACCGGCCTCTTCGCCGGCGGCGACAACGTGCAGTCACCGCCGGACTCCGGGTTCACCGTCAACGACGTGTGCGACGCGCACGTCCTCGCTGCGGGCGCGGGGCCGGAACTGCACGACGTGACGGCGGCGCTCGCCGAGATCGCCGGCGCCGCCTCCGGCAGTCTCCTGACCGGCGGGGTGCACACCCCGAACCACCGCTGGGAGCTGTGCGCGGCGCTGGCCCGGCTGCATCGGTCGTTCCCCGACGACCGGCTGCTCGCCCGCATCGAGGAGTGGCTCTCCGAGGGCGTCGACATCGACGCGGAGGGCCTGTACTCGGAACGCAGCGCCAACTACGCGGCCCATGTGTCCAACCCGTCGCTGCTGCTCCTGGCCGAGGTGCTGGGCCGTGCCGACCTGCTGGACGCCGTCGAACGCAATCTCGCCACCACCCTGGACCTGTTCAGGCCGGACGGCACGGTGGAGACCGTCCTCTCGCGACGGCAGGACCAGAAGCAGCCGTTCCCGCTGGCGCCCTACCTGCCGCACTACCGGCTGCTCGCGATCCGCACCGGCCGGGGCGACTTCAGCCGCGCGGCGCGGCTGGCGGCCGTCGGCGGCATCGACGACCCCGACCTGCTCGCCGAGACCCTCCTCACCCCGGACCTGTGCCGCGTCCTGCCGACACCGACCGCGGAGACACTCCCGCGCGACCGGTACCTCACCACCGCGCGCCTCGCCGCCCGCGCCTCGGCCACCGCGCACACGGTGGTGTACGGCGGCTCGGACGTGCCCGAGCACCGGCGCATCCGCTCGGGCCTCGCCTGCAATCCCACCTTCCTGCGCCTGTTCGCCGGCGACGCGGTCCTCGACGCGGTCCGCCTCTCGCGGGGATTCTTCGACCTGGGCCCGTTCCGCGCCGCCGCCATGGAACAGCCCGCCGACCACCGGTACCGGCTCACCCAGACCCTCACGGCCGCCTACTACCAGCCGCTGCCGCCGGACCGGCGCCGGGACGACGCCGACTACCGGATGGCGGACGAGGGACGCTTCTCGGCCGCGATGGCCTTCCCGGAGCGGCCCCGGGACGAGGTCTCGCACACGACCCGCGTCGAGGTGGACCTGAGGGACGACGGTGCCGACCTACGGATCGACATCAGTGGACCGCGGGTGCCCTGGGCCCTCGAACTGACCTTCCGGCCGGGTGGAGTGCCGGAGGGCGCCGTACCGGTCGGCGAAGGGCGCTGGTGCCTCACGACCGAGCCGATGACCTACCGGGTCGGCGACGACGAGATCCGGATCGAGGCCGACGTCGAGGCGGGCGAACCGCTGGCCGGGCCGGACCGGAGCGACGTACTGCGGTACGACCCGGGGCAGGACTACACCGTGGTGGGCGGCACCGACGCGACGACCGGGAACCGCGTCTACATCGGTGGAAGCGGCCCGCACACCCTGACCCTCGCCCTGCGCGCCCGCCGGTCCGCACCTGGCGTGTGACTCCTGCGTGAGGCGGCCCGGGCATTACAGGGGCAGGCCGACCAGACCCCACCCGCGCCGCTCGGTCTCGGTCACCACGACGCCCCACTCGCGGAGCAGTACCGAGAACTCGTCGAAGTCCTCGATCCACCGGCCGGGGCACGCGGCATGCGTGCCGTACGGCACCCGCAGGCCCTCCAACAGGGGTTCGGCGCGTGCCCAGTGCCCGGCCAGTGCGGACACCGTCGCGGGCGGGCAGGCGAGGAGCAGCCGGGAGTGCCAGGGGTCGGTGTCCGCGGGGAACAGCCCCGGGGCCGAGGTGTCATCGGTGTCCCAGATCAGATCCCGCAGGAACGCGTCCAGGTGCTCACGCGTTTCCGGGGCGGCATGCTCCCGTACGTCGTCCCAGGCCTGCCCCGCCCAGAAGTGGGGCTTGTAGGAGCCGGGGGTGCTGTGGAACTCGTACCGGCCGCACCACGGGACATGCGACGCGGCGGGCCACACCCACCCCCGCTGCGGCTCCGCGCACCAGTCGAACTCGCCCTCCGGCAGCGAGGCATCCTCGAGCAGCGCGTACCGCTCCTCGAACGGCGTCTTCTCTAGCCGCTCCCAGTCCACCGCCAGCACCGTGATGTCCAGGCCCATGTCACGTCCCCACGCGCGGCAGCGCCGACTCCGGCACCACCAGGTCGGCCCGTTCCCGGGTCGTGGCGACCAGCTCGGCGTTGGGCCGGTCCGAGCGCGACACCCACGCGACCGCCTCCGCGTGGGACTTGCCGAACTGCTCGTGCCGGGCGACGAGTCGGCTGACGCGCTCCGGCTCGGGGAGTTCGCAGAACCACACCTCGTCGAGCCGGTGGCGGACCCGGGCCCAGGCGCCGGTGTCCAGGAGCAGGTAGTTGCCCTCGGTGACGACGAGCCGGGCCGACGGCGGGACCGGGATCGCCCCCGCGAGCGGCTGTTCCAGGACGCGTTCGAAGCCGGGCGCGTACACGACGTCGTCGTACCTCTCCTCGCGCAGCCGCCCCAGCAGGGCCGCGTACCCGGCGGCGTCGAACGTGTCGGGCGCGCCCTTGCGGTCCCTGCGGCCGAGCCGCTCCAGCTCGGTGTCGGCGAGGTGGAAGCCGTCCATGGGGACGTGCGCGACCCAGCGTTCGCCGGATCCGTTCAGTTCCCGCACCAGGTGCTCGGCGAGCGTCGACTTGCCCGCGCCGGGGCTGCCGGCGATGCCGAGGATCGCGCGCCGACCGTCCCGGGGGAGGGCGCGGGCGCGGTGGACGAGGTCGTCGAAGGTGAGCGGCACACCGCAGAGTGTGTCACCCGGTGTCCCGTCCCGTCCCTCCGCTGAGGCTCGCTTCACGTCAGGCACTTGGCCGTATTCCGCCCTGCGTTCCTCCACCCCGCGGGTTAATTTGTCCGTGTTTGTCAACTTTTCGAACACAGGGACAAGGGGCGGAACATGACCGACGGCTCGAACGCCATCCTGGTTCGCAGGCGAAGACGCGAACAGACGGCCGGGCCGGGCGCGCCCCGCGGAGACCGGGGGAACCGGGCGCTCGCCGCCGTGGCGGCCGTCTTCACGCTGGCTCAACTCGCCCTGGTCCGGCCCGTGCTGGGCCTCGGCTGGGACGAGATCGTCTACGTCAGCCAGGTTACCCCGCACACCCCCGAGGCCTTCTTCAGCGCACCGCGCTCCCGGGGCGTCTCGCTGCTCGTGGCACCGGTGGCGTCCTGGTCGACGTCCGTCCCGCTGCTGCGCGTCTACCTCGCCGTGCTGTCCGGACTCGCCCTCTACCTGGCCCTGCGTTCCTGGCGGGGCCTGTTCCCGACCCGTGTCCTGGTCGTCGGCGGAGCCATCTTCGCCTCCTTGTGGGTGACCCTCTTCTACGGTCCGCAGGCCATGCCCAACTACTGGGTCGCGATCGGCGCCCTGATCTGCGCGGGCTGCTTCCTGAGGGCCCGGCAGGAACGTTCCGCCCGAGCGGCCCTGTGGGGTGTCGCCGCAGGTGCCGCGCTCATGGCGTGGATGAGGCCCACCGACGCGGTCTACGTGGCGGTGCCGCTGCTCGTCCTCGCCCTGGTGCGCCGCCACTGGCGTCTGCTCCTCGTCCTCCTGGCGGGTCTCGCCGCGGGCGGCGTCGAGTGGGTGATCGAGGCCTACGTGGGCCACGGCGGCCTGGCGGAGCGCCTGGCGGAAGCCTCCCGCATCCAGGGCGGTCTGGGCTGGCACATCGCCGTCGACGACCAGCTGCGCAGCCTGGGCGGCCGGGCCCTGTGCCGGCCGTGCACCGGTCCGATGCCCAACCCCCTGGTCATCGTCTGGTGGTTCGTCCTGCCCGTCCTGGCCGGCCTCGGACTGCTCGTCGCGGCCCGGGCCCGGCGCCTGGGACGGACCCTCGTCCCGCTGGCCTGCGCCGCCACGGCCGCCCTGCCGTACCTCTTCATGATCGGCTACGCGGCGCCCCGCTTCCTCACGCCGACCTACGCCCTGCTCGCGATCCCGGTCGCCGACGCCCTGTGGCACCTGGTCAAAGGCCCGGGTGGGAAGTGGCGCCCGGTGGCCGCGACCCTGGTCGCGCTCGGCCTGGCCGGGCATCTGGCGGCGCAGCTCGCCGTCCTGGACGGCGCCGTGTCCCGCAACACCGAGAGCCGCCGCGACTGGGACCGCACCGCCGACGCCCTGCACCGCCTCGGCGTCCGCCCGCCCTGCCTGCTCACCGGCCCCGAGTCCATCCCGATCGGCTACTACACCGGCTGCTCCTCGGGCGCGACCTCCGGCAACAACGAGAACACCACCGCGGGCGCCATCCTGCGCACCGCCGACCGTCTCCCGGTCGCCCACCTCGCACCGGCCGGCGGCACCTCGCCGCGCTACGCCCGCACCTGGCCCGTCCACCGGATCTCGGACCTGGACGTCCGCGTCGCACCGCGGCCGCGGCCGCGGCGGGACGGGGCGCCGACCGCCGAGGTTAGAGGCCGCGTAACGGGAAACGCGGAACGGGCACATGAGACCGACGAGTCGACGCAGCGCGCGACAGGGAGGCAGAAGTGATGGGCACGGAACCGACGCGCCCCGGACCGATGGCGGACGACGCGTACCAGCCCACCGGGACCAACGAGGAGCAGGCGGACGCCGCGCCGCTGGATCTGCAGGACGCCGTCGACGAACGGACCTACGACGACACCCTCGACGAGGGCTACTCCCCGCCGGAGAAGCCGCTCGGCGTCAACAGGAGCGGCACCACCGCCGCCGAGCAGTACGAGGGCGAGACTCTCGACGAGCGGCTGTCCCAGGAGGTCCCCGACGTGTCGGCCGAGCCGGCCGGGGACGGCGTGGGCGACAGCCCCGACGGCGACGGCGAGCCGGTGGACCCCGAGGCGGGCACCGCCCGGGCCGGCCGTCTGGTCGCCCCGGACGAGGGCGCCCACGCCGACACCACGAAGGAGACCGTCGCGACCGACGTCGGCATCGACGGCGGCGCGGCCGGCGCGGAGGAGGCCGCCGTGCACGTGGTGGAGGACGACGGCACCCTGCCCGGGGACGACGACAGGGCGTGAACCGCCCGCGGCCGGGAGGTTCGCCCCCTCGGTGGACGCCGAGGGGGCCGTCGGTCACGGCAGCAGCTTCTCGAGCGCGGCGGGTCCCTCGGCCGCCAGCTTGCGCCTGGCCCATTCGAGGTTGTGCGGGGTGAGGTCCTTGCCCGAGGCAAGGACGAGGTCCTCCGGCGACACATCGGTGCCGGTGCGGGCGTGGAGCAGGCGGTCCGGGGTGGCGCGGTCCTCGGGCGGCCGGGACGCGTGGGGCTGTGACGTCGACATGTTCTCTGCTCCTAGGGTCCGGATCGCTGGTGCGGCCCCGGTGCTGAAAAACGGGTCCGCTCTCACCATTCCCCGCCCGAGCGCGGCGTGCATCCGGAGAGCACGGCCCCGGCCCGGGGAAACCCAGGCCCCCCGTTCGGACGCCCACCGATGTCGCCTCGCCACACCCCGGGCGACGGTGGACACACGTGTCCCCTGCGACTGACAGGAGCTTTCCCATGCGCACACGTGTGACCGCCGCGTTCGGCCTGGCCTGCGCCGCCCTGCTGGCCTGCGCCGGTACGGCCAGCGCCGACGCGGAGGCCGAAGCCATCGCCGTCGGCAGCCCCGGCTTCCTTTCCGGCAATGTCGTACAGATCCCCATCGACATCGATGCCAATATCTGCGGCAACTCGGTCAACTTCATCGGCGCGTTCAACCCCGCCATCGGCAACAAGTGCTCGATCAAGGACTGACGCACCGGTCGCACGACCCCGCCGGCGGC
>NZ_JBHUTX010000061.1:0-43749 GCF_042671245.1 Streptomyces sp. NPDC057099
CGGCAACGCGCCCACCGCCCTGTTCCGGCTGCTGGAGATGATCGACGAGGGCGCGCCCCGGCCGGCCGCCGTCATCGGTGTCCCGGTCGGTTTCGTCGGGGCCGCCGAGTCCAAGGACGCTCTGGCCGCGCACCCGTCGGGCCTGGAGCACCTGGTCGTGCGCGGCCGTCGCGGGGGCAGTGCCATCGCCGCCGCCGCGCTCAACGCGATCGCGAGTGAGGAAGAGTGAGCGGCAAGCTGTACGGGGTGGGGCTCGGCCCCGGTGACCCGTCCCTGATGACCGTACGGGCCGTGGAGGCCATCGCCGAGGCGGACGTGATCGCGTACCACAGTGCGCGGCACGGTCGTTCCATCGCGCGCTCGATCGCGGCGAAGCACATCCGCGCCGACCACATCGAGGAGCGGCTGGTCTACCCGGTCACGACCGAGACCACCGACCATCCCGGCGGCTACAAGGGCGCGATGGAGGAGTTCTACACCGAGGCGTCGGCCCGGCTCGCCGCGCATCTGGACGCGGGACGGACGGTCGCGGTCCTGGCCGAGGGCGATCCGCTCTTCTACGGCTCCTACATGCACATGCACAAGCGGCTCACCGACCGCTACGACACCGAGGTCATCCCCGGCGTCACGTCCGTGTCCGCCGCCGCGGCCCGGCTGGGCACGCCGCTCGCCGAGGGCGAGGAGGTGCTGACGATCCTGCCGGGCACGCTGCCCGAGGAGGAGCTGACCGCACGGCTCGCCGCGACGGACGTGGCCGTGGTGATGAAGCTGGGGCGGACCTTCACCAAGGTGCGCGGCGCGCTGGAGAGTTCGGGGCGGCTCGGTGAGGCCCGCTATGTCGAGCGGGCCACCATGGCCGGGGAGCGGCTCGCCGAACTGGCGGACGTGGACCCGGAGTCGGTGCCGTACTTCTCGGTGGCCGTGCTGCCGAGTCAGGTCGACGCCGAGCGGCCCGAGGCCCGGGAGCGGGGCGAGGTCGTGGTGGTCGGGACCGGCCCCGCCGGTCCGCTGTGGCTGACGCCCGAGACGCGGGGCGCGCTGGCCGCCGCCGACGACCTGGTCGGCTACACCACGTATCTGGACCGGGTGCCGCGGCGGGCGGGTCAGGTCCGGCACGGCTCGGACAACCGGGTCGAGTCGGAGCGCGCCGAGTTCGCCCTGGATCTGGCCCGGCGCGGGCGGCGGGTCGCGGTCGTCTCGGGCGGCGACCCGGGCGTCTTCGCCATGGCGACGGCCGTGCTGGAGGTCGCGTCGCAGAAGGAGTACGCGGACGTCGGGGTGCGGGTGCTGCCGGGTGTGACCGCCGCCAACGCCGCGGCGGCCCGCGCGGGTGCCCCGCTCGGGCACGACTACGCCACGATCTCCCTCTCCGACCGGCTGAAGCCCTGGGAGGTCGTCGAGGGACGGCTGCGGGCGGCGGCCTCGGCGGATCTGGTGCTCGCCCTGTACAACCCCGGTTCCCGCAGCCGCACCTGGCAGGTGGGCAAGGCCCGAGAGCTGCTGCTGGAGCACCGCGCACCGGACACCCCGGTGGTGGTGGCACGGGACGTGGGCGGCTCCGGCGAGCGGGTCCGGATCGTGCGGCTGGCCGACCTGGACCCGGCCGAGGTCGACATGCGCACGATCCTGCTGGTCGGGTCCTCGCAGACGCGGGCCGTCCGGCGCGGGGACGGCGAGGAGATCGTCTGGACTCCGCGCCGGTACCCCGAGGCGTAAGCGGGTGCGGCCCGGTTCAGCTCTCCTCGGCCACCGAAGCGGCGGCCGGGGAGGCGGCTGGGGCGGGCCGGGCCAGGCCCTGTGTCCACTTCTCCTCGATCCGGCCCACCTTCCACACCAGCAGGGCCACGGCCCAGGTGGCGAAGAACAGCCCGACGACGACGTAGCCGATGATGTTCAGGTCGAGGCCGGACACCCAGTCCCAGAACGGGCCGTGCAGGTCGGCCTGTTCGGCGATCAGGCCCAGCAGTTCGACCGTGCCGATGAGCAGCGCCACGGCGACCGACAGGCCGGTGATGGTGAGGTTGTAGTAGACCTTGCGCACCGGCTTGGAGAAGGCCCAGCCGTAGGCGAAGTTCATGAACGAGCCGTCGATGGTGTCGAGCAGGGACATACCGGCCGCGAACAGGACCGGCAGGCACAGGATCGCGTACCAGGGCAGGCCGGAGGCGGCGCCCGAACCGGCGAGGACCAGCAGGGCGATCTCCGTCGCGGTGTCGAAGCCGAGACCGAAGAGCAGGCCCAGGGGGTACATCTGCCACGGCTTGGTGATCGACTTCATCAGGCGGCCCAGGAGCCGGTTCATGAAGCCGCGCTTGTCGAGCTGTTCCTCCAGGGCGGCCTCGTCGAAGTGGCCGGTGCGCATCCGGCGGAAGACCTTCCAGATGCCCGCCATGATCACGATGTTGATGATCGCGATGAGGTAGAGGAAGGTTCCCGAGACGGTCGTGCCGATCCAGCCGGTGACGCCGTGCAGTGCGGAGTCGTCGTTGGCGACCGGCCCGGACAGTGCCTTGACGCCGAGGGAGAGCAGGAAGGCCAGGGCGAACACGATGCTCGAGTGGCCCAGCGAGAACCAGAAGCCGACCGACAGCGGGCGCTGTCCCTCGCTCATCAGTTTCCGGGTGGTGTTGTCGATCGCCGCGATGTGGTCGGCGTCGAAGGCGTGGCGCAGGCCGAGCGTGTAGGCCGTGACGCCGATGCCGATCCCGAAGGTCTTGGCCCCCAGGGTGTAGTGCTCCGGGGCGACGATCACGACGAGCGTGAACCAGCCGACGAGGTGCAGGGCCAGGATGAACGCGGCCATTCCGCCGATGCTCGCCCACTCCTTGCGGGTCATCGACGTGCGGATGCGGTGCCGGGCGGAGCCGGGAGCGGTGGTCATGGGGGCGCAGGCCTCACGGGTCGAGGAACGGCTGTTCTCAGCCGCGCTCTCAAGGCTTCTGCGCGTTCACTGCAGGTACAAGACAGGTGCGGCAAAGCCCCTGTCAGGTTTCAGCCAGTAGTCGGGAAAGCCCGCCCGTGCGGGAGTTCACTGATCCACCGGGCCGCTTCTTCCGGACCTGCCACGGCGGACACCTGTTCGGGAACCGGCGGCCGGCGGACCACGACCACGGGCACTCCCGCCTCCCGCGCGGCCGTGAGTTTCGGCGCGGTGGCGGCTCCGCCGCTGTCCTTCGTCACGAGGACGTCGATGCGGTGGCGGTGCAGGAGTTCGCGTTCTCCGTCGAGGGTGAAGGGGCCTCGGTCGAGGAGCACCTCCATGCGGGCGGGGTGCGGGGCCTCGGGGGCGTCCACGGAGCGTACGAGGAACCACAAGGTGTCCAGACCGGCGAACGCGGCCAGGCCCATGCGTCCGGTGGTGAGGAACACCCGGCTGCCGAGGGCGGGCAGCAGCCCCGCGGCCTCCTCCAGGGAGCCGGCCTCGTGCCAGTCGTCGCCCGCGACCGGGACCCAGCCGGGGCGCCGTACCGCGAGCAGGGGAACATGGGCGGTGGCGGCGGCACGTGCCGCGTGGAAACCGATCGTCCCGGCGAAAGGATGGGTGGCGTCGATGAGTGCGTTCACCCGGTGCTCGCGCAGCCACGCGGTCAGCCCCTCCACTCCCCCGAAGCCTCCGATCCGGACCTCGCCCGGAGGCAGCCGGGGGCCGGCCACCCGCCCGGCGAGCGAGCTGGTCACGGTCAGGCCGGGTGTGCCGTCGAGCAGTTCCGCGAGGCGGCGGGCTTCGGTGGTCCCGCCCAGAATCAGTACGTGCATGGAAGTCCAGGTCCGTTCATGAGCAGCGAAGTGAAGGGTGGCCGCAGGGCCCAGCTGGAGCACACCGGCCTGCGGCACGGGTGGACCACGGGTGCCTGTGCGACGGCGGCCACGACGGCCGCGTACACGGCACTGCTGACCGGGGAGTACCCCGACCCGGTGACGATCACCCTGCCCAAGGGGCAGACGCCGTCGTTCGCGCTGGCGGCCGAGGAACTGGGCGACGGATCCGCGATGGCGGGCGTCGTCAAGGACGCGGGCGACGACCCGGATGTCACGCACGGCGCGCTGATCCGGGCCACGGTACGGCGGCTGCCCGCCGGGGCCGGGGTGGTCTTCAGGGCGGGGCCCGGGGTCGGGACGATCACCCGCCCCGGCCTGCCGCTGCCCGTCGGCGAGCCTGCCGTGAACCCCGTCCCCCGCCGGATGATGTGCGAGCACGTGGCCGAGGTCGCCGCCCGCCACGGTGGCACCGGCGACGTCGAGATCACCGTCTCCGTCGACCACGGCGAGGAGATCGCCCGCTCCACGTGGAACCCGCGGCTGGGCATCCTGGGCGGTCTGTCCATCCTCGGCACCACCGGGATCGTGGTGCCGTACTCCTGCTCGGCGTGGATCGACTCCATCCGCCGGGGCGTGGACGTGGCGCGGGCGGCCGGCCGTACGCATGTCGCCGGGTGCACCGGGTCGACATCGGAGAAGACGGTCGTCGCCGAGTACGGGCTGCCCGAGGACGCCCTGCTCGACATGGGCGACCTCGCGGGCGCCGTGCTGAAGTACATCCGCCGCCACCCCGTCGACCGGCTGACGATCTGCGGTGGCTTCGCCAAGCTGTCCAAGCTCGCCGCCGGCCATCTCGACCTGCACTCCGCCCGCTCCCAGGTCGACAAGGGCTTCCTCGCCGAACTGGCCCGGCAGGGCGGCGCGGACGAGGCGTTGCGTGCCGAGGTGGCCGAGGCCAACACCGGGCTGGCCGCGCTCCAGTTGTGCATGGCCGCCGGGGTGCCGCTCGGAGATCTGGTCGCCAGGACCGCTCGCGACGAGGCACTGGCCGTGCTGCGCGGTGCGCCGGTCACCGTCGACGTGATCTGCATCGACCGGGCGGGCACGGTGGTGGGGCGCAGCTCCGTGGCCTGAGGGCCCTTGCGCCGCCGGTGCGTTGCCGACCCGCTCAGCACACGTGCCGCTCCCGCTCCGCCGAGTAGAGGTGGCTGTCCCGGAACCCCTCCGCCCCCAGCGTCCGCCCGACCATGATCACGGCCGTGCGCAGCACACCGGCCTCCTTGGTCTTGGCGGCGATCTCGTCGAGGGTGCCGCGAATGATCACCTCGTCGGGGCGGGAGGCGTAGGCGACGACTGCGGCCGGGCAGTCGGCGCCGTAGTGCGGGAGGAGTTCGTCGACCACGCGGTCCACATAGCCGGCGGCCAGGTGCAGCACGATCAGCGCGCCGCTGCGGCCGAGGGTGGCCAGGTCCTCCCCGTCGGGCATGGCGGTGGCACGCTGGGCGACGCGGGTGAGGATCACGGTCTGGCCGACGGTCGGCACGGTCAGCTCCCGCTTCAGGGACGCCGCCGCGGCGGCGAAGGCCGGGACACCCGGGACCACCTCGTAGGGCACTCCGGCCGCGTCCAGCCGGCGCATCTGCTCGGCGACCGCGCTGAACACCGACGGGTCCCCGGAGTGCAGCCGCGCCACGTCGTGCCCCTCCTCGTGGGCGCGGACCAGCTCGGCGGTGATCTCGTCCAGGGTGAGCTGGGCGGTGTCCACCAGCCGCGCGTCCGGCGGACATTCGGCAAGCAGCTCGCGCGGGACCAGGCTGCCCGCGTAGAGGCAGACCCGGCAGGCCCCGAGGGTGCGGGCGCCGCGCACGGTGATCAGATCGGCGGCACCGGGTCCGGCGCCGATGAAGTACACGGTCATCTGTTGGCTCCCGAAGGGGTGTCGAGGGTCTTCTGTGCGGCCCACTGGGTCACCGGCATCGCCTGCCGCCACCCGGTGAAGCCACCCACGGGCACGGCGTGCGCCACCGCGAGCCGCACCAGCTCGCCGCCATGACGACGGCGGGCGTCGGCGAGGAGCGCCTCCGACTCCAGTGTCACGGTGTTGGCGACCAGCCGCCCACCGGCCGGCAGGGCCTCCCAGCAGGCGTCGAGGAGTCCGGGGGCGGTGAGGCCGCCGCCGATGAACACGGCGTCGGGCACGGGCAGTTCGGCCAGGACGGCGGGCGCGGCACCGGTGACGACCCGCAGGCCGGGCACGCCGAGGCGCTCGGCGTTGCGGGTGATGCGTGCGGCGCGCACCGGGTCCCGCTCGACGGTGACCGCGCGGCATGAGGGGTGGGTGCGCATCCACTCGATGGCGATCGAGCCCGAGCCGCCGCCGATGTCCCACAGCAGTTCCCCGGGGGCGGGGGCGAGCGTGCCGAGCGTGACGGCGCGGACGTGGCGCTTGGTGAGCTGCCCGTCGTGCTCGTAGGCGTCGTCCGGGAGACCGGGCACGGCGCCGAGGTGCGGGGCGTCCGGGGCACGATGGCAGGTGACGGCGACGATGTTGAGGGGGTCGCCGGGTGGCCGTGCGTCCGGCCAGTCGTCCGCGGTGGCCTCGGCGGTCGTGTGCTCCTTCGCGCCGCCGAGTTGTTCCAGGACCCGCATCCGGCTCGCGCCGAATCCCCGGTCCCGCAGGAGGGCGGCGACCTCGCCGGGTGTGTCGGCGCCCGCGCTGAGGACGAGGATCCGCCGGCCGTCGTGCAGGGCGGTGGCGAGACGGGCGGGGGGACGGCCGACGAGCGTGACGATCTCGACGTCCTCCAGGGGCCAGCCGAGGCGGGCGGCGGCGTAGGAGACGGAGGAGGGGTGGGGCAGGACGCGCAGGGTGCCCGCTTCCCCGACTTCCTCGGCGAGGGCGCGCCCGATGCCGTAGAACATGGGGTCCCCGCTGGCCAGTACGGCGATCCGGCGGCCGGCGTGTGCCGCGAGCAGGCCGGGCACGGCGGGGCGCAGGGGCGAGGGCCAGGCGATCCGCTCCCCGGCGCACCGCGGGGGCAGCAGGTCGAGCTGGCGCGGGCCGCCGATCAGGACCTCGGCCTCGCTCAGCGCCGCCCGGGAGGCGTCGGTCAGGCCCTCCCAGCCGTCGGCCCCGATCCCGACGACGGTCACGGCGGCGGTCGGTGCGGGACGTGCGGGGTTCACTGCGCGGTACCTCGGGATTCGGGGGGCAGCTCTCATGGGCGACAAAAGCGCACTCTACTGGGCGCCGACCAGCACACCTTTGCTCGGGTGCGCATTTCCCTGGCCCTTATTGCACGCCACTTGCAACAGCCTGCCGCCGGTGTCCGGCCTTCACCCGGATCCGGCGAGGCCGAGTTCGCGCTCGCCGAGCGGTGTGAAGAAACGCTCCACGTCGGCGTCGGTGACCTCGTCGAGAGTCGACGGTGACCAGCGGGGGTCGCGGTCCTTGTCGATGACCTGGGCGCGGATGCCCTCGACCAGGTCGGGCGTGCTCAGGGACGCGCAGGAGACCCGGTACTCCTGCTCCAGCACCCGCTCCAGCGAGCCGAGCCGGCGGGCGCGGCGCAGGGCGGTCAGGGTGACCTTGAGCGAGGTGGGCGACCTGGCCAACAGGTTCTCGGCGGTCTCTTTCGCCGCCGGGTCGCCGTACGCGAGCAGCCGTTGGACGATCTCCTCGACCGTGTCGGAAGCGAAGCAGGAGTCGATCCACTCCCGCCGCCCGGCCAGTTCCCCTTCCGGTACGGGCTTCACATGCCGGTCCAGGGCTTCCCCTACGGGCATGACGGCGAGGTCGTCGACGAACCGTCCCAGCGCCTCGGACGGTACGTAGTGGTCGGCGAGGCCGCACAACAGTGCGTCGCCGGCGCCGATCTGCGCGCCCGTCAGGGCGAGGTGGGTGCCGAGTTCGCCCGGGGCGAGGCCGAGCAGGTAGGTGCCGCCGACGTCCGGGACGAAGCCGATGCCGGTCTCGGGCATGGCGATCCTCGACCGCTCGGTGACGATCCGGACGCTGCCGTGCGCGGAGACGCCGACGCCGCCGCCCATGACGATGCCGTCCATGACGGCGACGTAGGGCTTGGGGTAGCGGGCGATGCGGGCGTTGAGGCGGTACTCGTCGCGCCAGAAGGCGGCCGAGGCGGTGCCGTCCCCGTCGCGGGCGTCGTCGTGGATGCCGCGGATGTCGCCGCCCGCGCACAGGCCGCGCTCCCCCGCGCCGGTGATGACGACGGTCTCGACGGACGGGTCCCGCTCCCAGTCGGTCAGGGCCTCGTCAATACGGCGCACCATTGCGTGGGTGAGGGCGTTGAGGGCTTTGGGCCGGTTGAGGACGATGTGGGCGGCCCGGCCCGTCGCACGGAAGAGGACGTCGGTCATCCGAGTGCCTCCGTCAGGCCTCGGACCGCGATGACGCGCATGATCTCGTTGGTTCCTTCCAGGAGCTGGTGGACTCGCAGGTCGATCTTCTCGAGGCCCTACGCGCTGAGGTGAGGCGCCCCCTGCGAAGAGAGTGCGTGACCGACATCACACCGCGCATTTCGCTGTCCTCAGGTCATCATATGACCTGATCTCACGGAGGCCGTCGATACGACCGGCCTCCGGACGGCACAGCAACGCGAGGATGGGCATGAGCGACCAGAACAAGCCCGCGCGACCGCGCGTGGGCGTGGTGGGCCTAGGAGCCATGGGCCTCGGGATGGCCCGGAGCCTGCGGGCGGCGGGGTACGACGTCGGCGTCCACGATCTGCGACCGGAGACGGCCGCGGACTTCGCCCGCGAGGGCGGGACGGCGTTCGGGACCTGTGGCGAGCTGGCAGCCGCGGTCGACGTCCTGGTCGGCGTGGTGGTGAACGCCGCGCAGGTCGAGACCGTGCTGTTCGGTGCCGAGGGCGCGGCCGACCGGCTCCGCCCCGGCGCTGTCTTCGTCATGTGCTCCACGGTCGACCCGGGTTGGTCCGCCGCTCTCGAAGGCCGCTTGGCCGAGCGGGGCGTGCTCTACCTGGACGCGCCCATCTCCGGCGGCGCCGCCCGCGCGGCGGCCGGTGAACTCACCATGATGACGTCCGGCTCCACCGAGGCGTACGCCCTCGCCGACCCGGTGCTAGAGGCCATGAGCAGCACCGTCTACCGCCTGGGAGAGCACGCCGGGCTCGGCTCCAAGGTCAAGATCGTCAACCAGCTGCTCGCGGGCGTGCACATCGCCGCGGCGGCCGAGGCGATGGCCCTCGGCATCAAGGCGGGCGTTCCCGCCGAGGCCCTCTACGAGGTCATCACGCACAGCGCCGGCAACTCCTGGATGTTCGAGAACCGCATGGCCCATGTGCTCGACGGCGACTACACGCCTCTTTCCGCCGTCGACATCTTCGTCAAGGACCTCGGGCTCGTACTGGACGCCGCCCGGCCGGAACGGTTCCCGCTCCCCCTCGCCGCCACCGCCCACCAGATGTTCCTCCAGGCATCGGCGTCCGGGCTGGGTGCCGAGGACGACAGCGCGGTCATCAAGATCTTCCCGGGTGTCGATCTGCCCAAGCCGGTGGAGGCCTGACATGGGGATCCGTCTCGGATGCATCGCCGACGACTTCACCGGCGCCACGGACCTCGCCAACAATCTGGTGCGCGCGGGCATGCGCGTGGTCCAGCTGATCGACACACCACCGGCCGGCGCCGAGCAGGCGATCGACGCGGACGCCGTGGTCATCGCCCTCAAGTCGCGGACCGTCCCGGCGGCCGACGCCGTCGAGGCATCGCTGCGAGCCCTGGCCTGGCTGCGGTCCCTGGGCGCCGAGCAGATCTACTTCAAGTACTGCTCCACCTTCGACTCGACACCGGCCGGCAACATCGGCCCGGTGACCGAGGCGCTGATGGACGCGCTGGGCACCGACTTCACGGTCGCGACGCCGGCGTTCCCCGACAACGGGCGCACGATCTTCAAGGGGCATCTCTTCGTCGGCGACGTGCTGCTCAGCGACAGCGGCATGCGCCACCACCCGCTCACGCCGATGACCGACTCCAATCTGGTCTCCGTGCTCGGCGCGCAGACCACACGCGAGGTCGGCCTCGTCGACCACACGGTGGTCGCCGACGGCGCCCAGGCGATCCGGGCCCGCGTCGACGCCCTGCGCGAGGACGGTGTCGGGATCGCCATCGTCGACGCCGTCTCCAATGACGACCTGGTGCGTCTGGGCGCGGCCGTCCAGGGGTTCCCGCTGGTGACCGCGGGCTCGGGGCTGGCGATCGGTCTTCCCGCGAACTGGGGGTTCAAGCCGTCCCGCGCCGCCGCGGAGCTGCCGCCTCCCGCCGGCCACCGAGCGATCGTGTCGGGGTCGGTCTCCACGGCCACCAACCGTCAGGTCCTGGAGTACCTGCGCACCGGCCGGCCCGCCTTCAGCGTGGACCCGCTGCGTGTGGCCGCCGGCGAGGACGTGGTCGGACAGGCCCTGGCCTTCGCCGAGTCGCATCTGGACGACGGTCCTGTGCTCGTCTACTCCACCGACTCCGCCGACACGGTCCGGACCGTCCAGGGCCGGCTCGGTGCCGCCGAGGCCGGTGAACTCGTGGAGCGGACGCTGGCCCGCATCGCCCAGGGGCTCGTGGCACGCGGCGTGCGGCGGCTCGTCGTCGCGGGAGGTGAGACCTCGGGAGCGGTCGTCCAGGCGCTCGGTGTCACCGGGCTCCGGATCGGTCCGCAGATCGACCCCGGTGTGCCCTGGTGCGCTGCGGCTCTGCCCGACGGAGAAACGTTCCACATCACGCTCAAGTCCGGCAACTTCGGCGGCCCCGACTTCTTCACCCGCTCTTTCGCGCTCCTGGACGAGGAGGCAGCATGACCCCGCAGCCGAGCACCACCGCCCGGACGGCACACGACGAGGCGGTCGACCGGGCCCGCGACGAGATCGTCCGCGTGGGCACCAGCCTGTTCGCCCGGGGCTACGTCCACGCCAGCGCGGGCAACATCAGCGCCAAGGTCGGCGACCGCCATCTGATCACGCCCACCGACGCCGCCCTGGGGTTCCTCGAACCCGGCCGCCTGGCACTGGTCGACGGCCGGGGTGAGCAGATCGCGGGCGACCGTGCCAGCAAGACCCTGACGCTCCATCGGCGCATCTGTGCCGCCGACCCCACGGCGCGGTTCGTCGTCCACACCCACTCCACGCACCTGGTCGCGCTCACGCTGGCCGGTGTGTGGAGCGCCGCGGACGTACTGCCGCCCATCACGCCTTACTACGTGATGAAGGTCGGGCACGTGCCGCTCATCCCCTACCACCGGCCGGGCGACCCCCGCGTGGCCGACCTGGTGACCGCCCTCATCGCCGACCGCGCAGCGAGCCGAACGCCCATCAGGGCGGTGCTGCTGGACCGGCTGGGCCCCGTGGTCTGGGGCCCCGACGCGGCCACCGCTCTCGCCGTCCTCGAAGAACTCGAGGAGACGGCACGTCTCTGGCTCCTGACCGACCGTCGCCCCGAGCCGCTCCCCGATCACGCGCTCGATGAACTGAGGTCCACCTTCAACGCCGCGTGGTGAACCCCTTCTCCCCTGCCGGATCCCCCGAGCCGCTCAAAGGATCACCATGTCCATGCCTATATCGGCGTCCCAAGTCCCCGACGTCGCCCGTGAGAACGCCGTCTTCCGCAAGGTCGTACGACGTATCGTCCCCTTCCTCGTCCTCTGTTACGTCGTCTCCTACCTGGACCGGGTCAACGTCGGCTTCGCGAAGCTGCAGATGTCCGACGACCTGGGATTCAGCGAGGCGGCGTACGGCCTCGGCGCCGGCCTGTTCTTCATCGGCTACTTCCTCTTCGAGGTGCCGTCGAACCTGATGCTGCAGCGCGTCGGCGCCCGCACCTGGATCGCCCGGATCATGATCAGCTGGGGCGTCGTCTCGGCGGCGTTCATGTTCGTCCACAACGAGGCGACGTTCTACGTCCTGAGGTTCCTTCTCGGTGCCGCCGAGGCCGGGTTCTATCCGGGGGTGATCCTGTACTGCACGTACTGGTTCCCGTCGCAGCGTCGTGCCCGGGTGATCGCGATGTTCATGTCCGCCATCCCGGTGGCCGGCATCTTCGGCAACCCGCTGTCCGGCTGGATCATGGACCGGTTCCAGGGTGTGAACGGCTGGCAGGGCTGGCAGTGGATGTTCCTGCTGGAGGCGATCCCCGCCCTCCTGATCGGCGTGGCCACCCTGTTCTACCTCGACAACAGCGTGCGCGACGCGAAGTGGCTCACCGACGAGGAGAAGGACGTCGTGGAGCGGGCGATCGCCGAGGACGCCGCGCACCAGACCGTGCACGGCCGGGTCTGGGACGCCTTCCGCGAGCCGAAGGTGTGGCTGATGTGCTTCATCTACTTCTGCTTCGTGATGGGCCAGTACGCCCTGACGTTCTGGATGCCGACGTTCATCGAGTCCACCGGCATCGAGGGCAATCTCGCGATCGGGGTGCTCAGCGCGGTGCCGTTCCTGGCCGCACTCGTCACGATGAACCTGTTCGGGCGTTCGGCGGACAAGCGCCGCGAACGCCGCTGGCACCTGGTCGTCCCGAGCCTCATGGGCGCCGTCGGCTTCTCGCTGGCGGCCGGCTGGTCCGGGTCCACCGTGCTGTCCCTTCTCGCGCTGTCCGTCGCCGCGGCCGGTGTGCTGACCTGCTCGCCGCTGTTCTGGTCGCTCCCCACCGCGTTCCTCGGCGGTACGGCAGCCGCGGTCGGTCTCGCCGTGATCAACTCGGTCGGCAACCTCGCCGGCTTCGTCAGCCCCTACATGATCGGCGCGTTGAAGGACGCCACCGGCTCGACATCGCTCCCGATGTACGTCCTGGCGCTCAGCCTCGTCGTCGGCGCCGCCGCGGTGCTCACCACCGACAAGAAGACCGTCAACCGCTGACCGGTCTTTCCCGGTCCCCTCACAGGAGCCAGCATGCCGAGGTTCGCAGCGAACCTGTCCATGATGTATCCCGAGCACGACTTCCCCGACCGCTTCGCCGCGGCCTCGGCGGACGGCTTCACCGCCGTCGAGTATCTCTTCCCCTACGCCTACGACAGCACGGAGTTGCGGCACCGGCTCGACGACCACGGCCTCAGGCAGGTGCTCTTCAACGCACCTCCCGGGGCCTGGGAGTCCGGAGAACGCGGTATCGCGGCGCTGCCCGGCCGCGAGGCGGAGCACCGCTCCGGGATCGCCCGCGCTCTCGAGTACGCCGCCTCGCTGGACTGCGCGCGGCTGCACGTGATGGCCGGTCTCGTGCCGCCGGACATGACGCCGAAGGAACGGGCCGAGCACCGCGACACCTACCTGGCCAACCTGGAGTGGGCAGCGGAGCGGGCCGCCGAGTCGGACGTCGACATCCTGGTCGAGCCGATCAACGGCCGCGACATGCCCGGCTACTTCCTGTCCAGGCAGGCGGAGGCCCACGCGGTGGTACGGGAGGTGGGCGCCCCGAATCTCAAGGTGCAACTCGACCTGTACCACTGCCAGATCGTCGAGGGCGATCTCACGATGACGCTGCGCCGCGACCTGCCGACCGGCCGGGTCGGTCATCTGCAGATCGCCGGCGTGCCGGACCGCCACGAGCCGGACAGCGGCGAACTCGACATCCGGCATCTGTTCGGCGTCGTCGACGACCTGGGCTTCGACGGGTGGATCGGCTGCGAGTACATCCCCCGGGCCGGCACGAGCGAGGGCCTCGGCTGGCTGAACGACTACCGAGGAGACAGCGCATGAGGATCGTCATCACGGGCGGCTTCGGCTTTCTGGGACGCGAGATCACCGACACCCTGCTGAGGACCCGGACGCACGGTGGTGCGCCGATCGATCAACTGGTGCTCACCGACCGTTTCGTGCCGCCCGGGGCGCCGCAGGCGGCCGATCCCCTGGTGGAGGTCGTGCGGGGTGACCTGGTCGAGTGTCTCGACGAGGTGTTCGCGGAGCCGGTGGACGTGCTGATCCACCTCGCCGCCGCCGTCTCGGCCGAGTGCGAGGCCGACTTCGACCTCGGCATGGGCGCCAACCTGGACACCACCCGCGCCCTCCTCGAAGCCGCCCGGGCCCAGTCGGCTTCCGGCGGGCCGACGCCGCGCCTGGTGTTCTCCAGCAGCGTCGCGGTCTACGGCTCCGACCCGGCCCTGCCGCTCCCGCCGGTGGTCAGCGAGTCGACCCTGCCCACGCCCCGGTCGAGCTACGGGATCCAGAAGCTCGTCTGCGAGCAGCTGGTCGCGGACTACACGCGCCGGGGCTTCATCGACGGACGCGTCGCCCGGCTGATGACCGTGTCCGTACGACCCGGCAAGCCGAACGCCGCCGCCTCCGGCTTCCTCTCCGGCATCGTCCGCGAGCCGCTCGCCGGCCTCCCCGCGATCTGCCCCGTACGCCCCGACCTGCGGGTGGCCCTGGCGTCACCACGGCGAACGGTCGAGGGAATCCTCCGCATCGCCGAAGCCGAGCGCGGCAGCGGGAAGGGCCGGCTCGACGGCGGACTGCCCGTCAACCTCCCCGCGCTCACGGTCTCGGTCGCCGAGATGCTGACCACGCTGCGGCGGGTGGCGGGCGACGCCGCGGCCGATCTGGTGACCGTCGCGCCCGATGGTGCCGTCGAGGCCGTGGTGGGGTCGTGGCCCTCCGTCTTCGACAACACCCGGGCCGCCGCGCTCGGGCTGGAGCCCGACCCGAGCTTCGAATCGGTGGTGCGGGACTACCTCGCCGACCACCCCGACGCGGTCCTGGTCAAGGCCTAGCGGAAACCGAAACGACGAGACCCGGACCTATAGACTGATAACCATGTTTTCCAAGGTGAGCGGTCCTGTCCGGCTCGCGGATCAGGTCGCCGCGACCCTCTCGGAGGAGATCGAGTCGGGGCGGCTGGCCGAGGGCGACCGACTGCCGACCGAGGTCGAGCTGGTCAGGCAGTTGGGCGTCAGCCGCACGGTGGTGCGCGAGGCTCTGTCGCGGCTCCGCAACGCGGGCCTGATCGAACCGCGCCAGGGCATCGGCGTGTTCGTCCTGCCGCGGCGCACCCGCCCGCTCGACCTGGAGGCCGCCGACACCAAGGCGAAGGTGCTGCAGATCGTGGAGGTGCGCCGCGCCATGGAAGGTGAGGCGGCCCATATCGCGGCCACCCGGGCCACGCCCCTCGACCTGGCGCGGATGCGTCAGGCCCTGGACGCGATCGACTCGGCGGTCGCGTCCGGCGGTGACGGCGTGGACGAGGACCTCGCCTTCCACCGGTCCATCGCCGAGTCGACCGGGAACACCGTGATGGTCTCGACCCTGCGGTACCTGGGCGATGTGTCACGCAGCGGTATCCGCGTCACGCGTGCCAACGAGGCACGCCGGAACGACTTCATCGAAGCGGTCCGGGCGGAGCACCACGCCATCCTCGCCGCCATCGAGGCCCGCGACGCCGAGGCGGCACGCACGGCCGCACGCCTCCACATGAACCACGCCGCCGCCCGCCTCCAGGACGCGGACGACGGGTTCTGGACCGACGCCGAGGACATCGAGGTGGATCTCGACGGCGCGCCCTGACGCGCCGGCGGTGGGCAGGCCCTGGGGGCTGTCGCAGGGGTGGGCCGGTGGGTGGAGGGCCGGGTCAGGTGGCTTCGTGGCCGGAGAGGCCGCGGAGGATCTCGTCGGTGTGCTGTCCCAGCAGGGGCGGGGGCAGCAGGTACCGCGCGGGCGTCGCGCTCAGTGCGAGGGGGTGGGCGACCTGACGGGAGGGCCTGCCTCCTCCTTCTGAGCCGGCAGCGTCGGCGGGGAGGTCGATGACGCCGGGCAGGCCGATCTCGTGGGCGAAGGTGAACGCCTCGTCCAGGTTGTTGACCGGGCCGGCCGGTACTCCGGCGGCCAGCAGGACCGCCGACCAGTGGTCCGCGCCGTCGGTGCTCAGCAGCCGGGTCAGGATCTCCGCGAGTTCGGTGCGGTGGGCGACCCGGTCGGCGTTGGTGCGGAACCGGTCGTCGAGAGCGAGACCGGGTTCGCCGACGACCTCGGCGAGGACCGCGAACTGCTTGTCGTTGCCCACCGCGAGGGCGAGCGGACGGTCTGCGGTGGGAAAGGTCTCGTACGGGGCGATGCTCGGGTGCGCGTTGCCCATGCGGCCCGGGACCACACCGGCGACGGCGAACGCCGAGGCCTGGTTGACCATGGCCGACAGCAGGGAACTCAGCAGGTTCACCTCCACGAGCTGCCCCTCCCCGGTGGCGTCCCGGTGCCGGAGGGCGGCGAGGATGCCGAGTGAGGCGTGCAGCCCGGTGATCACGTCCACGAGGGCCACACCCGCCTTCACCGGCTCGCCTTGGGCCTCCCCGGTCACGCTCATCAGGCCTCCGGCGGCCTGCACCAGCAGGTCGTATCCGGGGATCGCGGCGCCCGCACCGCTGCCGAAGCCGCTGATCGAGCAGTAGATCAGCTCCGGGTGACGCGCACGCAGCTCCTCGTGGCCGAGGCCGAGCCGCTCCATCGTGCCGGGCCGGAAGTTCTCCACGACCACGTCGCACTCGGCGACCAGGGACCGTGCCTGTTCGCGGCCGGCGTCCGTCGCCAGGTCCAGGACGACCGACCTCTTGTTCCGGTTCACGCTCAGGTAGTAGGTCGACGTACCGTCATGGTCCGCCGGAGGCCGCCAGGCCCGGGTGTCGTCCCCGACGCCCGGCCGCTCGATCTTGACCACGTCGGCGCCCAGGTCGGCGAGGAGCATGGTGGCGTAGGGTCCCGCGAGAACCCGGGAGAAGTCGGCGATGCGCACACCGTCCAGTGCGCCCCGTCCGTCCGGCATGTTGTCCTGGGTGCTCACACACCCTCCTCTCTGATCGTCCCGCTCGGCCGTGGCTCGGCGGGGGCCGTTTCCGGTCACCACCACTGCCGCAAGGGCGTTTCCGGGTGAATGAGTTCGACCACGGGAAGGCCTGGGCCGTGGGGAGCGACGGCCCGTACGACCGTCACCCGCGCGCCCACCGCCACGGCGACCGGTGCCGTTCCGGTGACCTGGTAGAGCAGGTTGAAGCCCTCGTCCATCGCGACGAACCACGTGTTCTGCTGGACCTGGCCGTTTCGGCGGACCACGGCTCCGGCACCCGCGCTGCGTTCCCGGCCGAAGGCCACGGCCCCGCACGCACGGAAGTACGAGCGCCGGTACGCCGGAGTGCCGCACCAGAGGCAGCGCTGGAAGAAGAGGCCTTTCCCGAGCTCGGTGTCTTCCCGGGTCTCTGTCTGGAGCATCGCGGCCTCCTGCACGCAATTCGGTGACCGGATAGGTGACCGGAATCCGATGTCCCTTTCACCCTGGCCCGGCTCCGAAGCGCCGGTCAACGACGACCTGGCGCATCTTTGTGCGCGGAAGGCGATCCGTTCCCTGAGGTCAGAGCGGGTTGCCCGGATCCGGTCATGACTACGATCGGACATCCGGCATGTCCCCCGGTCGGCCGCTGGACGATGACGACCTGAACCCGCGGAGGATGAGATCACCATGGCGAAACGGGACGGCGCGATCGGCGCCCTCTTGCCGCGCGACCTTCCGGCGCGGGACATCATCACCCGGTCGCCCCCGCCTACGTACGGGAGGCCCTCGAAGTGGTGGGGGAACCGGACTGGCGGCCCCACATCGCCCCGCTCCCCTTCCACGACGAATTCGTCGCCCTGCGCTCTCGCTGCGACAGCCCGCGGGATTTCGCCCGCGCCCTGCCGGACGACTTCGCTCGCGGCGATCCTGTGAGCAGTCCACCGACACACGGGAAAGAGCAAGCTTCTTGATGGACCTGGCCACACGCCGCCGCCGAGCGGCGCTGTTCCTCTTCTTCCTCATACCCGGCCTGTCGATCTCCTCCTGGGTCACCCGGACACCTGACATCCGGGATCAACTCGGCGTCTCGACGGCGCAGATGGGCATCGTCCTGTTCGGGCTGTCCGTCGGCTCGATGATCGGCATTCTCAGTTCCGGCACGCTCGTGGCCAGGTTCGGCACCCGGCCCGTCATGGGCGTCGCGACGCTGCTGGTCATTGCGAGCATGGCGGTCATCGGCGGCGGGACGATGCTCTCCTCCGCCCCCGCGACCACCGCCGGGCTGTTCCTCTTCGGCGCCGGCATGGGCGGTGGGGAGGTGGCGATCAACATCGACGGCGCCGACGTCGAGCGGATCACGGGGCGGACGGTCCTGCCCACGCTCCATGGGTTCTTCAGCCTGGGCACGGTCGTGGGGGCCGCGTTCGGCATTCTGTGCACGGCTGTCTCCTGGCCGGTGCAGTGGCATCTGACCGGGATGGCCGCCGTCACTGCGGTCATGTTCGCCTACGCCTTCCGCGCCATCCCGCACGCGGTCGGCAAGACCCGGGGCAATCGCGGCTCGCGGCCTGACGCCGACGCGGCGCCGGCCGAGGTGAAGGTCTGGAAGGACCCACGGCTGCTGCTGATCGGCGGTGTCATCCTCGCCATGGCGCTGGCCGAGGGCTCCGCCAACGACTGGCTGCCCCTGCTCATGGTCGACGGCCACGGCATGGACCCCGCCCTGGGATCAGCCGTCTACACGGGCTTCGCCGCCGCCATGACCATCGGCCGTTTCGGCGGCGGGCTCCTCATCGACCGACTCGGCCGCGCCCCCGTCGTCCGGGCCAGCGCCGTCTGCGCGACTCTGGGAATCGCCGTCGTCGTCTTCGCCGACTCGGCGGTCCTCGCGGGGGCCGCCGTTCTCCTCTGGGGCCTGGGAGCCTCGCTCGGCTTCCCAGTCACCCTCTCGGCGGCCGGTGACTCCGGGCCCGACTCGGCCGCGCGTGTCAGCCTGGTGGCGATGATCGGCTACGTCGCGTTCCTCGTCGGGCCCCCGTGTCTCGGATTCCTCGGCGAGCACTACGGGCTACGTCTCGCCATGATCGTCGTCCTCGCCTTCACCGCCGTGGCGATCATCCTCGCTCCCGCCGTCGGCAAGCGCTCCGCGACCGCGTCACCGGCCACCGAGTCGGCAACCCGGCCGTGAGGGTGTGAGGGCAGAGGGTCAGGACGGCATTCACTCACAGCCCGTGACACGCCGCTCCCAGGCAGGGTGGTTGCTGTCGAGGCGCTGTGGATCGGCGACACCTACTACGACCGGTGGTGGGTCGGCCCCTGGCCGATTCCCTCGCGGAGTGCCGTCAGCGAAGCGCGTCGACCGCGTACAGGGCGCCGAGCGCCGTCGCCAGAGTGCCGAGGACGAGGCGGAGGAAGGGCTCGGGCACATGCGGCTGGAGGCGGGCTCCGAGGTAGCCGCCGAGGAGACCGCCGAGGCCGCAGGACAGGCCGAGGAACCAGTCGGGGGCGATGCTGCCGCTGTGGGCCAGGGAGAGCAGGGCGTAGGTGGCGGCGCCGATCACCGAGGTGGCGAAGGTGGAGGCGAGCGCGGCCGGGGCGACCTTGGCGACGGGGACACCGCGCCCGACCAGGACGGGGCCGAGGATCGAACCGCCGCCGATGCCATAGATGCCGCCCACGACGCCGACCACGAGGGCCAGGCAGGTGACCGTCCGGGGCGCGGGGGCGGGGCGCCGGACCTCCGGGGGTGCGGGACGCAGGGTCCGGGCGATGAGCCAGCTGCCGAGCGGCAGCATCAGCGCGGCGACCAGGAGGCGGAAGACGCCCGGGCCCGGAAGGGCGAACACGCGGATGACCGCTCCCAGGACGACACCGGGCAGGGTTCCCAGCACCAGGCGGCGGACGAGCGGTCCCGCCAGGGCGCCGTCGCGTCGGTAGCGCAGCAGGGCGCCCGGTCCCGCCACCACGTTGTAGAGCAGATTCGTGGGCGTGACAGCCGGGTTGGGCACGGCGAAGACGCTGAGCTGCACCGGGAGCAGGAACACCGCCCCGGAGACGCCGACCGGCGCGGTCACCACGGCTATGAGCATCCCGACCGCGAGGCCGGCCGCCCCCAGTTCCCACCCCACCCGATGCCCCGCCCCAGTCAGCCCGTGCCGGTCTGTCCCGCCCGGCCTTCCGGCGACAGCGTAGATCGCTACCGCGCTCCGCCGCCCGGTTCCAGGGCGCTGAAACCATCGTGAAACCGCGCTGAATGCGCCCTGCCGCAAGCTCTGCGGCATGACCTCGACGACATCGCACACTCTCGCCATCGCGGCCCAGGGGCTGCGCAAGGCCTACGGGGACAAGACGGTTCTCGACGGCATCGATCTGGCGGTGCCGGCCGGCACGGTCTTCTCCCTGCTCGGTCCGAACGGTGCCGGCAAGACCACCGCCGTCAAGATCCTCTCCACCCTCATCACCGCCGACGCCGGCGAGCTGCGGGTGGGCGGACACGACCTGGCCGCCGCCCCGCAGGCCGTGCGGGCCGCGATCGGTGTCACCGGGCAGTTCTCCGCCGTCGACGGGCTGATCACCGGCGAGGAGAACATGCTTCTCATGGCCGACCTGCACCACCTGCCCAGGCAGGAGGGCCGGCGGGTGGCCGCCGAGCTGCTGGAACGCTTCGACCTCACCGACGCCGCGAAGAAGCCCGCCTCCACCTACTCGGGTGGTATGAAGCGCCGCCTCGACCTCGCCATGACCCTGGTCGGCAGCCCACGGATCATCTTCCTCGACGAGCCCACCACCGGCCTCGACCCCCGCTCCCGTCACAACATGTGGGGCATCATCCGCGAGCTGGTCTCCGACGGGGCGACCGTCTTCCTCACCACCCAGTACCTGGAGGAAGCCGACGAACTCGCCGACCGCATCGCGGTGCTGAACGACGGCAGGATCGCCGCCGAGGGCAGCGCCGAGGAACTCAAACGCCTCATCCCCGGCGGCCATGTGCGGCTGCGCTTCACCGACCCGGACGCCTACCGGTCGGCCGCCTCCGCCTTGCGCGAGGTCACCCGCGACGACGAAGCCCTCGCACTGCAGATCCCCAGCGACGGCAGCCAGCGCGAACTGCGTTCCATCCTCGACTGGCTCGACACCGCCGGCGTCGAGGCCGACGAACTCACCGTGCACACCCCCGACCTCGACGACGTGTTCTTCGCCCTCACCAGCACCACCACCGGCGCCACCCACGTCCCCAGCCAGTCCGGCCAGTCCGGCCAGTCCAAGGAGAACGTCCGATGAGCTCCCTCGCCCTCGCCGTGCGCGACTCGTCCACGATGCTGCGCCGCAACCTGCTGCACGCCCGCCGCTATCCGTCGATGACGCTGAACCTGCTGCTCACGCCGATCATGCTGCTCCTGCTCTTCGTCTACATCTTCGGCGACGTGATGAGCGCGGGCATCGGCGGCAGCGGCGCCGACCGCTCCGACTACATCGCCTACATCGTCCCGGGCCTGCTGATGATGACCATCGGCAGCACCGTGATCGGGGCCGCGATCGCCGTCTCCATGGACATGACCGAGGGGCTCATCGCCCGCTTCCGGACGATGGCGATCTACCGGGGCTCGCTGCTCATCGGGCACGTCGTCGGCAGCGTGCTTCAGGTGACGGCCAGCCTGGTCCTCGTCGGTGGCGTCGCCGTGGCCATCGGGTTCCGCTCCACGGACGCCACGCTCCTGGAATGGATCGCGGCGGTGGGACTGCTCGCCCTGTTCTCCCTCGCCCTCACCTGGATCGCGGTCGGCATGGGCATGGCCAGCCCGAACCCCGAGGCGGCCAGCAACATGGCCATGCCGCTGATCCTGCTCCCGCTCATCTCCAGCGCCTTCATCCCGGCCGACACCATGCCCGGCTGGTTCCAGCCGATCGCCGAGTACCAGCCCTTCACCCCCGCCATCGAAACCCTGCGCGGTCTGCTCCTCGGCACCGAGATCGGCAACAACGGCTGGATCGCCGTCGCCTGGTGCGTCGGACTGAGCGCGCTCGGCTACCGCTGGTCGACGGCACAGTTCAACCGCGACCCGAAGTAGAAGCAACCGCCATGACGGCGCGGGCCGCATCCCGCAACTCGTTCCGCTCCAGGGCGGCGTACTCCGACACCGCGTCGGCGTAGGCCGCCCTGTCGGCGTTCTCGGCCGCCCGCCGGGCCCGGGCCGCCGACATCGTCGGCTGGTAGTCGCGCAGCACCCGCAGCCGTTCGGCCAGGGCGATCATCCGTACGGCCGAGGCGTCGCCGGACGCCAGCCCCGCCATGCCGAGGGCGTGCAGCGCCGTCCCGTACCGAAGCTCCATGGGCGATCCGGGCGGACCGTCGAGCATGGTCCGCAGCTCCTGCCGCAGCCGGTCGACCACGTCAGCGACCAGCTCCAGACGGCCGGCGTGCGCGTGCGCCGTCACCGCCGCCGACTGGATCTGCAGCACCCACCGGTCGAGGAAGGGATCGCCGCCGTCCACCGGGCCGACCTCGGCCATCCCCTCCACGGCGCCGCGCCACAGGCCGAGCCCGACCTCCGTCAGCCCGCGGGCGAGCGCTATCTCGGCGCGCCCGCCGAGGCCGGGGCTGTGGAAGTCGTCCTGCTGCGGGGTGTTGAAGCCCTCCGCCTGCCGCAGCCAGTACTCGGCCTCGTCGGGGTCGCCGCGGTGCAGGCAGGCGAGGACAAGGCCACTGCGTACGCCGATGGAGTCGTGCTCGTCACCGAGCCGAGGCAGCGCCTCCAGCGCCGCCTTGAGATGCTCGTACGCCGCCTCGCCCTGCTCCGTCCTCAGGCACAGTTCGCCCAGCCGGGCGTGTCCCATGACCTGCAGGAACGGATTGTCGACCGGGCCCAGCGCGGTGACGATCCGACGGGCCGAGGCGAGCGCGCGGTCGATGTCATGCTCGTACTCCCAGACGTAGGTGGCGACGCACTCGGCGATGCCGGCGAGCAGCGGCTGCTCGCTGTCGCAGAGCTTTTGCAGCACCTCGTAGTCGGGAGGCAGCATCTCGGGGACCGCGCCCAGCACCACCGCGATGGCGCGCACCAGGGTGTCCGGCGGGGCCGGGGGCAGCCGCCGGAGGGTGACGAGCTGGCGTACGACGTGCGGGCCGTAGCCCATGAACAGGGTCGTCGTGGACAACACCGCGGCGGCGCGGGCGACTTCGACGTACTCGGGCTCGGGGTGGTAGTGCGACAGCGGCGGGCCGGTTTCCGCGGCGAGGGCGGTGAGGCGGGTGAAGTTGGAGCCGGTGGACCACAGGGCGGTGAGGACCGCGGTGAGGGCGGCGATGGTGGGGCCGTCCGTACGAGCCAGGGCGTGCCGCAGAGCGAGCACGAGGTTGTCCTGCTCGGCTCTGATCCGCTCCCAGGCGGACAGCGGTCCCGAGCCGAAGAACCAGTCGTGGTGGGTGACCCCGAAGTCCCGCGCCCAGGCGAGGAAGCGGCGGACGGCTTCCTCGTCCTCGCCCGCCTCCGTGCGCCGGGCCGCGCTGAACTCCCGTACGGTCTCCAGCATCCGGAACCGCACCCCGGCCGGGGTGTCGGCGACGGTGAGCAGCGACTGGTCGGCCAGCTGCTCCAGCAGGGACAGCGCGTCCCCGCCGAGCACCTGCTCCGCCGCCTCGCCCGAGATGCCGCCGGGAAAGACGGACAGCGTGCGCAGCGCCGCTCTGGCGTCCTCGTCGAGGAGGTTCCAGCTCCAGTCCACGACCGCGTGCAGGGTGCGATGACGTTCCGGCACGTCCCGCGCGCCACCGCGCAGCAGCGTGAACCGGTCGCCGAGGCGCCGGGCGATCTCGGGCACCGACAGCACCCGTACCCGCGCGGCGGCCAGTTCCACGGCGAGCGGCAGCCCGTCGAGGTGGCGGCACAGCCCGGCCACGGCGTCCTGCGGCAGCTCGACGCCGGGCCGGGCGGCCCTGGCCCGCTGGGTGAACAGCTCGACGGAGGTGGCGAGTCGGAGCTCCGGCAGCGCGTACACCGCCTCCGAGGTGAGGCCCAGCGGGGCCCGGCTGGTGGCGAGCACCCGCAGGTCCTTCGAGGACGAGACCAGGGCGCGTACGAGGCCGGCGGCGCCGGCGACGACCTGCTCGCAGTTGTCCAGCACCAGCAGAGCGGGCCCGGAGCCGAGCACGCCGAGGATGCCGGACACGGGGTCGTGGCCGCCCATTCCGGCACCGGGCCGCCCCTCGCCCGCGCCGAGCGCGGAGGCCACCTCGGCGGTCACGTCCGCGTCCGAGGTGACGCCGGCGAGCGGCACGAAGTACACCACGCGCTGTTCGGCCCGGCGGCTGACGGCGTGCGCGAGCCGGGTCTTGCCGAGGCCGCCGGGGCCGACGACGGTGACGGCGCGGGAGGCGTGCAGCAGCCGCTCCACCGCGGCGATGTCCTCGTCCCGGCCGAGGAGCGGGTTCGGCTCGTGCGGCACGCCGTGTCTGACCGCGGGTGCCTCGCCGCTCAGCAGCTCCCGCTGTACGGCCTTGAGCGCGGCGCCGGGATCCGTGCCGAGTTCGTCGCGCAGTTCGCGGCGGTAGGCCTCGTACCGGGTCAGCGCGGCGGACGGGCCGGCCGTCGCGGCCTCGCCGCGCAGCAGTTCGGCGAGCACTTCCTCGTCGCGCGGATGCTCCGCGGCGGCCAGGGCCAGTGGTCCGGCCGCCTCCGCGTGCCGTCCGAGGCGGGCGAGCGCGAGGGCTCGCGCGCGGACGAGCGCGCCGCGGACGGGGGCGCGCTCGGTGCGCAGCGCGGCCAGGGGGTCGTCGGTGTCGTCGGCGTCGGCAGGGGTGCCTTCCCAGAGCGCGAGCCCGGCCTCGGCCGCCGCGAGCGATCCGGCGTGGTCGCCGGCCCTGGCCCGGTCCGCGCCGGCGGCGGCGTGCCGCAGCAGAGCGGAGCTGTCGACCTGGTCCTCGGCGAGGGTGAGCCGGTATCCGGTCGGCGTGCTGGCGATGACGTCGGCGCCGAGCTGGGCCCGCGCCCGGGACACGAGGACCTGCACCGCCTTGCCCGGCCGCTCCGGCAACGCGTCCGGCCACAGCCCCGCCACGAGCCGGTCGGTGCTGCAGCCGGTGCGCAAGTCGCCCGCGAGCAGCGCGAGGAGGCCACGGAGCCGGGGCGCGGTGACCTCCTGTCCGCGGTAGGCGACACGCGGCAGCAGGGTCAGGTCGGTGGTCACCCGTGCAGATTAGCCAAGGCCCGGCCGCCGGAACTCCCACGGCGTCGCCTCCTCCGCGGTCACGGTCCGCTCAGCGGCGCGGATCGGCCAGGCGAGCGTGTCGCGCCGCCTTGAGTGTCTCGGGCAGGAAGCGGTGCTCGAGGGCCGTGCGCCGGGTCGCGAGGTCGCCTCCGACGACCTGGGCCCGGCCGTCCATCATCGCCAGGAAGCCCTGACGGGCGACGTCCTTGCGGCTGTTCTTCCGCATGCCGGGGCCGAAGGCCGTGTTGTTCATGCCGGCGCGGGCGTGGAAGTCGCTGTCGGTGGCGCCGGGCATGAGCGTGGTGACGCTGACGCCGTGTTCCTTGAGCTCTTCGCGCAGGCCGAGGGCGAACATGCGGGTGAAGGCGCGTGAGGGCCCGTAGACGGTCTCGTAGGGCGTGGGCAGGGTGGCGGAGAGCGATGAGGTGATCAGGATGCGGCCGCGCCGGTGGGCCGCCATGTGCCGGGCGACGTGCTTGGCCAGGTGGACCACGGAGGTGACGTTCAGATCGATCAGGCTCAGTTCGTCGTCGAGGTCGGTGTCGAGGAAGGCCCCGCCGATGCTGCGCCCGGCGTTGAGGACGGCAGCTTCGAGTGGCCGGCCGGTCTCCTCCACGGCGCGCCAGACGGTCTCCACGCCGTCCGACTCGGCGAGGTCGGCGCGCACGGCCTTGACCTCGCCGCCGTATGCGGCCAGTTCGGCGGCCGCCTTGTCGGTGTCCTCGCTGCGGCCCGTGGCCACCAGGTCGAAGCCGTTGACGGCGAGCAGCAGCGCCAGTTCGTATCCGATGCCGGACGAGGCTCCGGTCACCAGGGCCAGCGGACGGTGGGAGGGGGAGGCGGTGCCGCTCACGGGGTGCTCCGTTCGGTCGGGGAGGGGTCGGCGGGTTCGGGCCGTACGGCGGTCTCGTCGGCGTTCCAGCTGGTCAGCAGCTGCCAGGCCTCCTGTGAGGCCTGGTCCTGCGCCGGCAAGTAGAGGAACAGGGTCTGGTCCTCCTCGCCGGGCAGGGTGAACGCCTGGTAGTCGATGGTCAGCGGGCCCACCACGGGGTGGCGGAAGCGCTTCTGGCCGAAGGTGCGGTTGAGGACCTTGTGGTCGTCCCACCAGCGGCGGAAGTGCTCGCTCTTCATGGTCAGCTCCCCCACCAGTTCGGCGGTGCGGGTGTCGTCGGGGTGCCGTCCCGCGTCCAGCCGCAGGATCGCGGTCATCTCCGCGGCGATCGTCTGCCAGTCCGCGTAGAGCTCTCGCGCCTCGGGGTCCAGGACGATCCAGCGGGTCAGGTTGCGCTCGCGGTAGGGCATGGCGTCGAAGTCGGCCATCAGGACCCGGCACAGGTGATTGGTCGCCAGCACGTCTCCCCGCCGGCCGAGGACGAATCCCGCGTGGTCGTCGAAGGAGTCCAGGAACCGGCGCAGCCCGGGCCGCGCCTTCTGCACGGCGGGCGCACCGCGGCGGGCCTTGGCGGGTTTGGGTCTGGTCAGGTCGAACAGGTGGGCGCGTTCGGCGTCGTCCAGGCGCAGCGCCTCGGCGATCGCCCCCAGCACGCTGTCCGACGGAGTGATGTTGCGGCCCTGCTCCAGCCGTGTGTAGTAGTCCGTGCTGACACCGGCCAGCTGCGCGACTTCCTCACGCCGCAGGCCGGGCACGCGCCGGTAGGCCCCGCCCTCCGGCAGGCCCACCGACCGCGGTGCGATGCGGGCACGGCATCGGCGCAGGAACTGGCTGAGATCGACGTTGCTGGCCATGCCTTCCATGTTCCCCGCGCCGGGCCGCTCCGGCCGCCAGGAAGGTGGGTCGCCTGGTCCTAGGACTACGCCGCCCGGTCCGTGGCGCGGGACGCGAGCAGGGTGCGCACGGCCTGGACCGCGGCTCCGGTCAGGGCGGGGTCGGAGCCTCGTCGGGCGAGGGCACTGAGCCGGACCGGTGGGACTTCGGGGAGGCCCCGGTACGGGATGAGCCCGTCGGGGTGCTGTCCGCCGGGGACGGCGAGCAGGGCGGCGCCGAGTCCGGCACGGGCCGCGTCCAGGACGCCGGCGAGGTATCCGGCTTCGGCGACCACGGTGGCCGGCATGCGGCAGGCGGCCAGTTCGGTGAGGGCGCGACGGCGGATGACGCACGGGGCGTTGACGGCGACCAGGGGCAGCTGCCCGGAGGCGGGCGGCTGCCAGCCCGGGGCGGCGTACCAGCGCAGCGGGAGGTCTCCGACGGAGGTGCCCTCGGTGGTGGTCGCTTCGGTGACGTAGACGGCGAGGTCGAGCTCACCGCGTTCGACCGCCTCGGTCAGCCGCGCCGAGCGGTCGATCCGCACCCGTACCTCGGCGTCCGGCCGGACCGCGCGGACGGCGTCGGTGAGCGCCGGGAGGATCTGGTCGGCGCCGTGTTCGGTGGCACCGACGACGACGGTCGCGGCTGTCGCCCCCTCCTCGCCCAGGAGGCGCTGGACGGCGGCGTCGTGCGCCCCGAGGATCAGCCTGGCCTCTTCGAGGAGTTGGGCGCCGAGGGCGGTGAACCGGGTCTTGCGGCCGTCGCGTTCCACGACGGGATGTCCGAGGGACTTCTCCAGGCGTCGTACGTGCTGACTGACCGCGGACTGGCTGAGCGCGAGTTCCCCGGCAGCCCGGTGGAAGCCGCCGTAGTCGGCGACGGCGATGAGGCTGCGCAGTGCCACGATGTCCAGAACCGGCCGCATGGCCGCAGGTTAGCACCCATCGATGACGAATTCTGATCGGTTTTGATGGCGAATCGTCGTTGGACGTCGGTCTCTTGCCTCGTGCATGCTGAGCGCATGCTGCGTTCAGCCCTCGTGACGGCCCGCAGGCCGCGCGCCCACCGCATCGGACCCTGGCCGTCGGCCACCGGGTCGGCGGCGCGCTGCGGCGCGGGTGCCTGGCTGACGCAGCGGCGTGTGGTCGACTTCGGCCGCAGCGGCGCCATGCGCTGTCGCTGACCCTTTCGCCCCCCTTCGAGCGCGCCCGCTTCGCCGCTTGAGCGATGCCGCGCACCGCGCGCGGCCTCCGTACCGCCGCGCGCCGCTTCTCTCTCCTCCCCGTCCACCGCACCGCACCGCCACGCCCTGCCCGGCGTCGCCGCTGTCGATGAATCGAGTCACCATGAGCTCTTCTCAGCCTGTCCACTCCTGGGACGAACCCGAAGGAATCGCCCCGCGCGGCACCCTCGTCGTGCTCCCCGGCCGGGGTGAACACGGCGGTGTCTACGAGCGGTTCGGCCGCCGTATCGCCGCCGACGGGTACCGCGTCCGGGCCCTGGGGGACGCCTCCCTGGACCCGGCGGCCGTCATCGACGCCGCGGCCAAGCTGCTGCGCGACGAGACGCTGCCCGGCCCGCGGGTACTGGTCGGTTCCGACACCGGCGCCTCGTACGCCGCGACGCTGGCCGCCCGCGACACCCCCGGCCTGGACGCGCTGATCCTCGCCGGGCTGCCGACGGGTACCGACGCGGGCACCACGGCGCCTGACTTGGAAAGCGAATGGGAAGGCGAACTGGAGCAGCGCACCGCCTGCCCCACGCACCGGGGCCGGCTGACCGCCGACACGGCCTTCCGGCGTGGTGCTCTGGAGGAGCCCGCGGCACAGGAACTGCCCGCGCCGGACCGGATCTCCCTCCCGGTGCTCGGTCTGCACGGCGCCGACGACGCCATCAGCCCCCTCGAAGAGGCCCGTCGTGTCTACCGCGCGCTGCCGGAAGCGGAACTGGTGAGCCTGGCCGGGACCCGGCACGACGTCCTCAACGACGTCACCCACCGCACCGCCGCCGCCACCGTCGTGCTCTTCCTGGAGCGGCTGCGGCTCTCCCCCGGCCTGGCGCCCGTCGCCGTCGCCGAGGACATCGCATGACCGCGTTCGAGAGCCTCCCCGTGCTGACCACCGCCGCCGAACTGGACCTCCTCCTGCGCACCGGCGATCCGGCCCCGGTCGTCCTCGACGTGCGGTGGAGGCTCGGCGATCCGCACGGCCGCGCGCACTACCTCGAGGAGCACATCCCCGGCGCCCGCTACGTCGACCTCGACACCGAGCTCGCCGCTCCCGCGACACCGGAGGGTGGCCGTCATCCGCTGCCGGACCCGGAGTCGCTGCAGGCCGCGGCGCGCCGCTGGGGGCTTTCCGCCGGCCGTCCGGTGGTGGTGTACGACGACAACGGCAACACCGCAGCCGCCCGCGCCTGGTGGCTGCTGCGCTGGGCCGGGGTCGAGCAGGTGCTCCTGCTGGACGGGGCCCTGGACGCCTGGCGTGCGGCGGGGCTCCCGACGGCGAGCGGCGAGCCGGAGACGCAGGTGCCCGGCGACATCGTGCTCAAGCCGGGGCAGCTGCCGGTCCTGGACGCGGACGCGGCGGCCGAAGTCGCCCGGGGCGGCGTCCTGCTGGACGCACGGGCCGCCGAGCGGTACCGCGGGGAGGTCGAGCCGGTCGATCCGCGCGCCGGACACATCCCCGGCGCCCGCTCCGCCCCGACCGGCGACAACCTGGCGGCGGACGGCACCTTCCGGCCCGCCGAGGACCTCGCGCTGCGCTTCACGGCGCTGGGCGCCGACGACGCGACCGAGGTCGCCGTCTACTGCGGCTCCGGCGTCACGGCCGCCCACACCGTCGCGGCCCTGGCCCACGCCGGCATCCCAGCCGGCCTCTACCCCGGCTCCTGGTCCGCCTGGTCCGCCGACCCCGCACGCCCCGCAGCACAGGGAGAACAGCCGGGCTGACCCCCGCCTCCTCCCCCGTCCCCGACCGAGAGGCCGCCGCATGCCCTCCCCGCACTCCGCCGTGTCGGAAACCTCACCGCCGACACACGGATCCGCACCACCGACTACACCCACCGCACCAGAAGCCGCGGCGCCCACCGGACCGGCGCGGCCGACTCGCCCCACCGCCACGAAGGCCGCCCGCCCCGGCACCCCGCGCAAGCGGTCCCGCTTCCGTGTGCCGCGGGGCGTGCGCCGGGCCTCCGGGCCCCTGGGACTGGTGCTGGTCTGGTTCCTGGCGAGCGCCACCGGCGTACTGCCCGAGTCAGTGCTGGCCTCCCCCGTCGACGTCGTCCGGCGGGCCGCGGACCTGATCGGCACCGGTGAACTGCCGCAGGCCATCGCCGCGTCCGGTCGCCGCGCCGCGACCGGCTTCCTCATCGGTGCGACCGTCGCGCTCGCGCTGTCGCTCACCGCGGGGCTGTTCCGGCTGGGTGAGGACGTCATCGACGCGTCGATGGGCATGTTCCGGGCCATCCCGTGGGTGGGTCTGATCCCGCTGTTCATCGTCTGGTTCGGCATCGACGAGACCCCGAAGATCGCGCTGGTCGCGCTCGGCGTCACCTACCCGCTGTACTTCAACATCTACGGCGGCATCCGCTCCGCCGACTCCCAGCTCATCGAGGCCGGACGGATGGCGGGGCTCGGCCGGATCGGTCTGATCCGGTACGTGATCCTGCCGTCCGCGCTGCCCGGCGCCCTGGTCGGCCTGCGCTACGCGCTGTCCACCGCCTGGCTGGCCCTGGTCTTCGCCGAGCAGGTCAACGCGGACGCCGGCATCGGCTATCTGATGAGCAACGCCCAGCAGTACTTCCAGACCGACGTCATCGTCCTGTGCCTGGCCGTCTACGCGGTGCTGGGGCTGCTGTGCGACTTCGCCGTGCGGCTGCTGTCGCGGCGGCTGCTGGCCTGGCGGGCCTCGTTCGACGGCGAAGGAGCGTGAGGGAGCGATGAGCACGACTGCGAGTACGACGGCGAGCACCCAGGTGGAGGTACGCGGCCTGAGCCGCGCCTTCGACGACAAGACCGTCATCGACGATCTCGATCTCACCATCCGTCAGGGAGAGTTCGTCGCCCTGCTCGGGCACAGCGGCTGCGGGAAGTCGACGCTGCTGAAGATCCTCGCCGGGCTGGACAGCGAGACCGAGGGCGAGGTGACCGTGCCCGAGCGCCGCTCGGTGGCCTTCCAGTCGCCGCGGCTGATGCCCTGGCTGCGGGTGTGGCGCAACGTGGTGCTCGGCCTGCCCCGCTCCAAGGACCGGTCGCTCGCCGAGCGCTATCTCGCCGAGGTCGGCATCGAGGAGTACGCGGGCAGCTGGCCCAAGACCCTCTCCGGCGGCCAGGCGCAGCGCGTGTCGCTGGCCCGGGCGCTGGTCCGCGAGCCCGAACTGCTCCTGCTCGACGAGCCGTTCGGCGCCCTGGACGCCCTCACCCGCGGCCGGGCGCAGCGGCTGGTGGCCGATCTGTGGCAGCGGCACGGCTGCTCGGTGCTGCTGGTCACCCACGACGTGGAGGAGGCGCTGCTGCTGGCCGACCGGGTCCTGGTGATGGACGGCGGGCGGATCGCCTACGAGGCCGAGGTCGGCCTGGAGCGGCCCCGGGCGCTCGGTTCCCCCGACTTCGTACGGCTGCGCGGCGAACTGCTGCACCGGCTCGGCGTCCACGACGCCTCGGCGCCTCGCGAAGAGGCCACGACAGAAACGGCACCCACCTCATGACCCGCACGACCACGCGCCGCACCCTCGGCGCCGCGCTCACTCTGACCGCCCTGCTCGCCACCACCGCCTGCGGCGGAAGCGGTGCGGCCGTCTCCGGCGGAAGCGACTCCGGGACGCTCGTCATCGGTGACCAGGCCAAGAACCTGCAGACGCTGTTCAACACCTCCGGGGCCCTCAAGGGGACGTCTTACAAGGTCAAGTGGGCCGAGTTCGAGGGGGCCGCGCCGCTCTTCCAGGCCGTGCAGGCCGGGGCCGCCGACACCTCGTACGCCGCCGATCTGCCCACGCTCCAGGCGCTGTCGGGGGGTGTGCCGGTGAAGGCGGTGGGCGCGCTGCGCAACGACGGCACGCACACCGGGATCGTGGTGCGCGGCAACTCGTCGGTGAAGAGCGTCAAGGATCTCAAGGGCAGGAAGGTCGTGGTCTCCTCGGCCAAGGGGTCCATCGCCGAGTATCTGCTCGCGCACGTGCTGCAGCAGGCCGGGCTGAAGTACTCCGACGTCAAGGTGCAGTATCTGCTGCCGACGGACGCGCAGGCCGCGTTCACGTCCGGCAAGATCGAGGCCTGGGCGACCTTCGGGGTCTACAAGGCCGTCGCGGAGCAGCAGGGCGGCCGCCTCCTGGTCAACGGCGCCGACGGGCGGGTGAGCGGCTACGGGTTCATCGGCGCCTCCGAGAAGGCCCTGGCCGACAAGAGCAAGAAGGCGGCCGTCGCCGACTATCTGCGCCGCCTGGACAAGGCCCTGGCCTGGTCGCGCAAGCACCCGGACGACTACGCCAAGGCGATCCAGCAGAACAACGGGGCCTCCCCCGCGATCGCGAAGACGCTGGTGAGCCAGGCCAACGGCGAGCTGCTGCCCGTCAGTTCACAGGTGGTCGAGTCCGTGCAGAAGGTCGGCGACACCATGCACGGCATCGGTGTCCTCGCCCCGAACCCGACCGTCGCCGACCACGTCGACTCCAGCCTCGTCAAGGAATGAGCCCCGCCATGCCCGTCGAGTTCATCAGCGCCGTCCACCCCAACCCCGCCACCGAGGGCGACCCCACCGCGGGCACGGGCATCGACGTCGACTACGCCCGCCGCTACGCCCGCGCCCTGGACGACGGCGGCTTCGACTACACCCTCGTCACCTACCACTCGGCCTCGCCCGACGCGCTGCAGCTGGCGCAGTTCGTGGCGAACCACACCGAGCGCATCAAGCCCGTCCTCGCCCATCGCCCCGGCGTGATCTTCCCGACCCACGCGGCCCGGGCCCTGGCCACCCTGGACCGGATCAGCAAGGGCCGTCTGGCGGTGCACATCATCTCGGGCGGCAACGACGAGGAGCAGCGCCGCGAGGGCGACTACCTGAACAAGAGCGAGCGGTACGCGCGCTCCGACGAGTACATCCGGATCCTGCGCGAGGTGTGGGCGGCCGACGGGCCCGTCTCGCACGAGGGCCCGTACTACCGCTTCGAGGGCTTCCGCTCGGATGTCACGCCGTACCAGGGCACGATCCCCATCTCGGTGGGCGGCTCCTCGGAGGACGCCTACCGGGTGGGCGGGCAGCAGGGCGACATCTTCGGGCTGTGGGGCGAGCCGCTGAAGGAGACCGCCGAGCAGATCGCGGCGGTCAACGAGTACGCCGACGCCGCCGGCCGGCCCCACCCGCGCATCTGGGTGTCCTTCCGCCCGATCATCGCGCCCACCGACGAGCTGGCCTGGGAGAAGGCGCACCGCGTCCTCGGCACGATCACCACGAACCACGAGGAGCGGGCCAAGCGGCGCCACTATCCGGCCCTCGGCCAGGGCACCCCGGCCAATGTCGGTTCGCAGCGGCTGCTGGCCGTCGCCGAACGCGGCGAGGTCCACGACCGCTGCCTGTGGACCGCGCCCGCGACGGCCACCAACGCGGCCGGCGCCTCCACGGCGCTGGTCGGCTCCCCCGAGACGGTCGCCAAGGCGCTGCTCGACTACGTCGACATCGGCTGCGAGCTGCTGTCCATCCGTGGCTACGACCCGCTCAACGACGCGATCGACTACGCCCGGCACGTCCTTCCGCTGGTCCGCCAGGAGCTGAAGCACCGGGCCGCCTCGGGAGCCGCCGCGTGAGGCGGGCGGGGCGCGCGCTCGCTCTCACCACCGTCGTCCTGTCCCTGGCCGCCCTGACCGGCTGCGGCGGCTCGGCGGGAGCGGAGGGCGACGGGCAGGGGTCCTCCGTCACCCTGCGCGTCGGCGCGACGGGCTGGAAGGGCGAGGAGGCCCTGCTGAAGTTCGCCGGCCTGGACGACACGCCGTACGAGGTGCAGTGGAGCCTGTTCCAGGGCGGCGACAAGCAGTTGGAGGCCGTACGGGCGGGCGCGTTGGACGTGGCCAGCTCCAGCGAGATCCCGCCGGTCTTCGCGGCGGCCGACGGGAAGCCCAACTTCAAGGTCGTCGCCGTGCAGCGCGGCAACACCCTGAACCAGGAGGTGGTGGCCCCCAAGGGCTCGGGGGTCACCTCGATCGCGCAGCTGAAGGGGAAGAAGGTCGGCTACGTCAAGAACACCACCGCCCACTACTTCCTGTACGAGCTGCTGAAGCGGGCCGGACTCGGCTGGGACGACATCACCGCCGCCCCGCTGGAGCCGGACAAGGCGCTCGCCGCGCTGGGCGGCGGTTCCGTCGACGCCTTCGCCGGATACGGGAACTCGATCATCGCCGCCCGGCAGCAGGGCGCCCGCACGATCGGTTCCGGCAAGGACGTCCTCTCCGGCAACTTCCTGTGGACGGCCTCCGACGAGACCCTCGGCGACAACGCCGAGCGCGAGGCGCTGACGGATCTGCTCGCCCGGCTCGACCAGGCGAACGCGTATGTCCGCGACGGGCGTGAGAAGGAGTACGCGAAGGTCATCGCCGCCGCAACCCACCAGCCGGTGAACCAGGCGCTGGAGGAGTACAGCGAGGGCCAGGCGCAGCGCAGGACCGAGGTGCGGCCGGTGAGCGCCCGGGCCACCGCCTCCCAGCAGGAGGTCGCCGACGCGTTCCTGGACCTCGGCGCGCTCGAGCAGGGGCTGAAGGTCAGCGGCTTCTGGAGCGACCGGCTGAACGCCCCGCTGCGCAAGGAGCTGGCCCGATGACGACCGGTCTGCTGCTCCGCGCCCCCGACCTGGGGGCCCTGCCCGAGGTCACCCGGCGGCTCGCCGCCACCGCCGCCGCTCACGACCGCGACGGCACCTTCCCCGCCGAGGGGATCCGCGCGGCACACGAGGCGGGGTTGCTCACCGCCACCGTCGGCGCCCGATACGGCGGGCCGGGCCTCGGGGTATCGGCCACCGCCCGGATCCTGCACGCGCTCGGCGAGGGCGACCCGTCGGTGGCGCTGATCGCCGCGATGAGCCTCACCGTCCACCACCGCCAGGCCGTTCGGCCGCACTGGCCGGAGGAGTTGTACGAGAAGGTGCTGTCCGGCGCGGCTCACGGCCCGGTGCTGCTCAACCACGTACGGGTGGAGCCCGACCTCGGTTCTCCCGCACGCGGCGGGCTGCCCGCGACGGTGGCCCGGCGCACGGCCACCGGCTGGTCCCTGACCGGCCGCAAACGCTTCGCCACCGGTGTGGAGGGGCTGGACTGGCTGCTGGTCTGGGCGACCACGGACGAACCCACCCCGCGCGTGGGCACGTTCGCCGTGCCCGGCAGTTCCCCCGGCATCGAGATCACCCACCGCTGGGACCATCTGGGGCTGCGGGCCAGCGGCAGCCACGACATCGCGCTGCACGATGTGGAGATCCCGGCCGGGAACGTGGTGGACATCGCCCCGCACGGCGCGGGCGCGGAGCAGGACAACCGGGCCGGCGCCGCCCTCCATCTCCCGCTCGCCGCCCTCTATCTGGGCGTGGCCCGGGCCGCGCAGAAGTACTTCCACCGGTTCGCTCACGAACGGGTGCCCGCCAATCTCGGCCATCCGGTGGCCCGCACGGAGCGCTTCCGGCGCACGGCGGGCGAGATCGCGCTGCGGCTCGACTCCGCCGAGCAGCTGGTGTTCGGCGGCGCCGAGCGGGTGGAGGCCGCCGACGACGCCTATACGCCCGAACAGGCCCTGGGCGCCCGTGTCCTGGCCGACCGGCACGCCACCGAGGCCGTCGCGCTGGCCCTGCGGCTGCTCGGCAACCCGGGGCTGACCCGCGACAACCCCCTGGAACGCCACTTCAGGGATGTCCAGTGCGCCCCGGTGCACGCCCCGCAGGAGGACACGGCCCTGCTCGCCATCGGAGCGCGGGCACTGGAAACGGGCCGGCCCGGCCACCCCTAGGCGCCCTTCGCCTCCTACGCAGAGAGAACAGCCTCATGCCTCTTCCCCACCCCGGTCCCTCGGCCGCCCGGCTCCTCACCGCGCTCCGCCGTGAACTGCCCGAGGGAGCGCTCAGTGTCGCCCCCGAGGCCACCGCGCCGTACGCCGCCGACCGCTCGGGCAGCCGCCCGGACGGGCAGCCGCTGGCGGTCGTGCACGCCACCCGCGCCGAGCACGTACAGACCGCGCTGCGGCACGCGCACGAGCTGCGGGTGCCGGTCGTGCCGCGCGGGGCCGGCACCGGGCTGTCCGGCGGGGCGAACGCGGGGGCGGGCAGTGTCGTCGTCGACCTGTCGCGGATGAACCGGATCCTCGAACTGAGCCCCGAGGAACAGACCGCCGTCGTGGAACCGGGCGTCATCACCGCCGAACTGGACCGTGCGGCGGGCGAGTTCGGACTGCGTTACGCGCCCGATCCGGCGAGCGCGGCGATCTCCACGGTGGGCGGCAACATCGCCACCAACGCGGGCGGGCTGCGCTGCGCCAAGTACGGCGTGACCCGGGACGCCGTCCTCGGGCTCGACGCGGCGCTCGCCGACGGAACGCTGATACGGACCGGTCGGCGCACCGTCAAGGGCGTCACCGGCTACGACCTGACGGCGCTGCTCACCGGCTCCGAGGGCACCCTCGGTGTGATCACCGCCGCGACGGTGCGGCTGCGGCCGGTACCGGAGGCGACCGCCACCGTCGCCGCGTACTTCGACACCTTCGCCGAGGGCGCCGAGGCCGTGTCCGCGCTCACCGCCGCCCATGTCGAGCCCGCGATGGCCGAGCTGCTGGACGGTCCGGTCCTGGCGGCCGTGGACGCGGCCCAGGACACGGATCTGCGCGCGCGAGGCGGTGCGCTGCTGCTTCTGCAGTGCGACGGGCGGGCCGCGGAAGCGGAGGCGGAGGAGGCGGTACGGCTGCTGCGGAAGCATGCGGCGTCCGTCGAGACCACCACCGACCCGGTGGAGGCGGACCGGCTTCTCACCGCCCGCAGGCTCGTCCTGCCCTCCCTGGAACGCATCGGCCGGGTGCTGATCGAGGACATCGCGGTACCCCGGGCCCAACTCGCCCCCGCAGTGCGGGAGATCGCGGCCGTCGCCGAACGCCACGACGTACGGATCTTCACCTTCGCCCACGCCGCGGACGGCAACCTCCATCCCATCCTCGTCCTCGACCCCGACTCCCCCGACGTCCCGGAGGCGGCCTGGCAGGCGGCGAGCGACATCTTCGCCACCGCGCTGCGCCTGGGCGGCACGCTCACCGGCGAGCACGGGGTGGGGACGCTCAAGCGGCGCTGGCTCGCCGAGGAGCTCGGCGCCGAGCAGCACGCGCTGCAGCGACGCGTGAAGGCGGCCTTCGACCCGCACCACGTCCTCAACCCCGGCAAGGCCCTCTGACCTACCGTCAGTCCCGGCGTTCCTCGGCCGACTTCCGCTCCTGGGCGGCCAGTTCGCGGTACTCGGCCGCCGGGTGGTCGGCCCGGACACGAGGTCCGCCGCCCGGTCCGTGCAGGCGTTCGCGCAGGGTGGCAGCGGCGGGATCTTCCGGGAGCCGGCCTCGGGAACGAAGCTCGGGCACGACCAGGTCGACGAAATCGGCGAAGGTGCCGGGCGTCACGGCGTAGGCGAGGTTGAAGCCGTCGATGTCCGCCTCCTCCACCCAGCGTTCCAGCTCGTCGGCGACCGTGGCCGGGGAACCCACCACCACGGGCCCGATACCGCCGATGCCCAGGTAGCGGGCCACCTGGTCGGGGGTCCACCGGCGGGTCGGATCGGCGGTGGAGAAGATCGCGAGCGCGGAGCGCACGGCTTCGGTGTCGACGTACTCCAGAGGCTGGTCCGGGGCGAGTTCGGACAGGTCGAGGCCGCTCCAGCCGCCGTAGAGGGCGAGGGCGCCCTCGTAGGAGGCGTAGGAGATCAGGTCGGCGTACTTGGCCTGGGCCTCCTCGTCGGTGGGGGCGGTGATCGCGGTGAGCAGGATGAAGATCTTGACGCCGTACGGGTCGCGGCCCTCGGCGGCGGCCTTGGCCCGGATGTCGTCGACGACGCGGCGGGTCGCCTCCGGTGTGACCGCGTTGATGAAGACGCCCTCCCCGTGCCGGGCGGCGAAGGCCCGGCCGCGCGGGGAGGCGCCGGCCTGGAAGACCACCGGGGTGCGCTGCGGCGACGGCTCGGACAGGAACACGCCCGGCACGGTGAAGTGGCGGCCCTTGTGGGCGATGTCCCGGATGCGGTCGGGGTCGGTGAAGACGCCCCGTTCCCGGTCGCGGACGACCGCGTCGTCGTCCCAGGAGTACTCCCACAGCTTGTAGCAGACCTCGAGGAACTCCTCGGCGACCTCGTAGCGGTCGTCGTGCCCGACCTGTTCGCCGAGCCCCAGGTTGCGGGCCGCGCTCTCCAGGTAGGAGGTGACGACGTTCCAGGCGATCCGGCCCTTGGTCAGATGGTCGAGGGTGGTGAGGGTGCGGGCGAGCTTGTACGGCTGCTCGTAGGTGAGGGAGACGGTCACGCCGAAGCCGAGGCGCTCGGTCACCGCGGCCATGGCGGAGACGGCGGGCAGCGGGTCGGACAGCGGGATCTGCGCGCCCTGGCGGACGGCGGCGTCGCGCGAGCCCTGGTAGACGTCGTACGCGCCGAGCACGTCGGCGATGAAGAGCGAGTCGAACCCGCCGCGTTCCAGCAGCCGCGCCAGGTCGGTCCAGTAGGCGAGGTCGGTGTAGCGGTGCGCCTGGTCGTCGGGGTGCCGCCACAGGCCGGGCGACTGGTGGCCGACGCAGGCCATGTCGAAGGCGTTCAGATGGATGCGGCGGGTCATTTCAGGGCTCCGGAGGACAGGCCGGCGACGAGCCGGCGCTGGGCGGCCACGGCCAGGACGTAGACGGGCGCGATACCGATGAGGGAGACGACGGCCTGCTGGCCGAACTCGACGTTCTTGTCGCCCTGGAAGAGGGAGAGCAGCACCGGCAGGGTCTGCGCACTGCTGTCCTGGGCGAAGCTGAGGGCGAAGAGGAACTCGTTGTAGCTGAGGAAGAAGCAGATCAGCGCGGCGGCCGCCACACCCGGCGCGATGAGCGGCAGGACGACACGCCTGAGGCTCGCCCAGGGGCCGAGTCCGTCGAGCCAGGCGGCCTCCTCGATCTCCTTCGGCACCTTCCGTACGAAGCCGTCCAGCAGCCAGATCGCCACCGGCACGTTGGCCAGACCGTCCACCAGGGCGAGCCCGGTGACGGTGTTGTTCAGCTCCAGGTTCCGCAGCAGATAGAACAGCGGGAGGACGGCCACGACGGGCGGCGCGCAGTAGCTGGACAGCACCAGGGTCGCGAGTCTGCCCCCACGGCGTCCGGCCCGAGCCGTGAAGTAGGCGCCCGGTACGGCGATCAGCAGCGTGAGCACGACGGAACCGGCGGCAACCGTCCAGGAGTTGACGATGTAGTGGCCGACCTCGACGGCCCGGAAGGTGTCGGGCCAGTTCCGCCAGAACAGGTGCGAGGGCAGGAGCCCGCCGTTGAGGACGTCGTCGCGGGAGCGGGCGGAGAGGGAGGCGACGTACAGCAGCGGTACGGCCATGAGCAGGGCGATGACCGTGAGCAGCGCGGTGACGCCGGTGGGACGGCGGCGTCTGGCCGGGCGGTGCGGGGGCCTCTTGGTCTCGGGCTCGGCCGCGACCTCTTCCCGTACGGCTTCGAGCGTGGTCATACCGCCACCTCCTCGTACTTCTTGCGGCGGATCGCCACCAGGCTGGTGACCAGGCCGATGAGCAGGGAGAACAGCACGGTCGCGGCCGCCGCGCCGCCGACGTCGAACTCCTGCAGCGCGGTGCGCTGGATGTCGTACGTACTCGTGGTGGTCGAGAAGCCGGGGCCGCCGGACGTCACGACGTAGACGATGTCGAAGACCTTGAAGCCGATCACGAGTTTGAGCAGCAGGACGGACAGCAGGGTCGGTTCGATGTACGGCAGGACGATCGAGCGGAGAGTCCGCGCACGGCCGGCGCCGTCGAGGGCGGCGGCCTCGCGCAGTTCGTCCGGTACGCCGAGGAGCGCGGCGTACACCAGCAGCATCACGAACGGTGTCCACTGCCAGCTGTCGATGACGACGAGGGTGGTGAAGGCCCCCGTACCGCTGCCGAGCGGATTCACGCCGGGCAGTCCTGCCGCGTGCAGGACGCCGTTGAGGGCGCCGCCCACCGGGGCAAGCAGCAGCTTCCACGCCACGCCGACCATGACGGGCGGCGTGACCAGCGGCAGCAGCAGGAGCGTGCCCAGCAGGCCCGGGCGGGCGGCCCTGGCACGCAGCAGGAGCGCGAGGGCCGTGCCCAGCACCAGCTGCACCGCGGCGGCGAGCACCGCGAAGAGCGCCGACCGCCACAGCGAGCCCGTGAACGACTGGCTCTCCAGCGCGGTACGGAAGTTGTCGAACCCGGTCCAGCGTTGCAGGGGCCGGGCGAGGGTGGAGTCGGTGAAGGCCAGGCCGATGACGTAGACGAGCGGGTAGGCGGCGAACACCGCGAGGAAGACCACGGACGGCGCGGCGAGCGCCCCGGGGACCCGGGCGGCCGGCCTGGCTGTCATCCGGACGCTCCCTTGAGTTCCTTGGCCCAGGCGCGCTGGGTGTTCCCCAGAGCGGTCTTCGCGCTCTGCTTGCCCTGCAGGCCGAGGGCGAGCTCGTCGACCAGGGTCTGCAGCAGATCGGGGGCCTTGGGCACGGTCGGCCAGGGCAGGGGGTCGCCCGCGAGGCCGGTGCGGACGACCTCGTAGGAGTCGGGCGAGTTCTTGCGGAACGCCGAGGAGCTGAGGGTGCTGGTGCGGATCGGGTCGGCGCCCGCGTCGGGCTGGGCGAGCACCAGGAGGTTCTGCTGTGCGGCGGTCGCCCACTTGATGAAGGCGGCGGCGGCCTCCTTCTGCTTCGACGCCGTGGACACGGCCAGTCCGAAGCCCGCGTCGAGCGAGGTGCGGGGCTTGGTGTTGTCGCCGCCGACCGGGAGGGTGGTGACGGCCCACTTGTCGACGACCTTGGACTGCTTGGGGTCCTGGGCGCGCTTGGCGAAGTCGGTCCAGAAGTCGAGCATGGCGCCCTTGCCGTCGAGGAAGGCGGGCAGCGCCTGGTCGAAGCCGATCTGCAGCGGAGTGGGCAGCGCGCTGGGCGCGGCGTCGAACAGCACCTGCGCGGCCTCGATCGCCTCCGGGGTGTCGAGGGTGGGCGCGCCCGACGCGTCGAGGAAGGAACCGCCGTATCCGGCGAGGCGGTTGGCGAAGGCGCAGCCGAGGATCACGGGGACCTGCTGGGCCTCGATGATGGTGCCGTAGTACTTGCCCTTGGCGTCCTTGGTGATCTTCGCGGCGATGTCGTTGTACTCGTCCCAGGTGCGGGGCGCCTCGACCTTGTGCCGCTCGAAGATCTCGGTGTTGTAGAAGAGGATGTGGGTGTCGCCGTCGTAGGGCAGGCCCCAGCGCTTGCCGTCGTAGCGGGTGTAGGTGTCGTACAGGGACGGCAGGAAGTCGCTCTCCTCGATGTCCTTGTGCGCCTTGATGTAGGCGGTGAGGTCTTCGATGACACCGCCCTCGGCGAGGGTGCCGACGGCCGCGTACCAGTACATGAAGACGTCGAACTGGCCCGCCCCGGACTGCACGTCGAGCACGGCCTGCGCCGTGAGCTTGTCGTAGGGCACGGGGGTCACCGACAGCTTGGCGCCGGTGGCCTCCTCGAAGGGCTCGCTCAGGTACTTGAACGACAGGGCGTTCGGCTGGTTGGCCAGGATCTTGAGGGTGACCCCGTCGAGGTCGGGCTTGGCGGTCGGGTCGAGCGCGACGGATTCGGAGGAGCCGCAGGCGGTCAGGAGCGGGCCGGCCGCGGCGAGGGCGGCGGCACCGCCGGCGGCGCGCAGCAGGTGTCTGCGGGAGAGCGGGGAACGCGACAGGCGCGGGGTCGGGGTCATGGGGTGGTTCTCCTGGCTTCTTCTTACGTGTAGAGGGTGAAAGGCGCGTGAGTGCCGTTCAGGAAGTGGTCGCCGACCTCGCGGAGCTTGTAGGCGACGGGGTCGTGCAGGGTGTGGGTGCGGACGTTGCGCCAGAACCGGTCGAAGCCGTGCGCGGACGCCGTCGCCCTCGCGCCGGTGACCTCCAGGATCCGGGCGGTGATGTCGAGGGCGGCCTTGGTCGAGGCGACCTTGGCGGCGGCGACGGTGGCGGCGATCTCGCCGCGCTCCTCGGCGGTGAGGTCCTGGCCTCGGTCGATGCCGCGCTGGACGGCTTCGGCGGCGTGGTCGGCGAGGAGCCGCACCGAGCGTGCGGACACGGCGAGTTCGCCGTAGGTGGCCAGGGTGTAGGGGTCCTGGGTGGCGGAGTCGACGCCCGACAGCAGCCAGGGGCGGGTGGTGTCTCTGGTGTACTCGGCGGCCTCGGCGAGCGCGCCCTCGGCGATGCCCAGGTAGAAGTGGACGAAGACCAGCTGGATCGCGGGGGTGACGAGGGTGGCGAACGGAGTGAGGGTGCCCGCCTCCTCGGAGAGGGACCCGATGATCTCGTCCGCCGCCACCGGCACGGCGTGGAACTCCACGCTGCCGCTGGCCGAGAGCCGCTGCCCGAAGTTGTCCCAGTCGTCGTGGCGTACGACTCCGGTGTGGGCCGGGTCCACGAAGACGACGACGGGTTCGCCGGTGTCCGTGCGGGTGGCGCCGGCGACGAGCCGGTCGGCGACGCGGGCGCCGGTGGCGAAGCTCTTGCGCCCGTCGAGCCGGAAGCCGTCGCCCTCGTGGGTCAGGGTGACGTCCGGGTCCCGGGGGTTGAACGCCCCGCCCCACAGCCACTCTCCCTCGGCCGCCGCGCGCTCCAGCCGCTCGGCGGTGGCGGGCTCGCCGAAGAAGCGCGGGTTCCAGGACAGCAGGTAGTGGTAGCCGAGGAGTTGCCCGATCGAGCCGTCCCCGGCGGCGATCTCGCGAATGACGGCGTAGGCGGTGCGCCAGTCCGCTCCCCCGCCGCCGTACTCGGCGGGCACCAGCAGCGTGAGCAGCCCGGCCGCGCGCAGCCGTTCCACCTCCTCGAAGGGCGGCTTGTTGGCCTTGTCGCGCTGGGCGGCGTCCTGGGCGAGGCCGGCGGCCACGGCACGGGCGGTGGCGATCCAGTCGGTCGTGGTCATGGGGTCCTCAGACGATTCCGTTGGCGGGCGGGGCGACCCCGTTCAGGGCGTGGTTGCCGAGGTGCTGGATCTTCCAGCGGCGCGGGTCGTGCAGGGTGTGGGTGCGGGCGTTGCGCCAGTGGCGGTCCAGGCCCCGGCCGCCGGTCACGGACCGGGTGCCGATGAGGGCGAAGACGTCGTTGGCGACGGTCAGGGCGGCGCTGTCGGCCTGGGCGCGGGCAGCGGCCACGGCGACGGAGGCCTCGGCCGCGAGGCCCGCGTCGGCGGGGGCTTCGCGGGCGGCGTCGAGGGCGGCTCCGGCCCGGTCGAGGAGGGCCTCGGCGGCTCGTACGACGAGGGCCAGCTCGCCGAACTTGTTGATCACCAGTGGTTCTTCGCTCGCCCGGTCGGCGCCCGACTCGCCCCACGGCCGGGCGATGTCCCGGATCAGCTCGCCGCCCTCCTCCAGGGCCCCGCGGGCGATGCCGGTGTCGACGGCCGCGTGGATGAACTGGCCGAAGGCGCCGAAGACCTCGGGCCGTTCGAAGGTGAGGTGGTGGGGCACCACCCGGTCGGCCGGCACGTGCACGTCCGCGAACCGCACGGTCCCGCTGGCGGTGCCGCGCTGCCCGATGCCGTCCCAGTCGTCCACCACCGTGACGCCGGGGGCGTCGTACGGGACGAAGGCCGCGGTGAGACCGTCGTCCGGGCCGAGGGCGAAGACCGGGATCCAGTGGGCGAACAGGGCGCCCGTGGAGTAGTTCTTGGTGCCGGTCAGGGTGTACGAGCCGTCGGGGCGGGGCTTCAGCCGGGTGGAGAACTCCAGCGCGTGCCGGGTGCCCTTCTCGGCGAGGGCGTTGCCGAACCTGCGTCCCGCCAGCAGTTCGGCGTAGAACAGGTCGCGTTGTGCGGCCGTGCCGTTCTCCTTCAGCACCTCGACGAAGAAGAAGTGGTTCTGCGGGATCTGGCCGATGCTCGGGTCGGCGGCCGACAGCAGTCGGACGACCTCGCCGAGGGTGCGGGCGCCGACGCCGGCACCGCCGTGGGAGCGGGGCACGGTGATGGCCAGCAGCCCGGAAGCGGACAGCCGGTCGAGCTCGGCGCGCGGCAGGATGTGCTCCTGTCTCTTATACAC